>JAHITJ010000133.1 GCA_018817795.1 Myxococcota bacterium | reverse complement strand
GACTCGACGGCTGGTTGGCAAGCGTCCATTCTTTCGTGACGAAGAAGCCTTCGGATTTCTGGACCGATTTCGATTTCGATTTCGATTTCGGGGGGAGTGGACCCTTCAGCTATAAATTGAGTTAGAACTCGACTGCCCTGCAGTCAGACCAGTCAAGTCTTGATTCTCTTGCGGATTCATGAAAAACTGCCGGTCATGCGTCGAACCGGTTTTCATCTCTTCCTGGTGCTGCTGTTTTCCGCAGCGACCTGTCTTCTGGTCGCGTGCGACCCGTCGCCGGGGCCCCTGTTCCTGGAGTACTGCATTCCCATCACCGTGCAGGAAAATCTGAATCCGGCAGGGCCGATCCCGCCCACGGTGGGCGTCGTGCTCGACTACGAGGCCCATCCCAGCGCGCCGGTGGCCGGCTCCGACTCGGTGAAGTCGTTCCTGATCGCCACCGAGGTGCCCGTTTCCATCATCGAGAACGACACGGTCCCCACCGGCAAGATGGTGCTGCAAGAGACCAGCCTGGCCATCGTGGACTCCCTGTCGGTCGATCCGACCGAGCCCGTCGCCGCACGCGTGGCGTTCGCGAATCTGCCCGTGTGGGCCGTCCCCGACGCGACCAAGCTCGTGCCCGGGCTGCCGCTCCAGGGCATCCTCGGCGGTGACATCCTGCGCAAGTTCGCGGCGCGGTTCTATTACCGCCCCGACCGCCAGTGCTCGTATTTCTGGGACGACACGTCCACCCGCTGGCCCAACATCCTGCTGCTCAAGGAGCAGCCCGCCACGGGCAATGACCTTGCCGAAGACGGCCACGCCGTCATCGCCTACCAGTTGTCCGGCGGCGGCGAATTCATCGTGGACAACAAGGTATACGACCTGCCCGCCACCCGCGTGACCGTGCAGGTGTGCATGAACCCGGATCCGTTCCCGCTGCGGCCCGACGATCCGACCATGGCGCCGGCCGCCGTCAACGGTCGCTACCCCGTGACCGGCATCGACATGTTCGCGCTGGTGGCCACCGGCTCCCCCCAGATGCTCACGACCGAGAGCGCGTTCGAGCGGATCACCTATCAGATGGAAACCAACGGCCTGACGCCGGCCGTCGAGGACGTCTCCGTGCCGCTGCCCGAAGGCGTGCAGCAGACCCAGCGCATCGTGAATCTCCCCCGCATGGCCATCCTCGGAGGCGTCTCGTCGAGCATCGGCGCCTGCGCAGAGCTGGCCCGCCGCCGCGGCCAGGAGTACGCACGCCGCAATCCCACCCTGACCAACCCCTTTTTCCGCGACACCGAGCTCTCCGGCGCGGCCGTGGCCGAGGTGGATCTGCAGAAGGAAGGCGGACCCAACTATTTCTCGGTCGCCGCGATCCGGTCGACCACGTCCTACTGGCAGGGCCTCTGGGCCGAGACGCTCCCGGACGTGCCCCAGATCGACCTGATCCTGGGCCACAGCTTCCTCAGTTTCTTCGAATTCACCATCGACTATCCGCAGAGCCGCATGATCTTCCGCTGCCTGTCCTACGACTGCGCCAACGCCGCCCGCCCCTGCTGCCGGACCGGCGGCGCCTGCACCTGCCCCAACAATGACCCCTGCTGCCAGTTGTACAGGTTCAAGAAATAGTTGCAGATGTGCTTTACGCTTAAAGTCCGATATAAAAATAATTGAGATATTCGTACAGCATCGACAGCGTGAACTGGCCGTACCACCCGTCGTCGTCATGCATCAACGCCGCCGAGGCCCCCGGGCCAATGCTGTGAATCGCCCAGCCATCGGGCCATTCGGGCCGGCTCTCCAGGCGTTTGAGCTGCTCCAGTGACAGATGATTCATATACGCGCCCTTCACCACGGCCCCCATCGCCACCGAAGACTTCGATCCGTCCAGCGGCCAGGTGATCTCGTTGCGCATGAACAGCGCGGCGTTGTACCCCCAGCCACCGTCGAGCTCGTCCTGGGAGAACGCCACGCCCGGCAGGTCCATGCGCAGCACGGCCGCGCGACCGTGCTCGCCGTTGAGGCGCAGGCCGCCGCTGATCTCCATGGGGTTGAGATAAGCGGCCTGCTCAGTGCGCGGGGTCTTTTGGGGCTCCACGCGCACGCCCAGGTTGTTCGCCTGGAGCGACAGCAGCACCGTCCACGTGCCGCGCGTGTCGACGGTCACGCCGACACCGGCGCCCAACCCCAGCGCACAGGAGGCGTACCCCATAAACAGTATTGGAAAAATGCGGGCGAACATCACGAGGGCCCTCCGAACTTCCTGTACGAACAGGACCTCCGGTCCATTCATCTCCAACCCAAAGATCGTTGCCAGATGTTCACGTCCCCTGCCCGTTCCTTGCGTCCGTCCTCTTTCACGCTCGCCGCCACGGTGACGGAGCCCTATCCAACCCGTCGAAGCACCTGGCAGCAATGTGGCGGACCGGTCTCGGACCGTCCCAGGTGCATGCCGTCATTGTGGCGGACCGGTGTCGGACCGTCCCAGGTGCATGCCGTCATTGTGGCGGACCGGTGTCGGACCGTCCCAGGTGCATGCCGTCATTGTGGCGGACCGGTGTCGGATCCGTCGGAGCGCTCAGTAACATTGTGACGCTCCCCCGTCGCGACGGTCTGAGGGCTGTCCGCCATGTTGACGGACCCCGCTCACGGCCGTCGAAGTGCTTCTGTCACGATTGGCGGCATCTGAACTCCGAAGTAAACGGAAAAGGAAAAAGACATAAGAGTTTTACCGCAGAAAAGACGGAAGAGATTCCCTGCGCCCGCCCTCGCTCACACCCCCTGCCCGTGGCCCCAGCACTGAGGCGCGTCAACGCACGCGCCGGATCATCCCAAACCGGGCACCTGCCCGCCATTTGAGGCAACAACGTTGCCGGAACGTCCCTCCAGCGTCTTCGTCAGCTCACGCCGGCCGCCCGTTCCATGCGCCTGCCCGCGTTCTCACCCCCTGCCCGTTCCATGCGACGGACCCATCCCCCCAGCCCGGCGCCGGACCATCCTTATACGGACTGTAGCCCAGGGTAGGGCGCACGGTCCCACGTGCGCCCTACCCTGGGAAACGAGAGGAAAGAGCCGGAACGTAAATTCTTAATTTTTCGCTATGGCACGGGAGCCGGCGCAGGAGCGGGAGCAGGTGCAGGCGCCGGCACGGCGGCCGTGGCGGGGGCGGCCAGGCGCTTCTCGATCTCCTGCTTCAGCCGCTGGATGGGGACTTCCTTGCCGTCGATCATGAAGACCGGCGTGGAGTCGAGCTTGAGCAGGAGCCCTTCCTCGATCTCGTTGCGCAGGTTCTCGGCGGTGACGGCGTCCTTGACGCAGGCGGTGAGCCCGGCTTCGTCGAGCTTGAGCCTGGCGGCCAGGTCCTTCTCGGTCATGCCGTGGTTGGCTTTCTGGAACAGAAGGTCGTTGGCGCCCCAGAACGCGTTCTGCTTTGAAGCGCAGGTCGCCATCTTCGCGAGGACGCAGGCACGGGCGTGGAAGGGCTTGGTCACCAGGCGGTTGCAGGCCTGGTCCAGCGGGAAGTGATGGTGCACCAGCCGCACGCGGGTCGGGTTCTGGGCCACGATGCGGCGCACCTTGCGGTGCTCACGGCTGCAGAACGGGCACTGGTAGTCGCTGTACTCGTGAACGGTCACGTCGGGTTTGGCCGCGCCGATCCAGGGACGGCCCTGCCCGTCGACGCCGGACTCGAGCCGGGTGCGCTCGGTGATGAGCTTCTCGATCTGCCCCAGCCCCTGCATGCGGACGCCGTCGACGAAGAAGGCAGGCGTCTCGTCGAGCTTCAGTTCGTTGCCGCGGGCGACATCGGCCTTCACGTGCTCGGCGATCTTCGGGTCGGCCATGCAGGCCTTCATCGCCGCCTCGTCAAGCTCCAGCGAGAGCGACAGCCGGTAGGCGGAGAACCGGGTATTGCGGTTGGCGTACATCAGATCGTTGGCCTGCCAGAACTTGCCCTGCCGGGCCGCGCACAGCCCCAGCTTGGCGCGCTCGCAGGCTGCCAGGTGGTAGGGCTCGGTGAGCATGGGGTTGCAGGCCTTGTCCAACGGATAGTTGTAATGTACCAGGCGGACCGTGTCGGCGTTGCGGGCCACCAGCTCGCGGACCTGCCCGTGATAACGTGCGCAGGCCGGACACTCGAAGTCGCTGTACTCGGCGATGACCACCAGCGGGCTCTCGGAGCCGATCCACGGGTGGCCGTCCTCGGTCATGCCGGTGGCCATGGAGAGATCCGTCGCGGGCGCGGTCGCGGGGACCCAGTAGCGCGGGTACCACAGGAAGCCGGCCAGGAGCAGCCCGATGCCGGTGGCGCCCAGGCCCCCCAGGTGCAGCGGGTGTTTGATGAACCACATGAACAACTCGAGCGCGCCCTTGAACGGGTTGATCCTGTCGCGCCACAGACCGTAGACGACCAGCCCCAGCAGGCTGAAGTTCAGGAAGTACAGGCCGAAGCAGAAGATGCAGATCGACGAGATCTTGGTGATGGAGATGTACCCCAGCAGCAGCGCCGTGCAGCAGGCAAACCCGACGAAGGCCAGCAGATACACCAGCGGCAGGCGCCGGGAGCGGGCCAACAGACCGGCGATCACCCCCGCGCCGATGAACAGGTAGCCCAGGATCCCCCACACCGACACCGGCATGAACAGGAACACGGAGTACGGATTCTCGGCGACGGTCTCGCAGTTGGCCTTCTCTCCGATGGAGCACACCGAGGAATCGGCCTGGAAGTCCGCCTGGTTGAACACCTTGATATGGAGCACGGTGAGGTAAATGGCGAAGGCAAAACCGAGCACCACGAACGGGATCATGTAAACAAACAATCGCTTCTGTCGATCCATCATCATCAGAACTCCGCGGGACGAACCCGTCACAGGCAAACCTGGAACGGATTCACTTTATTCATCGGCGGGAAGCACGCAAGGAAAATCCCCGCCGCTCCGGCCACGGTCAGTCCTCGGCGGTCAGGCCCTCGATGGGCGAGATCACGGCCGCCTTGTGGGCCGGATACAGGGTCGCCAGCAACGAGAGCATCAGGGAGGACAGGGAAATCGAGACCACGTCGAACACGCTCACCGACACGGGAATGCGGGCAAACATGAATATATTTTCGGACATGCGGATGCCCACATTGGCCATGTACGCACAAACGCCCAGTCCCGCGAGCATGCCCAGCACAAGTCCAAGCACCCCGATGAACACGCCCTGCAGCATGAAGATCGAGCGGATGGAGCGGTTCGTGGCCCCAAGGGCCTTCAGGATGGAGATCTCGGACTGCTTGTCGATGACCACCATGATCAGGTTGGCCGTGATCGAGAACGCAGCCACCAGGATGATGACCACCAGGATGATGAACATCACGACCTTCTCGAGCTTCATCGCCGAGAACAGCGCCCGGTTCTGGGTCTTCCAGGTGCCCACGACGAAGTCCTTCCCCAGCACGTCGGAGAGCCCGTCGGCGGTGCGGTCGATCTCGTCGAGGTGCTGCAGGCGAAGCTCCCAGCCCGTGAGCTGGTCGTTGCGCGCCGAGAACTTGCGGGCGTGCTCGAGGGTGGTGAAGGCGTAGCGGAGATCATACTTGAAATATTTCGTACCATAGAGGCCGGCCACGCGGAAGCGGATCAACTTGGGCACGGGGCCCGTCGGGGTCATGGTGCCCCGCGGGCTGATCACGTCGACGGTGTGTCCCAGTGACAGGCCCAGCGTGCGCGCCTGCTCGGTGCTGATGATGATGCCCGGCAGGTCCGACGGCCACGGCGGCACGAACGAGTAGCCATCGCCGGTGATCGTGTAGGTTCCATAGACGACCTGCGCGTCGAGCCACTTCACTGCGGCCTCGGAGACCAGGTTGCGCAGGGTCCCCTGCTTCATGTGGCGCTCGAGGTCAAACGTGGGGTGATTCGGGTCGAGGCCGCGCAGCAGCACGCCCTGGGAGGCCTCATAGGCGACGGCCTTGAGCAGGACCTCCTCCTCGATGTACGGCGCGATGACGGCCTCCACGCGCAGCCCCTTCAGGGCGCTGTTGATCTTCTCGGCCACCGGCGTGGCCTGGGTGATCCGCTCGTCGTTGGGCCGCGTGATCACCACGTGGGGGGAGAAGCTCACGATCTGGCGCGTCTGCTCGCCCTCGAGCCCGCCGAGCACCGAGAGCACCACGACCATCGTGGCCGTCCCGAGGAACACGCCGAAGATGGAGATCGTCGAGTACACGTTGAAGACGGCCAGGATCAGCGCGAACAGCAGGACGCCCACGCCCAGCGCCACCGAGATCAGGCCACCGTAGTAGCAGGTCCCGTGGGGCAGGATCTTCAGAAAATCGGGGCGAGAGCCGAAGGATCCCGCGCAGTAGAAGAGGGCCGCGCCCAGCGCCAGCAGGGCGACCGACATCAGCACCACGAACCAGTGCGAGCGGTCGGCCCGCAGATACCGGAAGGCGATGGTGCTCTCGAAGGCACCCGCAGAGTTGGCGTTCATACGCCCTTCTCTTCCTGCTGCTGCACGAGCAGCGCGGTGATGAAGGGCTGCAGGTCCCCGTCGAGCACGCTGTCGACGTTGCCGATCTTCAGTTCCGTGCGATGGTCGGTGACCAGCCGGTATGGCGCCAGCACGTAGGAGCGGATCTGGGAGCCGAAGTCGATCTTCTGCTTGGTCCCGATGATGCCGTCCATGCGCGCCTCCTGCTCCTTCTGCTTGAGCGCGTACAGCTGCGAGCGGAGCATGCGCATGGCGGTGGCCTTGTTCTGGAACTGGCTGCGCTCGTTCTGGCAGGCTGCCACACAGCCCGTGGGAAGGTGGGTCAGGCGGACGGCGCTCTCGGTCTTGTTCACGTGCTGGCCGCCGGCCCCCGAGGAGCGGTAGACGTCGACCCGCAGATCCTCGTCGCGGATCTCGATCTCGATGGTGTCATCCAGATCCGGGGTCACCAGCACGCTGGCGAACGCGGTGTGGCGGCGGGCCGCCGCATCGAACGGGGACATGCGCACCAGCCGGTGGACGCCGGACTCGGCCTTGAGGTAGCCATAGGCGTAGGCCCCCTCGATGATGATCGTGCAGTTCATGATGCCGGCCTCGGCGCCCTGGTTCACGTCGAGCAGGGTGGCCTTGTAGGACATTCGCTGGGCATACCGCAGGAACATGCGCTGCAGCATCTCCGCCCAGTCCATCGCGTCGACGCCGCCGGCGCCGGCGTTGATGTTCACCAGCGCGTTCTGCGTGTCCAGCTCGCCCGAGAGCATCTGGCGCAGCTCGATCTGCCCGATCTTGGCGTCGACCTGCTGAAGGCCTTCCCAGCCCTCGAGCAGCACGGCGTCGTCCTTCTCCTCCTTGGCCATCTCGATCAGGGTCGAGGCGTCTTCGAAGGCGCGCGCCATCTCCTCGTAGTCGCCGATGCGGTTCTTGCAGTCGGCGATCTCCTTGAGCAGGCTCTGGGCACGCTCCTTCTGGTTCCAGAAATCCCCTTCGAGGGTGAGCTGCTCGAGCTCGGCGGCGCGCTCGCGGCTCTCCGGCACGCGCAGCATGCGCTGCATCTTTTCGATGCGGTCTTTCAGGTTCGTCAGGAGCGCATTGATCTCGTAATTGTCGGGAAGCATCGCCTTACTCCACCCAGAAGCGGCTTTGTAGCAGAAAAAGCCTCTACAGGCCACGGAAAACGGCGTTCAGACGCCGGTCTCCTAGATCACCACCAAGTATGCGGTGTACCCAGCATAGCCCGCCACCAGGAGGGCGCCCTCGAGGCGGGAGACCCGGCGGCGCGTGAGCATGAACAGTCCGAACGCCAGGGTGAACGCCACCATCACGTTGAGGTCGACCTGCAGGGGCAGGCCGCCGGGCACGGTGATGGCATGAATCATGGCGCTGACGCCCAGCACGAAGATGATGTTGAAGATGTTGGACCCCAGGATGTTCCCCAGCGCCATGGCGGACTGGTTCCGGAACGAGGCGGCCAGGCTCGCGGCCAGCTCCGGCAGCGAGGTGCCGATCGCGACGATGGTCAGGCCGATGACCCGCTCGGAGAGGCCGAAGACCTCGGCGAAGCCGATGGCCCCCATGACGCCCAGCCGGCCCCCTGCGAGCAGCCCCGCGAGGCCCAGGACGATCAGCAGGACCTGCCGGGGCCTGGACATCCCGGTGGCAGGCTCGTCCTCGGGAGCGGCCTCGTCCCTTTTACCTCGCGTCGAGATGACCAGGAACACCGTGTAGGCGAGTCCGGCCAGGAACAGCACCATGCCCTCGAAGCGGCTGATCGTGCCGTCGGCCAGGAAGACGATGACCCCGCCCGTGACCAGGGCCAGCACGGGAAAGTCACGCCGCAGGAAGGATTTGTCGACGGGCATGGGGCGGAACAGCGCCGTCAGGCCGATGATCAGCGCGATGTTGGCGATGTTGGAGCCGATGACGTTACCCAGGGCGATCTGCGGATTTCCAGACACCGCCGATACCGCGCTGACGGTCATCTCCGGCAGCGAGGTGCCGTAGGCGATGACGGTGAGCCCGACGACTGATGCGGAGATGCCCAACTGCAGCGCCATCGAGGAGGCGCCGGCGATGAGCCAGTTTGCCGCCACAGCCAGCAGCAAAAAGCCGCCGATCAATTCGACCGCAGACAACCAGAGCATGGGTTCACCATCCTTCCGTCAAGTCAGTTCCAGACCGCCGCCCCGGGCCGCCAGCGCCCGATGGCCATTGTCCCAGGCGGCCGCGGCCAGCGCCCCGGGCTCGTCCCCACGCAGTTCGGCCAGCGCCAGCAGGGTATCGAGCACGTAGGCGGGCTCACAGGTGCGGCCCCGATGGGTGCGCGGCGCCAGATAGGGTGCGTCGGTCTCCACGAGGAGCCGGTCCGCCGGAACCATCCGGGCGGCCTCCTGCACCTCGAGGGCCTTCGGGAACGTCACGATCCCGGAGAAACTGATGAAAAAGCCGAGGTCGAGATATTTCTCCGCCGTCTTCGCGTCCCCGGTGAAGCAGTGCACGATCGAGCCCTGCGACGCGGGATGTTCCCGCAGCAGGGCCAGCGTCTCATCGTGGGCCTCGCGCACATGCAGCGCCACGGGCAGCCCGGCGGTCCGCGCGCGATCGAGTTGCTCGGCAAAGACGGCAGCCTGCACGTCGCGGGGACTGAAATCGTAATGGAAGTCCAGGCCGATCTCGCCCCAGGCGACCAGCCGATCCGCCGAAGCCGACACCGCGTCAAGGAACACCTGCGTGGAGGTCGAGGCATGATGCGGGTGAACGCCGGCGATCACGGTGATGCCCGGCGTGCGGGCGGCGAAGTCCAGGGTGCGCGCCAGCTCGGCGGGGTCGGGCCCCAGCGCGGGCACGGTGATGCGCAGGACGCCTGCACGGCGGGCATTGTCCAGCACCTGCTCCAGCCGGTCGGCGAGGGCCGGAAACAGCAGGTGAGCGTGCGTGTCGTGCAGCTTCATCGGGTCGTCGGCTCCTGGAACGTCGCGGGATCGACGGGGCCCGTCGTGGGATCGGGTTTTTTCGGGGCCACCGGAGAGGTCGAGTCGAGGAACGCCAGCGCGTCCCTGGCGGTCTCGGCCTCCTGGGAATCGGGCTTGTGATCGCGAATCCCGGTCAGCGTCTCCCGGGCCCAGTCGGAACCTGACAGGCCCAGACAGTGGATCGCCCAGATGCGGGTCTCGAAGGAGAAGGATCGGGTCTTGGAGAGGAGCAGACCGCGGGCCCGATCGTCCCCCAGACGCGCCAGCAGGGCTCCCAATTGAAGGCGGTGCAGGGTGGACTGGAACACCCTGCCGTAGAGCGACTCAACCTGGGGCCTGATGGAGGCATCCGAGAGGGCGCAGAGCTGGGTGAGGCAGTCGGTAAACATGTCGTTGCGTGACAGGAAAGGTACCAGCAGGGCCGAGGCGCCTTCGGCAGCGACCCTGGACAGCGCCATCGCCGCCTCGAACCGCACCTCCTCGTCTTTGTCCCCGGCCACCGCGCGCCGCAGGGTCTCGACGGGCACAGGCGACAGTTCCCCCAGGGCCGAGGCCAGGTTGGCCCGCACCCGCGGGTCACCGTCGGACGCGAGCATGGCCTCGAAGGTCGGCACCAGATCGTCGAGCCCCTTCTCGGCGGCCGAGAGCACGGCCTGATAGCGCACCGCGGCGTCGGGATCGGCCACCAGCGTCCGAAGCCGATCGGCCGCGTCCGGGTCCGGCAGCGCAACCAGGCCGATGACGGCAGCCTCGCGCACCACGGAACTGGAGTCCTCGAGGGCGCTGTGGATCGACTCGCGCAGCGTCAGCTCGAGTTTCTGCTCGAGCACGGAATAGATCGCGAAGGTCCGCACCGAGACGTCGAGATCGGACATGGCCTTCTCGAGCAGCTTCGCCAGGTCGGGAAAATCAGGCTCCACACGCCCCAGCTCGCGGGCGGCGGCAGCCCTCACCCGTGGCGCCGGGTCGGACAGATCGCGGACAATCCCCTGCTCTGTGCGCGGGGGAGGACGAAAGAAAAGGCTCATGAGGGTTCGGGCTCCGGTTCGGGTTCGGCCTCGGGCTCGGGAGAGGGCTCGGCGGCGGCCTGCTCCTGGCGCATGGCCAGGATCTGCTCGCGGGTGAACATCTCCATCGGACCGTCGTCGAGCAGGATGCGGATCTGCCCGGTGAGCAGGTTGATGTCGAGCACTCGGCCGATGCCATGCGGCGTGTCGATCTTCTTGCCCAGCTTGGGCATGCCCTGCCGCAGCTCCTGGTAGAACTCCTGCTCATAGGCGAGGCAGCACTTCAGGCGGTTGCACTGCCCGGAGACGCTCTGCGGATTGAGCACGAGGTTCTGATCCTTGGCCATCCGGATCGACACGGGCAGGAACTTGGACAGGTGGGAGGCGCAGCACAACTCCTTGCCGCAGATGCCCAGGCCGCCGGTGATGCGGGAGTCGTCGCGAGGCCCCATCTGGCGCATCTCGATGCGCATGGAGAAGCGGGCGGCCAGGTCGCGCACGAGGCGGCGGAAGTCCACGCGCGTCTCGGACGTGAAATAGAACATCATCTTGTCGCCGCCGGAGAGCACGAAGACATAGAACAGTTTCATGTCCAGGTTCAACTGGCGGATCCGGGTGGCGGCGAAGGAGAACGCCTCCTGCGCGATCTTGCGATGGGCCTCGAACTGGCCCCTGTCCTCGGGCGCGGCGAGCTGGAGCACACGACGCGGGTGCTCGTTGCGACCGCGGGTGATCAGGCGCGTGCCGCTGGTAACCTCGCCGAAGAACTGACCCTTCTCGGTCTCGCAGAGCACCTCGTCACCAGGCTGCAGCGGCCCGGTCTCGGAGTGGAATTCGCTGATCTTCGGGGGAACGCCCCAGCGAACATGCACTGCGTACAGGTAGCTGGCGGCCGCGTCGGGCTTGAAGCCGGGCGCCAGGTCCGTGAACAGGTCGTCCCCGAAGGGATCGGGCTCGGTCCAGCCTGCGGGCACGTCATATCCCGTGTAGTTCTCCGCGGTGAAGGTCTCGGGGCCCTCGTCGTGGCCGTACTGCACCAGCTCCACGGCGGGACGGTCCCGGCGTGCCGAGGGGTTCTCGCCACCCTGGCGGCGCCGTGAGCGGGCTGCCGAGCCCGCGTCGGATGCGGGACCCGAGGGAACTCCGGGGGCGGGCGATCCCTGTCCGGCGGGCTGCGGTTGACGGGGACGGGAGTCCGGATTCCCCGGACCGGAATGTCTCTTGTGTGGTCTTCTGGTCATGTTCGTCTCAGTTTCCAGAGCAGGTTTTCCAGCACGACACGGCGGTTGACGTTGGCCACGACATCGGCGCGGGCCAGCTCCACGGCCTGCTGCCAGGCCACCGGATCCGCCGGACGGGGCGGCTCGGCTGCCCCGCGACCCAGGAATCGATCCCGGATTTTCATTGAAAATACAAGTAAAAACGCATCGACCTGGTCGCGCTCCAGCTGGGCCAGGGTCTCGGCCGCACCGAACAGATCCGGCAGGGAGCCCGAGAAGGCCAGCCCCAGGATCTCGGAGGCCAGCGCCGGGTACCGGGAGACCGACTCCGATGCGTAGAATGACAGCGCGCGACCGACGCTGCCGTCGCACAGGGACGCCAGGTCCGGATCCGGCTCCAGATCAGGCATCTTGAGCCGCACCAGTTCAAACAGTTGCTCCTCCGGGAGCGGCGCGAAGTGGAAGATCTGGCAGCGCGACCGGATGGTGGCCGGCAGCTTGTACGGCGACGAGGTGATGAGAAAGAAGTACACCCCTGCGGGCGGCTCCTCGAGGGTCTTGAGCAGCGCGTTGGCCGCCGAATCGGTCATCGCGTCGGCCGGATCGATGACGACGGCCAGGCGCGCGCTCTCGAACGACCCCACCACGATGCGCTCCTCGAGCTGGCGGATCGCCTCGATCTTGATGGTCGCAGTGGCGTTGTCCACGCCCCAGGCGGTGTCAACAAACAAATAGTCCGGATGAATCCCGTCCCGCACCCGGTCGAAACTGTGCGCTGTGTCCTGCAGCAGGTACGACGCCAGAGCCACGGCCAAAGTACGCTTTCCCACGCCGTCGGGACCGGCAAACAGGCACGCGTGCGGAAAACGGTCCTGCGCGGCGGCCTGTGCAAAGCCGTCGATGACCGTTTCGTGTCCGAGAATGTGGCGTGTGTAGGTCGAGATGGAATTCATGGGCGACAGAGTCAATCACAGGACGGGCATTTGAGCAAGGGTTCTGATCAAGTATTGAGTGCGGCCAGCCGCGACACCGCCGCCTGGAAATCCGCCGGCGGCTCGGAGGAGAACATCAGGTCGACCCCCGTGAACGGATGCCGCAATCCCAGCACGGCGGCGTGCAGCGCCTGACGCCCCAGGTCCCGAGCGATTTCCAGCACTGCCTGGTCATGGCAGGCTCTTTTGTAGAGTTGATCGCCCAGCAAGGGATGGCCGTCGTCATAAAAATGCACACGAACCTGGTGTGTCCGGCCCGTGTGCAGCGTCGCGCGCACCAGCGTGGCGTGATCACCGAAGCGCCGCTCCACCTGCCAGTTCGTCACGGCCCGCTTCCCCGCCTCCACGCGCGTGGAGAACCGCAGGCGTGCGGTCGGATGCCGCCCGTGGAGCGTGTCATAGGTCCCCTCGGCGCGGGGCATGCTCCCATGCACGATCGCCAGGTACTGGCGGGTCAGGTCGTGCCTCGCGAACAGGTCCTGCATGCGCTCCTTGGCCTCGGGAGTGCGCGCGACCACCAGCAGCCCCGAGGTGTCCTTGTCGATGCGGTGCACGATGCCCGGCCGCAGGTCCCCTGCCTCCCCGGCGAACAGCCCCAGGCCCAGCAGCGCGTTGGTCAGCGTGCCCAGCCCGGCTCCGATCTCCACCACCCGCCTGCCCGGTTCGTCGACGCAGCGGCGAGCGATCCGGTCGACCGCCCTGCTGCTGATGAGGAAGTTCT
>JAHITJ010000132.1 GCA_018817795.1 Myxococcota bacterium | reverse complement strand
GCGGCCTGGATGCCGGCGCCTGCGAGCTGGGCCAGCAGATCTGCGAAGCCGGCGTGTGGACCGAGTGCCGCAACGCCGTGTGGCCGACGATCGAGTCCTGCAACGCCGTGGACGACGACTGTGACGGCTTCATCGACAACGACCTGTACGAGGCCTGTGAGACCGCCTGCGGTTCCGGCGTGCGCATCTGCTCCTCGGGCAACTGGGGCGATTGCACGGCCAAGAGCCCGACGGCCGAGACCTGCAACGCCGTGGACGACGACTGCAACGGTCTGGTCGACGATGGCACGAACCTCTGCGAAGACGGTGAGCAGTGCATCGAAGGCCAGTGCATCGGCGAGGACGATCCCGACGCCGGCACCGGCGATCCCAAGGGCACGGCGCCCGACGGCTGCTCCTGCAGCGCCGGCTCCAAGCCTGTCAACGGACGCTCGCTCCCCCTGGTCCTGTTCCTGGCCGGCGCCTTCCTGATGGGCATCCGTCGCCGCGTCCGGAAATGAGCCTGAAGGCTCCTTTCTGCAAGCCAATCCTTTTTTCATTCTCTCCATACATCGAATTGACGCAGGGTGTCAGATGAACAAGGAAACTCCCTTCCTGGAAATGGATCGCCGCCAGTTCCTGCTGTCCTCGGGGGCAGCTGCAACCGCTGCCTTCGTCGTGGGGTGCGACTCGAGCACGCCCAACGGCAACAACAGTACCAACAACCTGAACAACCTCCCCGACGCCGACGTCGACGGTGACGACCTGTTCGACGCGGATGCCGACGCGGACGCGGACGCGGACGCCGAGGTGCCGCTGCCCCGTCCGGTCACAACCGTTCGTGAGACCATCGTCGGCCAGCTCGCGGCGGTCCCACAGTTCGAGGACCTGCGCAGCCTGTTCGGGTTGACGCGCAAGGGACCCGGAGAGCCGCACATCGATCGCGACGATCTGGGCGCCGCCGCGGTGGCCTCGGGTGAAGCGGCAATAGTCTCCTCGCTGGCCTACTTCGCGCACATGACCGACATCCACGTCGTCGACGAGGAGAGCCCTGCGCGATCGATCCACAGCCCGGTGGCCTCGGCCTCCGCCTGGCGTCCCCACGAGCCCTGGAGCGTGCACAACCTCAACGCCGCCATCGCCACGGTCAACGCCTTCGCCGAGGTCCGCCCCCACGACTTCATCGTGTTCTCAGGTGATCTCACCGACAACAAACACAACGTCGAGCTGGACTGGTTCCTGCGCGTCGTCGAGGGGCTCCCCATCGATCCCGACACGGGCGCAGACGACGATCCGCTGCCGGCCGGTCGCCCCGATCCCCACGACCCCTTCACCGGCGTCGGGATGCACCCCGACCTGAAATGGTACTGCGTGCAGGGCAACCATGACCTGCTCGTGCTGGGCAACTTCGACACGATGTCGTTCGCCGTGGCGGATCCGACCGGGGACAAGGCCACCCTCTTCATCTCCGACTCCGTGGTCCCCACCTGCTATGACGAGCCCGTGTGCGTCGGCGGCTACTGCTATTCAGCCACCCCCGACCGCTGTCACATCCCCTTCAGCGACGACGCCTACACCGTCCGCGATCTGGTGGCCGATCCCGACCGGCACTGGATCGACCGCGTGGCGTGGATCTCGATGGTCATGGGCGCCACCCGCAACGGCCCCACCGGTCACGGCTTCAACAGCGACAACATCGTCGAGGGCGTCAGTTACTGGGTCGATCCCGAGCCCGTCCCGGGGCTTCCCGTGGCACTGGTCGGACTCGACACCAGCTCGGCCGGCGGCGTGGCGGCCTCGGCGGCCGGGTACATGTCGCAGGGACAGATCGACTGGCTGCGGGCGACCCTCGACACCCTGGCGGCCGCCAACAAGTTAATCGTCATCATCAGCCACCACTGCGCCCGCGACGTCGGGAGCAACGCCACGGTCCTGGTGGACATGCTCAACGCGTGCCCCAACGTGGTGCTGCACATCACCGGTCATCACCACACCCACGAGGTCTATCCCCATCCGGCTCCCGACGGACTGGAGCCCTGGCACGGCTACTGGGAGGTTCAGACCTGCGGCCTGCTGGACTGGCCCCAGCAGATGCGCTTCTGGGAAATCGTTGACCGCGGTGACGGAACAGGGCATATCTATTCCACCGTCGTCGACATCGACATGCCTGCGGGTTCCACCGTCGAGGGCGGGCGGTTCTATGCGCTCCTGGATGTCCAGGAGGGCCGCTCCGACGACGGAGAGGGTCCCGGCGTCCTCGAGACGCGCAACGTGGCCCTGCGCGTGGCCTGGCCGCCGGAGATGATTCCGGTGCTGGCGGCGCTGCCTGTCCGCGACGTGGAGACGCTGCATTTCTACGACGAATAGTGAGGTTCCCGTGTCCGATGCAACCACCCCGGTCACCGTGCTGCTGGTCGAGGACGAACCCGAAATCCGGCGACAGCAGGAGCGGCTGCTCCGGCGCGCCGAGGGAATCGAGCTTCTGGACACGGCAGCCACCGGCCTTGAGGCCGTGGAGAAGGCCCTGAAACTGAACCCGAAGGTGGTGCTGCTCGACCTGGGCCTGCCCGACATCGACGGCATCGAGGTGACCGCCCGCATCAAGGTGCGCGCCCCGCAGGTGGAGATCCTGATCTTCACGATCTTCGACGAGGAGGACCGCGTCATGGCCGCCATCGGCGCCGGCGCATCCGGTTACATCCTCAAGGGCATCTCGGCCGCGCGCATGGTCGAGGCCGTGCAGGAGGTCGCCGCCGGCGGCAGCGTGATCCAGCCGCACCTGGCACGGCACCTGCTGCGCCGCTTCCGCAACCGACAGACCTCCGAGACCGCCGAGCCCGAGATCCGGCCTCCGGCGCGGCCCTCACAGCACCAGCTCCCCGTCATCGAGGAGAGCCCCCACAACCTGACCCCGCGCGAGCAGGAGATCCTGCTGACCATCTCCAAGGGCTTCTCCAACCGCGAGGTCGCCGAACTGCTGCACGTGAGCATGGCCACGGTGCGCACGCACCTCGAGCACATCTACGCCAAGCTCGAGGTCACCAACCGCACCGAGGCCGTGACCGAGGGCTACAAGAAGGGGATTATTCCTCTGGAGTAGTGTTTTTCAGCTTGACAAGGATCCCGTGCGTCTGTAGAACTTGTTCGCTCGCGGGGAGCCGCCCTGTCGCATCGGTCCTGGGCCGATGGAAGAGGGTCCCGGCGTCGCCGCTGGTTCTGCTCTTGGAGGAGTGGCCGAGCGGTCTAAGGCGGCGGTCTTGAAAACCGTTGTGCGAGAGCACCGGGGGTTCGAATCCCTTCTCCTCCGCGATATGCTCTTGTTGCTTGTGGCAAGGGCCGTGCACTTTGGAGAGTTGACCGAGAGGCCGAAGGTGCACGCCTGCTAAGCGTGTGTACTCCAAAAGGGTACCGAGGGTTCGAATCCCTCACTCTCCGCTGATCTTTTACATTTTTGCGCCCATAGCTCAATTGGATAGAGCGTCGGTCTACGGAACCGAAGGTTAGAAGTTCGAAACTTCTTGGGCGCGCAAACCCCACTCACATGATTATCAGCTTTTTACACGCGATTCTCGGCACCATGCGGCTTCGCCAGTGGACCAAGAACATCTTCGTGCTGGCGCCCCTGGTGTTCTCGCACAACCTGTTCTCGGATCGGTTCGCCGCGGCGCTGTGGATGACCCTGGCCTTCGGGCTGGCCTCGTCGGCGGTGTACTTCTTCAACGACCTGCGTGACCGCCCCATGGATCGCCTGCATCCGGTCAAGCGCCTGCGGCCCATCGCGGCCGGCCGCCTCTCGCCCGCCACGGCGTGGATCACGCTGACCGTGTTCGCCCTGGCTGCGCTGGGCCTGGCGGTGTTCTCGGGCGGGTCAACAGGGCTGGCGT
>JAHITJ010000015.1 GCA_018817795.1 Myxococcota bacterium | reverse complement strand
TGCCGTCGCCGCACGAGGACACCGTGCAGTCGGCATTGCAGGCCGCGCTCTCACCAGCATCGTCACAGCCCTCGCCCGCGGTCCCGTTGGTGATGCCGTCGCCGCAGGAGGACCAGGTGCAGTTCGCATTGCAGGAAGCGGTCTCCCCACCGCCGTCGCACTGCTCGCCGGTGGAGGTGTTGGTGACGCCGTCTCCACAGCCCACGAGGGTGCAGTTGGGATTGCACAACTCGGTCTGTCCGCCGTCGTCGCACGCCTCGCCGGCCGTCGCATTGTGGATGCCGTCGCCGCAGCGTGAGGTGGTGCAGTCGGCGTTGCACGTGGCGGTCTCGCCGGGGCCGTCGCAGTCCTCGCCCGCGTCGAGGGTCCCGTTGCCGCAGGACTTCAGGCAGGTGCTCGGCTCGCCGGTGCAGATGTAGCCCGGCTCGACCGCGCAATCGGCATCGCAACCGTCTCCGTCCACACGGGCGCCGTCGTCGCAGCCCTCCAGCGGATCGTTCGCGGCGTTTCCGCACAACTCGGGCGCCGTGGCGCCCTTGGCGCAGGAGAACAGGAGGAACAGCCCCAGCCCAAGCACACCTGCAATCCGGAGTTTTTTCATGACAGCACCCCTTTTACAGTTACCTAGCATGGTTTGCCCCGGTTGTACAGGCCGCCGGGACACGAAATAAAGTTCAACCCAGCCCTTTGACGCCCCGGTGGGCAGCACATCGAGGTCCCCGTCCGACAGATGCACCAAATATTGTGATTGTAGCGAGTTCGGTGGTAAAAACGTCGGGATGAAGTGTATCGAAGAAGTCGCCTACTATCTGTATGTACAGGGAATCCTGACCCGTCTCGAGATCAAGACCCTGATCCGCGAGGGCTTCATCGGGTATCTGCCGGAATATCTCTGGAACCCGATGGAGAAACAGCTCGACGACCTCGGCGTCACCACGAGCGACCGCCGCAAGACCTGGGAGTACGAGAACTGGGAAGAGGACTACATCAAGCGGGAGACCAAGATCGGGCGGGAGCTGCTGCACGTCTTCGCCGCACGAACCGCCGACACCCCCGGCGACAATTTGGGCCCCGAGGGAAGCTCGCTGCGCCCGCGGGTCGTCGATGTCGAGCTGGACACCCTGCAGAAGCACCTGCGAGGAGAGAAGAACACGCAGGGAAAGAACTTTTCCGAGGTGCTCGCTGCGCTGTCCGGTGTCGAAGGAGACGTCCCTGCCTGCGGGGAGGCCCTCGCCTCGATGCCCTTCGACCGCTTCCTGACCCGCCTTCAGGATCTGTGCGCAGGTCCGTCCAAGTTCTTCAAGCGGGCGTGGGACTTCCTCGCCTACGACAATTTCCTGCTGCCGCATTACTCCGGGCCCATCGTCACGGCCTTCAAGCAGATCCTGCGAGGCCTGAAGAAAACGGAACTGGGCCAGTACGACTGGACCATGCGCTACGAGGAGATTGAATGGACCTATCATGTCGTGCAGGCGCGGATGCTGCTGCTGCGGGGGTTTTCCCACCTGCTGCGGCGCTCACCGGACTTCTGGGTCCAGAAGATGCAGACCGAGTACCACCCCCTGGCGTTCTGCGCGAGCACGATCGTCTACTCGGCCCACCGCACCCTGCGGGCCGGGCACCTCGGCCCCGAAGAATCGCTGCCGCTGGCATTCACGGTGGTGGAGCTGGCCCACGGCAAGGCCTGGGCCGCCGCCTATCACATGGATTCCAACGCGGTGATGCCGTTTCTCAACCACTATTTCCGCTTCTCCTTCGAGCGGCAGCACCAGCTCGGCCAGATCATGCTGCGGGTGCTCTATGAACTGTTCGCGACCATGGAAGCCGACGTGGAGAAGCAGGACTTCATCGATCGCACCCGCCTGCTGCTGGAGCAGGAGGGCGAGCACCGCGTGGAGCCGGCGATCTGCCTGCGCCAGCTTCACCAACTGTATGCGCACGACTACTTCGGACCGCTCTTCAGGGGCTTTCCTCCCGAGAAGGAGCAGGACCTGATGTCAGCCTGGTGGCAGGGCCTGGCCTACGAGGTCGGCGGTCTGGGCGTGACGTGGGACTTCCAGGAGCTGGACTGGAAGAAAAACGTCATCGACTTCGAGGCCTATCTGGAGAACGAGACCTTCCAGCAGCTCGCGGATCCGATTCTGCGGCTCTTCTACGGCATCTGTGTGCCTGGTTCCTGGAACCGGTAGCGGCATGCACAGGGGTACGAAGCGATGTCCCAACGTTACAAACTCGGCCGTTCCTCCCGCTGCTCGCTGGTGATCTCGGAGGAGAGCATCTCCCTGGAGCACTGCATCCTGATCGACTCCGAGACCATGCTGCGCATCGAGGACGTGAGCCAGAACGGCACATGGATTCTGCGCCAGGGCGTCCGCCGCCGCCTGCAGCGACACGTGCTCGAGACCCTGCAGCCTGAGGACATCCTGTTCTTCGGCTTCTACGACCATCCCTATTCCGTGCTGTCCCTGTTCGAGCAGATCCGCAAACTGCGTCTGCCCGTCGGCAGCCAGAACGTCCGCTGCCCTGTGCACGGCGTGATCTACCTGGAGTCCAGAAAATGTCCCCTGTGTCCGAACTGAAGGCCTACAAGGAGCTCCTCGCGTCGCTGTTTCGGAACCGCATGTTCCTGATCGGCCTCGGCGCGTTTGCCATGATCGTGATGATCCTGTTCATGATGCTGCTGTTCCCGCGCGGGAGCGCGCTGGCCAAATTGCTGCTGGACTGGCAGTCCGATTCCGCGTCGATGGTGCTGCCCTACCCGTTCACCATCCAGAACATCATGTGGATCCTGTTCGGCGTGGCCCTGGGCGACGCGTACTTCCGCAACGTCTGCGCCCAGAAGGAGGCCAAGAGCCTCACGCTGGGGCTGCTGCCCGAGAGCCAGAGCGTGGTCATCACCAAGGACAACCTGCCGGAGATCATGGAAAAGGCCTACCTGCTCAAGGCCGGACAGAACCTGTTCCTGGCCCGGCTGATCCACTCCACGGCCATGAGCTTCCAGACGCACACCTCGGCCCAGCAGGCTCACGAGATCATGAATTCCCAGGTGGAGCTCGAATTGCATCACCTGGACCTCAAGTACACGCTGATCCGCTACATCTCCTGGCTGCTGCCCACGCTGGGCTTCATCGGCACGGTCGTGGGCATCGCCTCGGCGCTCAACGCCATCGACGTCAGCCGCGCCCCGCGCCCTGCCGAGATCGCGCAGGTCGCTTCGGCGCAGAACCCCGACGATGCCACGGAGAAGTCGCAGCCCAACTCCTCCGAAGAGGTGACCAACAAGCTCGGACTGGCATTCAACACCACCATCGTCGCGCTGCTGCAGAGCGTGCTGGTGGTGCTGCTGGCGCAGTTCCTGCAGAAGAAGGAAGAGGAGATGGTCAACGTCCAGAGCCAGTACTGCCTGGACAACCTGGTCGTCCGGCTCTACAACCCTGACGTATAGGCACCGGCACCATGAACCTGTCGCACAAGAAAAACCGCGAAATCATGGTCTTCTCGATCTCGTTCCTCGACGTGATCGCATCGGCCCTCGGGGCGATCCTGATCCTGTTCATCATCCAGTACAACAAGACGCAGACCGCCCGCACCGAGGCCGTGGTCTCCGAGGCACGGCACACGCAATGCACCGAAGCCCTGCAGGAGTTCGCCCGACAGGACACCCAGCTGGCCACCACGTCGTATCCGTACGACGCCGTCAGCGAGAAACCGTTCGACAAGACCACGATGTACGAGCACGAGAAGTACACCGACAAGCCGCACCCCGAGGAGCCCGTCATGGCCCCGGTGGCCGTGGCCCCGGTGGTCCCGATGAACGTCGCACCCGTGCCCGTCAACGTGGCCATGCAGCAGACGCCACCGCAACCGGACCAGCCGCAGATGGGCCCCGCCACCGCCGACGCCACCGGGCTCACCCGGCCGGACATGGCACCGGATCTGGTCGAGCCCGTCATGACCGAGCCATCGATGATCGAGCCCGGCATGACCGAACCCGTCATGGTCGAGGTGGCCACCCAGCCCGACGCCCGGAAGGTCGCCGCCGTGGACATGCGCCCCGAGCTGCCCACGAAGGTGCAGACACCGGAAAAGCCCCCCGAGCCCGTGAAACCGGATGAGCGGGAGAAGGAAAAGGAAAAGCGCATCCTGCCGGAGCTGCCCGCCGGCTACCAGGGCAAGACCCTGGCGACCTGCGTCACCGCACGCGAGAGCGTCACGGTGAAGTTCTTCGACTACGACCAGCCCGATGGCGACACCATCATGGTCTCCTGGAACGGCCGCAACATGACGCGCATCAAGCTCCTGGAGAAACCGACCTCGGGCTATGTGTTCACGCTGGCGCGCGGCCGCTACAACATCATCGTGATCAAGAACATCTCCAACGGGTTCTACCCGGTCAACACCGCCAACGTCTCGATCTCCGGCTGCGGCCAGGCCCGCTGGAAGATCCGCGAGGTCGGCGACAGCCGTGTCATCTACATCTACAGGGAATGATCCATGGTTTCCATTCTGCTCACGCTTGCACTGCTGTTTTCCTCCACCCCCGCCGGGGAGGGCTTCTCCAACGAGGAGGGCGCCTCCAATGAGGAGGGCTTCATCGAGGTCGTGCCCGAGAAGGGAAATCCCGTGAAGAAGCTCCACGACGAGACCGGTGCAGGTGAGAAGCCACCGACTTTCCGACTGGAACTCTCCGGAGGCATGCTCAACGTGGACTTCCTGCCGGCGGGTCCCGGCGGGCTGGTCTCCGCGGGCGCCTTCTGGCGTCCCACCGGCGACTGGTGGATCGGTGCGCGCCTGATCGGGGGAGCCGCCCCCCAGCGCCACGACGCGGGCACCCTGATCCGCGGCTCTCTGTCTCTGGAGGGCCGTCGCTACTTCATGCTGCACACCGAGGCCAACCGCTTCATCATGGGCCACGTGCTCGGAGGCGTCGGTGGCGAGGTCCTCAAGATGAAGGAAAACACGCTCACCGGTCCGTCGTTCTCGGCGGGCGCCGGCGTCGGTGTCGCGCTCTCCCCCACGCTTTACCTGGGTGTCCAGTACGTCCTCACCTTTCCCGTGTGGACCGGCAACGACACCGATCCGAAGGCCTACGCCTCGTATTCCACCTTCCTGTTTCTTGTGACGGTGGGCTTTTAGGGATCTTTCACAGGAAAACAACAGGGGCTCGACCCAGGGCACATGGACCGACCTCCTGAAATGGGGACTTTTCAACATCCATCCATCTGGACAGCTCTGTTGGCGCATGGGATAGTACTGCGTATCCCGGTGGCGATGGGCGCCGGACGCGCGGTGGAGTCCCATGATCGCTCTTCGTTTTCACCTTCTTCTCCTGATTCTGTGGCTGGCCGCCGGCTTCGGTTGCGATCACGGGCGTCCGGGCGATCCCTGCGCTGGAATCACCTGCTCGGATCACGGATCCTGTGTCACGGACGACACCGGCGCCGCCGCGTGCGACTGCGAGGAGGGCTTCCACACGGAGAACCTGACCTGCATCGAGGACAACGTCGCCCCCGAGCTCACCTCGGCCGGAAGCCTGCAGGTGCCCGAACAGGTGGTCTACACCCATCACATCACCTGCATTGACTCCAACGGTGACGATCTGCATCTGGACGTCCTGGGAGTGGCTCTTTGCGCGGGCACCCTCACCGATCACGGCGACGGCACCGGCGACTACGTCTTCGGGCCGACGACCGAGACCGACGGCGGCAGTAACTGCGCGCTGTCGGTAATCTGCACCGACGCCCACGGAGAGATGGCAGAACAGACCGTCTCCGTGGAGATCGTCGAGGCCAATGCAGTTCCCGTGATGATGAACCTGCCCGCCGAGGTCGGCCTCCACTGGCGCGACGCCGGCGAGTTCCAGGCGACCGCGACCGACCCCGACGTGCCCGCCGACACCCTCCAATGGAACCTCGCTGAGACGGACTGCAACTTCTCCCCCGTCGTGGAGGCCGCCGGTTTGGTGTCCTGGACCTGCAGCCGGAAGGAGACCTGCGCGTTGCTCCTGCGCGTGGTCGACTCCGGTGAGGTGCCGCTTTCGGCCGAGGGCACCCTGACGGTGCGATGCGTCAACACGCCACCGGTGATCGAGGTCCCGCCACCGACCACAGCCGTGGAGGGCCTGCGGACCAAACTGACGGCCTCCTGTGCCGATCCCGACGGCGACCCGGTCACCCTGCGCGTCGATGACGCCTGGGACACCTGCGGGGGAACGATCTCCGGCGACTCCTACATCTTCACCCCCACGGCCGCCCAGGGCGGCGGAACCTGTGTGGCGGGCTTCACCTGCAGCGACACGCAGGACACCGTGATCGGTACGACGACAGTGTCCGTCACCGCATACACGGGTCCGATCCAGCTCCGCATCATCGCAGGCAACCTGACCAGCGGCAATTACTCGGACTATGATTCCGGACACGGCCTGCGGATCCTTCAGGCCCTGCGACCGGACCTGGCGCTCGTGCAGGAGATGAACTACCTGGGCAACACTGTGGCCAACTACGACGCCTTCTCCGGCGCGATCGTGGGGACGGATCACTGGGCGGTGGACGATGCCTGGTTTGAACTCCCAAACGGCATCCTCAGCCGTTGGCCGATCCTCTCCAGCGGCTGGTGGGACGATCCCACGTTGAACAACCGCGAGCTGCTGTGGGCAGAGATAGACCTGCCCGGACCGGTGGATCTGTTCGCGATCAGCGTGCACCTGCACACCAGCCCTGCCGCCGACCAGGTCACCGCGTCCCTGGTGATCGTCAACGCGGTCAAGGCCCACCGTCAGGCGTTCCCCGGAAGATTCCTCTATGTCGTGGGCGGGGACTTCAACGGCACCTCCTCGGTCTCTGCGGCCGGCTTCGGCACCGACGGCGTCTTCTCGGTGGCCCCGCCGCATCCCGTCGACGATCTGGGCAACGTCAACACCAACGCCCCCCGCAGCAAACAGTATGACTTCGTCCTGGGGGATCCAGCGCTGCGGGCCATGCAGGTGCCGGTCGTGTTCGAGTCGGCCTGGGGTAACGACACCCTCACTTATCCAAATGGCCTGGTCTTCGACACCAGGACCTTCACCCAGGAGGTCCTCGACGAGTTCTTTCCTCCCGCGCTCACCACGGACTCTGCCGCCGCCGGCATGCAGCACATGGCCATCGTCAAGGACTATTTATTACCGTAAGGCAGTTGTTGGTTCCGTCCCTGCGTCCGGTGGACGATGGAATCTTCTGTCAGGGGTTGCGAGACAACTACTGTTGGTTGTTGGTGTTGCCGGTGCCAAGCGTGAGGCCGAGGATGTCGTAGACGCAGGTGGCCACGGGGGCCGGAGAGCAGGAGGTCGCAGCCTCGATGCAGTCGATGGTGTGCTGCACCAGAGCGGGCTTGAAGCACTTGATCATGTCGCCATCGCCGTGCTGGCGGGTGATGCACTGGGTGATCTCGGCCTCGGTGGGATCCGTGTTGCCGTCGCACTCGAGGATCTTCAGGCAGGCAGCGCGGTTGTAGTCGGCGGTGTCGGTCGTGCACAGGGCCTCGGACCCGGTGGCGCACATCTCGGGATCCGCGGTGAGTTCGGTGCATTCCGCGTCCAGCAGGCATGTACTGTAGGCGTCGAGGTAATCCGTGAGCATGTTCGCGGCCATCTCCTCGCACTCGGTGGTACACTCGGAAAGGGTGGGTCCGAGCGCGCACTCCACGGTCTTCTGGCAGGTGTCCGCACACCACTGCTCGGCGTTGATGCCGCCACCGCCGTCGTCATCACAGGCGATGGCAAGCGTGGAAATGGCAAGCAATGACAGAACAATAAATAATTTGTTAATCATAATCAATCTCCTCTCCGGTGAAAAGCGCACCGGCCGCAGGTGATAGTGCCACGGGTGGCAGGAAACGGTTCAGAATAGTTTTAAGATGCCGCACTATCAGAGTGAATATGCGGCGCCTGGTCGTCTTCGACCGGCGAGTCGCCGCACTCCCAAAGGAATGGGTCATTTCACCGCATCGCAGCCGACTCCGTGCAGCTGGCGTATCAATTTGCAGGCGCCCTCGGGGGTGACCGCAACGGTGATCGTGGGACCATTGCCGATCTCGCGCACCGAGATCGCGAAGTGCAGGCCCTCGCCGACCTTCTTGTTCACGGTGCGGGTGTTGACGCCCACCCAGAAATGATCCATGCCTCGGACGACGAAAAGCGGACCGCCGGAGTTACCCTGGTTGATCGCAGCGTCGTGCTGGATCACACGGCCCTCCTCGCGCAGCGAGGAGACTCGACCGAAGGTCATGGTGCCCGACAGGGTCCGGTCCAGCGGCGTGCCCACGGCGATGAGGGAATCGCCCAGCTCCACCGGGTCCTTTCCGAACGGTGCGACCAGGAAGTCGCGGCCAGCCACCAGCGCCGCCGGTCGCGTGCGCAGGATCGCCAGATCGAGGTCTGTCTGCACGTCCAGCGCGGTGACCTCGAGTTCCTTCCCGTTGTGCGTGAACACCGTGATCTGCCACTTCAGGACTTCCAGGTCTCCACCCACGGGCTCGCTCCTGGAGAGCTCCTCGAGCCCCAGGCAGTGCCGGTTCGTCACGATGGTCAGCACGCCGTTCTTTTCCTCGCGCACCACGCCCGAACAGTGCCACTGCCCCTTGTCGTCAGACAGGACGTCCTTCTCGACCCAGCGGCCCACGAGCGTGACCGAGGTCTTGAGCAGGTCCCTGGTCTGGATGTTCGGCACGCGCGGCTTTTCGGGCGCGGGTGCGGGCGCGGTGCCCGGGCCCTTGGCTGCGATGGTGTTTGGGCCGGCACCCTTCCCGGTGCAGGAATTGCAGGACAACTGGACGGACATCGACAGAAGCAGCAGGAACAGGCGAAGAAGCATGAGTCACTCCCGGTGAGCCGGATAACCGTAGCAGGCGTCACGCGCGCGCGCAAGTCCGAAGCCGACGGGCAAAAACAAAAGGGTTGCGCCCGCGCGCGTGAAACACTAGGATTGCACATTTAAGATCCGGATCCTTCCTGTGAAGCCCCGGCTCAGGCGGTCATCATGATGAAAATCCCACGTTCCTCCAAGCTTTTTCCCCGCGCGACACCGCGCGTCCTGTTCTTTGTGCTTGCGCTCGGTCTCCTTCTCCCGGCCTGCCGGAGCAACGGTCCCCGCAAACCGGCCGGAGAAAAGGCCTCACCTGGACGGATGGTCTTCAGCCTCCAGGACGAGAACACCGAGGAGGGCGACACCCTCACGACCCGCGAAGTCTGGTCGCTGCCGGGGACCGGCGGGGATCTGCGCAACCTGGTTGTCACCTACACGAGGCTGGGCAAGTCCCGCACGATCTTCTCATGCAACAACACCAACGCCTACGAGGTCCTGGTGGTCTACCAGTTGACCGCAGAGCCGGCCGCCGACGGCTCCTGGAAGATCATGAAGGAGGAGAAGAAGCACACGCAGGCCGCCTGTGACGGCGAGCTGCCGAAGTACGTGGGCACCACGCTGAGGCTGGCAGGCCCCGATGGACCGGGGATGCCATACCTGGTGCATGCGCGTGCAGGCAAGAGCCGCATCCTGTGGTCCCATGCACCCTCTGGCAGCTGGATCTACCGCCGCAGCACCCCCACACAGTCTGAAGAGCAGAAGGTCGAACTGGAGCTCTGGACTCTGCAACTCTTGGGAACCGACCGTGTCACCGGTTACTACGACCGCATGGAGATCCGCGAGACCACCAACGGCCAGACCTTTGCCTGCAACGGACGCAAGGAGATCGTCCTCTTCACGCGTTTCACGGTGGAGGGCACCTTCCAGCCCAATGGCCAGATCAAGCTTCGGGAGACCGGCTACTCCACCCAGAGCCATCACCCCTGCGAACGCACCGAAAAGCGCTATCTCGATACCTATTCCGGCATCCTGATCGGCGACACCATCCGGCTCAAGACCCGCGACGACGACGTCGAGCAGGTCCTGAACCGCCGGCATGGACTCTAGACGAAAGGACAACCTCATGATTTCCCGTGATTTCCTTCTGAGCATCCCCAAGACCGACGTCCACCTGCACCTGGACGGCTCCTTGCGCCTGTCCACCCTGATCGAACTGGCCCAGGAGTACAACGTACGGTTGCCCTCGTACACCGAGGAAGGCCTGCGCGAAACCGTATTCAAGGACAAGTACGCCAGCCTCGAGGAGTACCTCGCCGGCTTCGCATACACCACCGCAGTGATGCAGTCCGAGGCAGCCCTGGAGCGCGTCGCCTACGAGCTCGCGATCGACAACCAGAACGAGGGCGTGCGCTACATCGAGGTGCGCTTTGCCCCCCAACTGCACCAGCACAGGCACATGACGGCGATCAACGTTCTCAAGAGCGTCCACAAGGGCTTCGAGCGTGCCAAGCGCGAGTTTAATACCCAGCCCGCGGTTGTGTCCCACGAGGAACCCCAGTTCGAATACGGCATCATCGTCTGCGCGATGCGGATGTTCGCCCGCGGGTTCTCTGAATATTTCGACGATTTGCTGTCGGTGCACGCCCACTCCGATCCTCGCCAGGTGTTCGGCCTAGCCTCCCAGGAGCTGGTCCGCGCCTCCGTGGTTTCCCGCGACGAGTTCGGCGTGCCTGTGGTCGGCTTCGATCTGGCCGGCGCCGAGAACGGCTATCCTGCCGACGACCACAAGGAGGCTTACAGCCTGGCGCACAAGAACTTCATCCAGAAGACCGTGCACGCCGGCGAGGCCTATGGCCCGGAGAGCATCTTCCAGGCCATCACCGACTGCCACGCCGACCGCATCGGCCATGGTTTCTACCTGTTCAATCCCGACAAGATCAGCGACCCGACCATCGCCGACCGCGAAGGTTACATCGCCGACCTTTCAGGCTACATCGCCGATCGCCGCATCACCATCGAGGTGTGCCTCACGTCGAACATGCAGACCAACCCGGAACTGAGGACGCTCTCGGATCACACGTTCAACAAGATGCGCAAGGCCAAGCTCTCGGTCACCTTCTGCACCGACAACCGGCTGGTGTCGAACACGACCGTGACCGATGAACTGGAAAAGGCGGTCGACGCGTTCGGGATCTCCTCGCGCGAACTGAAAAACTACGTCATCTACGGGTTCAAGCGTTCCTTCTTCCCGCGCACCTACCTCGAGAAGCGTGAGTACGTCCGCAGCATCATCGACTACTACGAATCCATGGAGAAAAAATTTGGTCTCGACGAAGCCAAATAGCGGACAACTCCCCTCGATGGCGGCGTGGTTCCCCAGGGGGGGCCTGTGGGCCGTCTCGTTCTGGTTCGCCGCCCTGTTGTTCGAGGGCGTGGTGCACCGGATCCTCCTGTACGAGCTGCGCCCGAGCCATGAGCTTGAGAAGATCCCTCCCGTGTTCGAGATCCTGGTACCGACGGCGACGTTCTTCGTCTACCTGAGCCAGATCCTCTCCTTCTTCCTGCTGTTCTTCTTCTCGGTGTTCATCCTGCGGGCCCCGACTCGGGTGCGCTTTCACCGGTGGATGCTCAGCCTGATCCTGTTCTTCGCCTTTCCGGCCCTCGCGCTCAACGGGCTGCTCATCCCGACACACATGGCCGGTCACCTGCTGTGGTACTACATCGGGACCATCTCCCTGCTGATCCTGACCTTCCTCTTCCTGTGGCACGCCTCGCTGCAGTTTCCCACGCGGCGAAGCGTGCTCTTCTACATGCTGCTTAGCAGCCCGTCGGTCCTGCTGATCTTCTCCCGGCTTCTCAACCCGCAGGCCCCGGGCATGCCCGGTACCGAGTCCTGGGCCGGCACCCTCTTCTCGACGGGAAACTCCCTGTTCCTGTTCCAGGGTCTCCTCTGGCCCCTGCTGACGCCTGCCGGGATCCCCGGGCGTCGATCGCACGTTGATCCGGCGGAACGTGAGCTCGTAGACCCTGACATTCTTCCTCTCGAAGGACAGAGTGCCACGGGTTCCAGCGGAACCGGGCAGGTGACCACAGATTCCGGGAAACATCCGATGGGTGGGGCCAGGGCGCGGCCCGTGCCGCTGGCCGTCTCGCTGGGGCTTACCCTGGCCATCGCGCTGTTCTTCCGCATGGACTCCTCGTTCGCCACATCCCTGTGGTTCGCTGGCTGGCGCGTTTCCCTGCCGCTGGAAAACTTCTGGTTGTTCCTCTATTTCCTTTCATTGTGGGCGTCTTTCTATTCCATCGCGATGCTGCTGTCGAGTCAGCGCCGATGGCGCATCTTCCTGGGCATCCTGCTGATGTGCTGGATCGTGACGGGCTTCTCCCCCTACCAGGAAATGGAGGTCCTGCCATTTCTGTCGCTGATGACACTGCTGGCCATCGGCACAGCCTTCTCTTCTGTGGACGAACACCCGATCCGGAGGCCCAGGTTTGATCCGGTCCCCTGGATCAAGGCGCTTGGCACCCCCCTTACACCGGATGCCTCCACAGGCCGCCCGATGACCCGGCACAGCGGGCAGATACAGGAGGTCCCCGTCCGCCTCGACGTGTTCACGCTCAAGGATGGCCGACTGGGCGGGCTCCGCCTGTGCCTCGGTGAGGAACCGACGTCGGAGCCGGACTGGATCTGCTGTCCGATCTCGCTGGTGCCGCTGTCCAGGCAGTTTTTTCCCACCCTGCCGCGGGTGAGCCCGCTGGATGAATCCTCCTGCACCCAGGTGGCGATCTGGGATCGCAACTTTTTCTCCGAGGATCTCCTCGACGATGAAAAGCTCGACACCGCCCGACGGCTGCTGCTCGGTGAAATCAGCGTGTGGTGGGGGCAGTGCCTGACCTACGAGGCCTCGTACCTGCCTGAGGCCGGTGTGGACCAGCGGGAATTCTGCAGGTATCTGGTGCTGCTCGCGCAGCGCGCCGGCATCATCGAGGAGCCCTCGGAGGAGCCTGCCGTCGGGACACAGCCCAACACGCCCCCGACTCCTTCAGAAGGCTTCTGAGCTTGTCTTTCCTCTTTCTCAAGTAAAAAATGCTGGGCCGCTTGTGGCCTCAACGGGCAGGCATCAGGAAAATTGGATGTACTGGTTTTCCTTGAGCATCAGGAGAATCTCGTAGACATCAAGATCGGAGAGCGTGCTGCGGTCGAGGATCGTCTTGGACTTGCCGTGGTTGTGCACGAGCTGGAGCACGTCCAGCTGGCTGGGATTGAGATCCCGCAGCGGCTTGGTGATATTCACGGCGAGCGAGATCTTGGAGTCGGCCGGGGGCAGATCCTTCTTGAGCCGGTTGATCTCGTCGAAAATGCGCATGCCCTCCATGAGCAGGCTCTCTGTTCCGTCCTTGATCTCGTTGAGGAATTCGGTGTCATCGGGCGGAAGGAGATCGAAGGTGCCGGAGGTCCAGGTAATCAGGCGGTAGAATGCCTTGCTGGGATCGAGATCGAAGTTGTCGTTGAGGGAGCAGTAGTAGACCTTGCCGTTGCGGAGGTAGATGCGTCCTTCCATGGGACTGGAGTGCACCGAGAGCACGCCGGACTTGCGGGAGGTGGACAGCAACTGGAGCAGATCCGGCAGCGGGATCTCGTCGATGGACCCGGACATGTGCCGCGTGATGGACATGGTGGAGCGGCGGGAGTTGGGACCGGAGTCCTTCTCCTGGGAGTCCTCGATCTCGGCGGCCGTCTCCTCAATCGCGATGATCTTCAGCACCGAGGTGCCGATCAGGATGCGATCTCCTTCTTTCAGTTCCACCGGACTCTTGCCGACACGCTCGCCATTGACGAAGGTGCCGTTGGTGGAGCCCAGGTCCACGATGGCCAGAACACCGGCTCGGCTGGTGATCCGTGAATGATAACGGGAGACCATGTCCTCCACGAGAACCATTTCGGCATCGGAGGAGCGGCCCACGGTGATATCCCGATCGTCCTTGATCTTGAACTGGCCGCCTTGGTACTTGCCAGAAATAATTCTCAATGCATACTCTGTCATTGGAATCCCAACCTCAGCTCGGGAGAATACGGTATGACATGGCCGGAGTCAAGAGTGCGCAAGCGTTGACCCGCACGAAAAAGCGTGTATTGTTACAGACTGGTTTTACAGACCGGATCCGGGGATCCGGCGCATTTATTTCCTGGGACGAAATACCGGAGCCGAAGCGACCATGACGATTACCACACTTCTGGAACCCCTGTTTTCTCAGATCAGCGGAGCCCGCATCCGCACCGACATCCTGGAATGTGCCCGCCAGATCAGGCAAACACCGCCGGGAAACCTGATTCCCACGGCCGCATTCCTGTGTGTGGGCATGAATCCGGACCAGACCGAACTTCCGGATCACTTCGTCATGGAAAGGGAAGTCTTCTATTTCGAAAAATGCCTCCTTGCCGTGCGCCGGTTCCACGAAGGGAACCACCCCGAGTCCGTGGAGCTTCTGATGAAGGCCAAGTGGGACTTCGATCACTGGGCACTGGCACATTACCTGCTTGGGCTGGTGTTCTTCGAGATGCGCGACTTCAAGGCAGCTCACGATCAGTTCATCACGGCCTGCAATCTCGAGCCATATCACGGAAAACCCATGGAAATCATGCGTGAGCTTACGTATTCGATCTTGATGGGTCAAATCGACTGAGCTTCCCTTCAAATTGATGACCGTCCCCTTCATCGACTTTCACCTGCACCTGCTTCCAGGCCTGGATGACGGCTCCGCTTCCCTGGTGGAGACGATCCGGATGGTGGAGGAACTTTCCAAACTGGGGTTCACGACGCTCGTGTGCACCCCTCACCAGAAACAGGACTCGATCAATCCTTCCCGACCCTCGATCGAGCAGGTCTTCTCCGCCGTTTGTGAGGAGGTCGAGGACCTCTTCCCCGACGTTGAACTCCTGCTGGGCGCCGAGAACTACTACGACGCCCAGTTGTCCGCCCGTCTCAGAGTAAAGGAAGTCCCCACGATCCGCGACTCCGATACATTCCTGCTGGAGTTTCCCCCCTCCATCGACGAAAAATCGTTCAAGACCGCGCTGTTCCGCGTCCAGATGGAGGGGTATTCCCCCATCATCGCGCACGTCGAGCGGTACCGGAACCTCAACCACAAGATTTTGGCCAGCGTCAGCGAGGACTTTTTCCTGCAGGTTAACCTGACCTCTTTTCTCAAGGAAAACACCGATCTCGAACAGCGTTCGCGGGCGATCAAGTATTTCGAGAAAGATCTGGTGAGCCTTTTTGCCACCGACATGCACACCTTTCACATGGTGAAGCGGCTCGCCAAGGCCATGAAATGGACCCGCGAACGATTCGGCGAGGACGTACTCGACCGCTTCCTCGGCACCAACCCGCGCCGGATCCTGGAGCAGATGGGGCCTTCTCCCCGGAATCGTCCATGATCTGGCTCTTCACGGCCATCAGCCTGGTGTTCGGCTGGTTCGCCCTCCGGGACGTCGACTGGGATCTTTTTCTCGCCTCGTTCAGTTTGCTCGATCCATCGTGGTTTGCCGGCTTCGTGCTGTGCATGCTCATCATGGTACATCTGCGCACCCTGCGCTGGGAACGCATGATCCGCCCATTGATTCCACCGGACTTCAACCGACGGACCCTGCGGCTGACTTCCTGGATAGGCTTCGCCGCGGTGATCCTGTTCCCCCTGCGGGCCGGGGAGCTGGTCCGGCCGGCGTTCTTCCGCGGCAAGCCCGGACACAGTTCGTTCGGTCCGGTCTTCGGCGCGCTGCTCGTTGAACGCGTCCTCGACGGACTGTGGATCGTGCTGGCCATCGCCTCGGCCTTCGCTTGGCGCTTCTTTCGCGACGACTTCTCCGTACCCGCATGGGCCCTGGGCATCTGGGGAATCACGTCCCTGATCTTCCTGGTGATGCTGGGCGTGCTGATCTTCATCGCGAAAGCCCCCGAGTCCGCCTGGCCCGGACTGTTCAGGCTCACGGGGCTGCCAATGCTGGCCCGCCGTTTTGTGTTCGCACAGAGGCTGAACGCGGAACTTGAGCGCATCACGGGCAGGCTGGCCCTGGGCCTGAAGAGTTCCCTGGCCTCACATCACCTGTCCGCAGCGGTCGCCTACACGTTCGGCTACTGGGGTGCCAACGCTGTGGGGATCCTGCTTTTGGCCCGCGCCTTCGGGCTCCCGGCAGGACCTGATTCGGCGCTGCTCGTGCTGGGTTTCTCGGCTGTGGGCGTGTTCATCCCCGGCGCGCCGGGACACGTGGGGAATTTCCACGAGTTCGCCCGCCTGGGGCTCTCCACGCGGTTCTCTTCGGCCATGGTGACGGGCCCCGGGATGGCGTTCGTCGTGACCCTTCACGCAGTGCAGACGTTCTTGTATCTGGGGCTGGGCCTTTTCGGCCTGATGGCGCTGCCACCCGACCTACGCAAATGGAAAAAGAAAGGATAAAAAAAAGGGCCGGTACTTCTCCACCCGGTGTCGTCAGGGGGGCAACGAACACAGGAGCGACTGAAGCACCGGCCTAACTCGGGAAAACCGGGGAAATCAACTCATTGGCACAGAACAACAGAAGCGTTCCGACGCCTGCAGGCGTTCCGACGCCTGATGCGCACCTTGGCTGACGCGGCTGTGAAAATCAAGCTGTTTTCACAGAAAGATCAATCCATGTGCGGATGTTCAAGCTCGACGAAGAACGCAGCCGGATCGGCATAGAACCTTTTCAGTTCCAGGCAGGTGTCGTGGTGGTCCTTTTCCTCGACGATCATCTTGCGGATGAACTCCTGCTCCAGCGGGTCCTGAGCGTCCTTGAGGTGCTCCTCGTAGAACGTAACGGCCTTGGCCTCGAAGTCCAGACCTACGTTGATGGCTTCGACGTCATCGGCGTCGGGAGTCAGTTCCTGGGCGTGGGAGCGGGCGAGCTCCCGGAACATCTCCGCGGTCGACTGTCCGCGACTGGGGAGCAGGTCGTAGTTGATCTTCCACTCGGAACCACCCTGGATGCCGGCGATGATGGTCTTGATGCGTTCCATGTGCACCAGTTCGTCATCGCGCAGCCGGCTGAACATCGCACGCCCAAGGGGGTTCTTGGTGGTGTTGACGACCTTGTTGTAGAAAGAGTAGCCCTTTTCCTCCATGGTGAGAGCTATTTCCAAAATATTTAGCAGAGCCTGGTTCATATTGTCTCCTTTGAATCGGACCTGACGGTCCGCGTCAAGATTACAGTTGGGTGAAGTAGGTCTTGTCTTCCAGACACACGGGACAGACGGCCGGAGGCTGGAGGGCGGCTGTGATGTAGCCGCAGTTGGTGCAGATCCAGAGGGTGGCCGCCGTCGTGCCGGAAAAGACCCAGCTGGATTCAACCAACTCGAGATACTTTTTATAGCGATCGCGGTGAGCTTTCTCGATGCTGGCGATCATGTTGAACACGGCTGCGACCGAAGTGAACCCCTCGTTGTTGGCCACGGTTGCGAACTCCGGGTAGAGCACCGTACCTTCCTCGTGCTCGCCGTTCTGGGCCGCATCGAGGTTCTGCAGCGTCGTGCCTACCTTGCCCGCCGGATAGGTCGCGGTGATCTGCACCGGATATCCCTCGAGAAAACTGAAGAAGCGTTTGGCGTGGGCAAGCTCGTTGCGCGCAGTCTCCTCGAAGATCTGGGCGACAAGTTCATACCCATCGGTGCGGGCCTTGGCTGCGAAAAGCGTGTAGCGGTTGCGGGCCTGGCTCTCGCCGGCAAACGCCGCCAGCAGGTTCTTTTCCGTCTGTGTACCATGGATGCTTGGCATGTTGAAACTCCTGTATTTGGATTTGGGGGGGCGCGGATTAGTTGTCCACCTCAAAATGGTCCTTGCTTACACCACAAACCGGACAACGCCAGTCGGCAGGAAGATCCTCGAAGGAGGTGCCGGCAGGAATGTCGTTTTCGGAATCACCATTGGCGGGGTCATACACATAGCCACAAACCGTACAGATATATTTTTTCATGCTGAAACTCCTCGGGTTGAAGGGGTTGAACTCAGTTATCCATCAGGACATGCTCGTCCCACAGCGTCTCAAAATAGTGCTTGTGTGCCGACTCCTCCTCGGCCAGCACGAGCATCATCGTCTGCAACTCCGGGTCGTCGACCGCGCGGGCCAGGTCGACGTACAGGCGCTGGGCGGCCAGCTCGCGCTTCATCGAGATCGACAGCACGTCCTGGAACGACATCCCTTCCGACGGAGCGCTCTCCACGACATAGTCCGCGATCTTCAGGTCGGTGATGTGCTTCCTTTGCCAGAAAGGATCGGTCGGATCGATTTTCTGCAACTTGGCCTTGTGCATCCGCTCCATGTCGGCTAGCCGGTGCAGTTCAGCCGCGATGGCGCTGTCCTTCACCCGCTTGGCAAGCTTGGTGTAGAAGTCCACCGCTTCCTGTTCCTTTTCGATGGCAAACTCAATCAGATCCCTCATCCATTCGTTCATCATGCACTCTCTTTGCGGATTCCGCAGCGTAGCCGAAGGACCGAATGCCCTGCGACAGAACTGAACTTAGCGATTCGATTCGCCGAAGTCAAAGCAGAAATTCAACAGATGGACAGTTGCAATTATACGATGCAATTTGCCTTTCCCTGTCAAAGGGTCGCCTGGGTTTTTGACTTGTGCATTTTCCGTTTATGTATATGATTCGGACCATGTTTCCAGCCTGGTTTTCAATCCGCATTCTCCCTGTATTCCTGCTGGCGCTCGCGCTTTCCTGTTCGCACGACGGGGCGCTGGAAATCGACCTGGACGTGGAGATCAACGACACCGCGCTAAATCCCCTGCGCAACCAGGCGCTTTCGGCGTTCACGCTCACCCTGACATCCTCTTCCTCCGTTGAACAGGGGACAGAAACCTATCTGTCCGGCGATCACCGCATGGGTTTCGGCGACATCCCGACGGGGGTCTATTCCAGCGCTTCCATTGCAGCCAAGTCCTATTCCGGTGCCCTGGTGGCCTATGGCGAGTTCCGGAACCGCTTCCGCATCGGCGCATCGGACCCCACACGTATCGAAGTGCCGCTCCGGTTCCCGTTCATCTTCGCGACCGGCGGCACCGAGCTGCCCGTGCTCCATCCTGAGCTTGATTCCAGCCTGGCCGCCTTCGACAACATCATGGTGGGCACTCCCGCGGACATCACCTCGGCCACGGCCGTGTCTCCCGATGGCAGGATGCTCGCCGTACTCACGGCCAATGCATCAGGCACCGTCAAGCTCTGGATGTACATGACGGGAAACCATCAGAAGGTCGTGGAGTTCCAACTCGCGCGCCCGGACCGAGTCTCATCTCTGCAGTACTCTCCGGACGGTTCCACCCTCCTGCTGCTGTCCGATGCGGGCGACTGGGTCTCCTTCCTCAATGTTGACGCCTTCCTCGAGGGTGCCAACCGCCAGGGGTCCTTCCATTACCAGGAGGTCTCTTCCCCCATCGCTGCCAGCTTCTTCTCCGAGGAATCCGTGGTGATCCTCTCCTCCTCGCAGTACCGGCACGACACCTGCGATGCGGCCCCCGCCTCTGCGCTGACCTGGTTCCTGATTTCACAGCCGTTGCTGGACGACGGCGACGTGGAGATCGCGGCCACAAACACGCTGAACTCCTACGCCTCCGCACTGACTGTCGACATCGCGCAGAACCGCCTGTACCTGGCACACCCCTGCTCCACCGAAATCACAGCCATGAGGCCCGGCACGTCCGGTCCGGCGGTGGTACTCGCATTGTTGAACCTCTCGCCCTGCCTGCGACCGGTCCAGCTTCTCGCTGACAGCACCATGCTCACCGTGGCGTGCGTGACCACTGCCGACACCGTCAATCCTCAGTGGTCGGCGGCCAAACTCCTGATGCAGCGTTATACCCTCACGCCGCAACTTTCGCCCAACGCCCGGACGCTGGTCCTCGACTATCCCAGCGAGCCTGTCGCCTACCAGCCTTCCACCATGCCCGCGGGCACCAGCCTGCTGATTTTGCAGGCACCCGAGCGCGTCCTGCCCCGCTTCCTGGGCATGTCGGCCCAGGGCACACGCCTGGTCGTGGCCGCCGAAGCCTATTATCGTTCCTCATCGATTCCGGTGGGATCATCATCCCTCGAGGAAACTCGCTCCAAGAGCCACTCCATCCTCTTCGTCGATCCCCGCCTCGCCATGCTCGACCGGCGTGTCAGGACAGCCTGCTTCCCTGTGGACAATCACCTCGACGACACCCCGCCAGAGAGCGGATCGGGTTCCTACTGCAGCGACAACATGGGCAGCATCGAGACAACCTCCATTTTCTTCATTCCCACCCAGCTCTCGATCGTGTACGGAACGCCATGAAACTTTTTTTCCTGCTTCTCACGCTCTGGACCCTTCCTCTGTCGGCCGCGGCAGGTAATCGTCCCACGATCGCCGTCCTGGAATACCGGGCTGGTGTGGCCGAGTTGCCGGACCTGGCGGATCGCCTTGTGGAGCTTCTGCGCAGCAAGTCCAACTCCGACGTGTTGTCCCCGCAGGACTGCCGCCGGATGATGGGTGCAGGACTCGACGCACGCGTGTCAGAGTGCAAAGAGGATATCCCCTGTTTTGCCAGGCTCGGCAAGAAGCTGGGCGCCTCGGAGATTCTGGTCATCCGGATGACCGAGTTCGGGACCGTGCTGATCAACATCAACCGCATCCTGGTGGCCAAGCAGAAGACCGCCGGCACCGTCGACCTGGACATCAAGCTCGGTGGCCAGCTCACCAAGTTGCAGATCTACCAACTGCTGAGAAAGATCTACCCCGAGGAGTCCTTCCGGCGCTTTGGCACCCTCCACATCACGTCGAACCAGAAGGGCGCCACCGTGAAGTTAGATGCCCGGACTGTCGGACAAACGCCGATCGAACCGCTCAAACTTGACGCACCCCGCAAATACAGCATCCAGTTGCAGAAACCCGGTTTCGTCCCGTTTCAGGCGACCGTGGATCTGGTTCCCAACTCCCGGATGCGTCTGGACGCGCAACTGTCCCCGGTCGGCGCCGCCCCCTCAGGCGTCTGGTACAAGAGATGGTGGGTGATCACCCTGGCTGCAGGCGTGGTGCTGGCTGCCGGCGGCACCATCTGGTATCTGAACCAGCC
>JAHITJ010000131.1 GCA_018817795.1 Myxococcota bacterium | reverse complement strand
CGGCGGGGGGCACCCGTCGCCAGGGACAGGGAGATCAGGGAGAAGAACAGCAGCACCGGGATAGCGGCCGGAACGCGAAGGCCATGCGCCAGTTTCATCAGGGGACCTCCAGAGGTGCCCTGAGCGGGCACGGTCCTCAGTAAACGAGAGGATCAGTCGAATCTCACTTGGTGTCCCAGGCTTCAAGCGTGTTGGACTCGGTGGGGACGAAGAGCCGGCCGTTGCAGTAGGCGGGGGCGGCCGAGACCGCGCCGCCGACCTTGAGCTTCTGCAGGATCGTACCCGAGACGGCGTCCACGACCACCAGCTTCGCCTTGTCCGTGCCGAACACCAGCCGGTCGCCGATCAGGCGCAGGTCGCCGGGACAGCCGGGCAGCTCCTCGCTCTTCCAGAGGCAGGTCACGTCCTGGGCGTCCACGGCAGGCGTCTGGTCGAGTTGGAAGGCGCACAGGTGGCACGCACCTTCGTTGAGGGTGGCGAAGAAGCCTCGCCCCTTGCCGGCGACGATCCCGGCGGCCGGGGCCCCGGACAGGCCCGTGCGCATCACCCTTCGGCAGACGGATTTTTCGTGGTCGCACAGCACCACCATGCCGTCCCGGTTGGTCTCGGAGTACAGGAAGTACCAGACCTGCCCGCCGGACACCAGCGGGGGCCAGGCCCGCATCGTGGGCATCTCGTCGACGAGGATGTTGGGCGCCTCGCAGTTGGCCAGCACCCGCTTGTCGGTGATCTGCGCCGGATCCACGGCCAGCACGCAAAAAGTGATCTTGTCGGCGTCTCCGGTTCGCAGGGTGCGTCCGTCGACGGGCATGTAGAAGTTGTACTGGGTGTCCTTGCGGGTGAGGATGCGGGTCCCTGCGAAGTACCACCGGTCGTTGAGGACCGTCGGATCGTGATAGATCATGCCGCGCACGCCAACTTTTTTGGGCGTGTACAGGAAGCGGGTCGCCCCCTGGCGCTCGAGTCGGTGGAAGGAGTGGTCCCAGCCGGGGATCCAGACCGAATCCACGGAGAAGAACGGCCCGGCGGTGAAGTACTCGGCCGCCTTGTCGTACTCGGCGAGCCGGGTGCCGTCGGTGGTGGCAAACACGCGGATCCGCTTGTCCTTGGAGGCCACGACGACGACGTCGTCCCAGGCCAGGGGGGAGGCGGAGACCTCGCCTTCGACCTCGGCGCTCCATTTCCTGGTGAGGGTCCCGGCGTCCACGGCGAACACCCTGTTCTGATAGCTGCCGAAGAGCACGGTGTCGTGCACGACCACCGGGCTGCTCTGGAGGCGGCACTTCGAGCCCTCCGGACACTCGGCGTCCCAGGCGCGCCGGCTGTCCTCACGGATTGTCCCGAAGGAGCCCGCGATGAAGCCCGAAGTCGGCCGCTGCAGGTCGGGACAGTCGTAGACGTACTTCGGATCGCCGCCACCCGGGTTGCCGGGACCTGGGCCAACGGCAGTCCTGGGTCGGTCGCCGGAGCGCTCCCACGGCCGCCAGAAGGCCAGCACGCCGGCGCCCACCAGCAGCAGGCCGACGATGACGCCGATCATCAGGAACGCGTCATTGAACTCCGGTTCTTTCCGCTTTGCCTTCGAGGGGGCGGGATGAAACAGGTCCTTGAGGTGATCCAGTTGCGGGGGCTCGGCTGAATTTGAGGGGGCCTCGCCACTGGCGGTGTCGGTGGCGGTTTCGGTGTTGGTGTAGGTGTTGGTGTTGGTGGCGTCGGCGTGCTGACCCTCTGGCGACTGTGGATCGGGTTTCACGGTGCCGGGTTTCACGGTGCCGGGTTTCACGGTGCCGGGTTTCACGGTGCCGGCGGCCACGGGTCCGGCATGGAGCGTAAGTGGCTCGGGCTGGCACACGGTGTCGTGGGCGTGGAGCGTCAGCGGCGCGGGCTGGCTGGCGGTGTCGTGTGCCTGCAGGGTCAGCGGTTCGGGCTGATCGGCGGTGTCCCGGGCGGGAGGATCGGTTGCCGGTTCCCCGGTGAGACGGAGGTTGGCCGCCGAGGCCGGCCAGTCACCGCGCAGCAGCGCGGGAGGCTCCCCCGAGGTGACCACGGACCGGGCTGCCAGCAGTTCCGCGATCAGGCCGTCCATGTCCTGCTGGCGTTTCCCGGGCTCCTTGGCCATGGCTTTCAGGATGATCGCCTCGATGACCGCGGGCAGGTCCGGCCGGATCGAGCACGGCTTTGGAGGCTGCTCGTAGACGTGCTGGGTGAGGATGCCCAGGAAGGACTCGGCCTTGAACGGCACGCGTCCGGTGAACATCTCGAACATCAGCACGCCCACGGAATAGATGTCGGCGCGGCGGTCCACGATCGTGCCCATGGCCTGCTCGGGTGACATGTAGTGGGGCGTGCCGAAGATCGCGCCCGTGCGGGTCAGGTTGGCGCCCTCGGCACCGGAGGCGTTCATCTTGGCGATGCCGAAGTCGAGGATCTTCACGAGCTCGCCGCCGGCCTCCCCGGGCAGGATGAACACGTTCTCGGGTTTCATGTCCCGGTGGATGACCTCGCGGGCGTGGGCCGCGCGCAGGCCCTCGGCGATCTGCACCACCAGGTCCAGGGCGCGGGCGTTGTCGAGGGGGCCCTTGGCGATGAGCCGGTTCAACGGGGTTCCGTCCAGGAACTCCATGGCCAGGTAGACGACGCCGTTGCCGAGCTTGCCGAAGTCCTCGATGGTCACGATGTTGCGGTGCCCGATCGACGAGGCCGTGCGCGCCTCCAGATGGAAGCGTTGCACCGCTTCGGGCGAGGCCGTGATCTCCGGACGCAGCAGCTTGATGGCCACGGTCTTGTGGATGTACACGTGCTCGGCACGGTAGACCTCGCCCATGCCGCCGGCGCCAAGGAACTGCTCGAGCCGGTAACGGTCGTCGAGGACCATCCCGACCTTGACGTCGGTGTGTCCCAGGGTCGAGTCCGCAAGCTTCGTGCCGTCCTTGGCACAGAAAAAGACCTCATCGTCATATACCGCGTTGCACGCTGGACAGGATTTCACGGTTTTCGCCTCCGCCCACAAGTGGGCGATTGTTTGTAGCGCACGCGCGCCTCCGGGTACAGGAGAAGTTTTACCGGGAGCCTGACGACAGGCTCAGAGCGGAGAGCCCCGAGGGTTTTTTCCGACAGGCTCCTGGCGCGGCGCCCGGAACCGGGCCGTCCAGGCGTCCAGGATGGGGCCCGACACCGACGGTAGCGTCACGCCCCCGATGCGTTCCCCGCGGGCCAGATGGGGACGCAGGGCGGGGATGGCCGGGTGGATCCGCAGGAGGGGGACCAGGTCACCCGGCCAGTCGATCGTGAGCGTGGCCAGCGCCTCGGGTTTCTCGCAGGTGCGACAGGGCTCATCGTAGTGGAAGACCAGCTTCATGTTCACCCGCAGATCGTCAGAGTGAAACACCGGATAGTAGTATCCCAGATGGATGCGGCCGTCTTCGGGTTTGTCCACAGAGCGGCCGCCGGCGGAACCTGCCCACTCGATCTGGTGCCGGATCCTGTTGCGGTGATGGGTGCGATCGAAGTGTGCATCCCAGGGGTGGGACCCCAGCGTCTCGATGTTGCGCGCCAGAAGGACCTGCATCGTGGAGGCGTCGAAGACGGTGAAGATGGCCGAGCGGAACTGGTTGCCCTCGCAGGTCACGGTCAGGTCGTCGGAGATCAGGAACAGGATCGACCCGAGGGACGCCAGCACCCGAGCGTGGGCGCGGTAGATGCGCGGCCAGCCCAGTCCGGAGAGGTCGGCCGGGCGGTCCAGCAACGGCCGGCCGCCGTCGGCGCCGTCGGGCTTCAGGTCGAAGCCGTTTCCGGAGGCGGAAAACATCCGGTCGGTCTCGGCGAGGACGTGCTCGCAGCCCTCGGGCCAGCCGGCGTACCCGGGATCGTCACTTTGGGGCGGCTCCATCGCCTCGAGTTGAAACGGGATCCGGGTCACCTCGAGGAGCCGGTCTCCCACGGCCAGCCACAGCCCGTCGCGAACGCCCGCGGGGGCCCAGAGCCCGCCCGAGCGCGTCATCAGGTGGGTCTTCCATTTTGGTGCCCGGTCGGTGACGCCCTGGTCCACGTCGGGTACGGTCCAGACGAATGCGGCGTCCGGCCCCCGGGACCAGTCGAATTGAGCTTTCACGGGCTTGGGGAGGCTTGCCGGAGCGGGGGGTCGCCTGCAGGCAGGCCACGAGACGATCAGCAGCAGGAACAGGAACCATCGCGGCAAAGTTGTGACGAAGGGGAGCGAACGCATGTCATGTTTGTACAGGGTGTGGCGCCGGAAGGCAAGACCCGGCGCCGGGCGAACGTGGGATCCTTCGCTGGCCCAAATCGAAATCGAAATCGAAATCGAAATCGAAATCGAAATCGAAATCGGATCCCGCACCTCTTCATGTACAGACTTTCATGTAAAATGTTCCTGCGCTTGACCTGCCGGGCGATCAGTTGTGACGGCGCTGGCGGGGGGGGCGCGGAGAGTCCGGCGGTGTCGACGGGGGCGGCGGTGTCCGGGAGCCTGGTTTCTGCATGAACGCCGGACGGGAGGCGCGGCCGCAGCGGACGTAGTCGGCTTCCAGCGCGGCCAGCACGTCGGGTCTTGGGCAGCGGCCCGCATCGCAGAGATAATCGCAGAGGTATTCCGACAGCCTGTTCAGTTCGATGCCATGGGTGCGCCGAGCCGTCGAGAACAGGTGGTCGGAGAAAGTCAAGAAGGAATGGAACGGGCTGTCCTTGAGCAGCAACGACAGGGTCTCGCGGTAGTTGCCGGAGTTGGCGACGAGGTCCCAGTAGCGGCCCATGCGCTTGAGGCGCTGCATGTCCTCGAAGGACATCGTGTCGGTGAACAGCACATCGTAGGGTGGCTCGGGGTTGAACTGCCCCGCCGGCATGAGCCCGCACAGGCGGGTGCCCCGCAGACGCTTGAGGATGCCCAACTGGATCTCGTGGACGCCCAGGGAATGAAGTTGATCGAAACCTGTGGCGAAGGACTCCAGCGTCTCCCCGGGCAGGCCCGCGATGAGGTCGGCGTGGACGTGGGCGTCGGTCTGGTTCACGCAGAAGTCCAGCGTCTCCTCGATGACATTGGAGAAGGGGCGGCCGATGGTGCCGGAGACCTCGTGATCAAGGGTCTGCACGCCGATCTCCAGTTGCAGCGATCCGGGCGGGAACTCGGCCAGGTGGAAGGCCAGGGCGGTCGAGAGCCGGTGCGGGGTGAGCTCGAAGTGCACGAACACAGGCTCGGTGCGTTCCAGGAAGAAGTCCAGCACCGGATCGAAATCTGCGTGGTGGATGCTGCGGTCCAGGACCTTGAAGCGCCTCAGTCCACGATCCCAGAGGGTCTGCAGTTGGGCCAGGACGCGCCCGGTCGGGAAGCGCCGCACGCCGGTGCCAGCGGCGGTGCAGAAGGCGCAGCGCATCGGACAGCCGCGTGACGTCTCCACAGCGCACACCCGGTGGGCCAGATCGAGATCGGTGAAGGCGTCCACGGGCAGGAGGACCCGGGAGAGCTCGGGCGGCGGCAGGACGAATGCGGGTCGACGCACTCCCGAAGACGACGCGAGGACGTCTTCGCAGAGTTGGCCGAACGCAAGATCGGCCTCGCCGACGACGGCCAGATCCACCAGGTGTGCGAGCTCCGGTCCCGTCTCGTCCGTCTCCATTTCCGGTCCGCCGGCGATGATGGGCAGGTCAGGGCGCACGCGCCGCAGCACGCGCACGGTGTGTTCGGTGAGCCGCACGTTCCACACGTAGACCGAGAACGCGACCAGCGCGGGATTCTCGGACAACAGGCGCTCGGCGAACCGGACCGGATCATCCTCGAGGGTGCCCTCGATCAGGATCAGTTGCCGGGGCCCGGTCCAGTTGGCCTGCAGCGAACGAAGCGCGCCTGACGCGTGCGCAAAGCGCGCGTTGAACGTCGCGAGCACGACGGGCCGGGTCTGCATGATCACTTGTTGCGGGTGTACTTGCCGTAGGCGAACGAGAACGAGCGCTTGGCGGGCTTGTCCCAGGGCAGGACGAAGGGGTTGATGTCGGGATCGGGCGGGTTGCCCTTCCAGTTCTTCTGGGTGATCGACGGGCTCGCCTTCACGAAGGAGAACTCGATGGTGTATTTCTTGTTCTTCTCGGTCAGTTTGTAGGCGTTGACCACGAAGTGCTCCTTGGCCGAGAACTCCAGCATGTGTCCGAAGATCCGAGCGATGCCCCGCGGCTGGTGGGCCCACACGGCCACGAGCTTCCATTCGTTGCCACTGTCAGGGATCTTGAGTTCGGTGAACCAGTCCATCACGCCGTCGCCATCGACGTCGAGGGCCTGGCATTTGATGATGTTGTCGGGATCTTCGGAGAGCTGGATGAAGAAGAAGGAGATGCCGACGTCGCCCCCGAGCAGCACGATGTACTTGCCCACCCACAGGGCGCGTTCGAGCTTTTTGCCGGCGGCGTAGTTGCCGATGTGGCGGTACTTCACGTCGCCTTCGGACACGCCGAGCTTGTCGAACACCTCCTGCTGGAGATTGGCGATGGCGGCGAACTCGATCTTGGTCGTGCGCGGGAATTCGGTGGCGTCCAGGGCCATGACCGTCTCGGTCTTGGGCGCGGCCGCCGAGTCGGAGTCGTACACCGTGATCGACAGCGGCATCTCGATGAGGTCCGGCTGCACGTCCCAGACGCCCCACGGGATGCCGAACTCGATGGCGTAACCCAGCTCCTGGCGGACCACGCGGGCCATGGCGTTCTTGGGAAGCCCGTCGATGACGGCCTTGCGCGTGTCGTTGGGCGGCGTGAAGGTGATCTTCTTCTTGGGGTCGCCGATGGAGAGGACCACGCGGTCGTTGTCGGAGTTGTTCTTGTTCCCCACGATGATGCGGCTGTCGGTGACCTCGATCAGGAAGTACACGCCTTCGCCGTCGATGTACGTGCTGCGCAGCTCGACGGACAGATCCTTGGCGTTGTTGCGCCGGTCCGCCCCGGAGATGATGTCGGACTTGGCCAGGGTCATCGTCGTCAGCGCGCTCCACTCGTTGAGGATGCCGTCGACCTTGATGCTCTTGGTCTCGGACTCAGGGCACGTCAGGCGCGGAGCCTGCCAGAGGAGGGATGAAAGAACGAGAACTGTGGTCCACATGTAGTTACCTCACTTGCCCCGGCAGAGGCGGGATTTGATGATATACGAGAACCGCGTCGGAAGCTTCTTGCCGAAACTCTCAATTTGGAAATCCCCCGAGCGGGCGTTGGCCGGAATGATCGCCGTGGCCTGGGTTTTACTGACGATCTTCACCGCGAGCAGGGTCTCGCCCATGTAAAAGCGGACCTTGTCGTCGAAGTTCACACCGGTGAGGGTGAGCTCGTCGCCGCCGCAGCCGCTCTCGGCGGACACGGCGGTGATGCGCGCGTAGGGAGGGGCGACCGTGAAATAGTTGGCGGCCTTGCCCTCGACGCCCGGACACTTCACCACGACGAAGCCGGGCAGGGCGCCTTCGGGCACCGCCACGATCAACTTTGTGTGCGATGTGCGCGCGAGGACCTTCGCGGGCTTGTCGCCCGGGAACACGACCTCGGCCTGGGCGCAGAACTGGCTGCCCTCGAGGGTGACCTTGTCGCCGTGCCAACCCAGGTCGGGCATCACCGCCGTGATCTTCGGCAGCGGATAGGCCAGGGTGAAGGTGAAATCGGTCTCGACGCGAAGCCTGGCCGCCACGAGCACGATCCTGCCGGACGGGGACGCCGGCGGGATCTCGATCTGGATCTCGGTGTCACTGACGTAGCGGGCGGGCAACTGGACCTTGCCGATGAAGAACGCGCTGTCCTTCTTCAGTTGCGAGCCGCGAACGGTCAGGAACGTTCCCACGGGGCCCGACAGCGGGAAGATCGACGCGATGTTGCCCACCGGTGGTTTGAGTTGAAGCTTTCCGGGGACCTTCGCCCGGTTCATGAAGCATTCGATGGTGAACTCGCCCGCCTCGGCCTTGGCCGGGAGCGCGACGACGACGTAGGCGGCGGTGGCTTCGAGCACCTTGACGGGGGTCTTGCCCAGGAACACGGAGGGCTTGGTGCAGAGGTTCTTTCCGCGGATGGTGACCGAGCCCAGGTGCCAGGAGACGGCGGGCTCGAACTTGGCGGGCTCGGGTTTGGGATAGGCAGTCTCGTACAGGTGAGGGGTCTCCCAGAAGCGCTCGTACGCGAACACGCGGATCTTCCCCTTCGTGGCCACCGGGACGGTCGCGATCATGCGCCCGGCGCCCTCGACGCGGGTCGCCAGCGACATCTTGTCGATGAACACTTTGGCGTCGGGCGGGAAGAAGGCGCCCTCGAACACGATCTCGGTCCCCGGAGGGCCCGACAGGGGTGAGGCGGTCTTGATCGCCAGGGCAGGCGGGGTCAGGTCGAACGCGCCGGCCTCGATCTTCCAGTGCTTGCACATCAGCAGGAACTTGCCGGACTTGGCCGTCCGGGGGACCAGCATGGTGATCTCCTGGGTCGAGGTGACCGTGTCCACCGGGAAGGCGACGCCGCCGACCTCGACGCGGATGTCGGGGCAGAAGCCCTTGCCGCGCAGGGTGATCTTCTCACCGTTCCAGGCCTTGACGGGGGTGGTGCCGGCCAGTTCGGGCGGGATGGCGATGGTGAAGTGCACGGTGGACGGGCGGATGCGGTTGTGGCTCTTGTAATGGAACAGATCGCTGACGGCCTTGGCTGGAATGCGCACGCGCACCTGGGTCTCGGAGATCCACTTCACCTCGGTGATCGCCGCGTTGCCCAGCCAGAACTGGTCCTTGGCGGTGAAGCCCGAGCCGGTCAACTCGACCCAGTCGCCCACGGCGCCGGCCTCGGGCACGGCCTTGGTGATCGCGCCATAGGGCGGCTCGATGGCGAGGGGCCTGGGGGCGGCAAAATCACGGATGTAGCAGCGCACGCGCACCGGGCCGGTGACCACGCCGTCGGGGATCGTGGCCTCGATCGTGTCGGCGGTGCGCTTGGTGACCGTCAGCGGCTTGTCGCCCACCAGCAGCCCGGCGTCGGCGCAGAAGTTCCTGCCCCGCACAGTGATTTTGTCCTCGTGCCACGCCTTCTCCGGTGAAACCGAGGAGACCGTGGGAAACGGCAGGACGCTGTACTTCACGGCGCTCTTGAGGCGCGCGCCGAAGCTGGTGCAGTAGAAGAAGTCCGAGGTGGTCCCCGGCGGCAGGAAGACTGAGACCTCCTTTTCGGAGATGAACTTCGCGTTGAGCCTGAGCTTGCCAAGGTAGAACTCCGTGTCGGCGGTGAAGAACCGTCCGTGGAGCCTGACCCAGATGTCGGCGGGGCCGGTGGCCGGGTCGCTCTTCTCGATGAACGTCACGTTCTTGATCGTGAAGATCGCCGGCGCGCGCAGGCGGCGTCCGCCCTGTTCGATCTCGAACCAGGCGTCCTTGGCGTTCTCGGGAACGGCCACCGTGATGACCGAGGGGGACACGCTGAGCGGCTTGATCTCGGCGTTGTCGTAATAGACCTTCACGGCCTTGGCGTCGAAGTTCTTGCCCAGGAGCTGGACCTTGGCCCCCCAGGGACCTTCGCCCGGCTTCATCGCGGAGAAGTCGAAGACGGCGGACTGGGTGAAAAGCAGACTGCAAAAAATAACGAGAGTCGACCACATGGTGCACGTACTCCTTATGCCGGGGAAACTACGACAGAAAGGTCCCGACATTCAATGAAGAATTTTCCCATTTTCCCTCTCGTCCCCCTCTTTTGCGTGCTCCGCGTGTTCCGCGGTTAAAAATCTTCAACTTCATTTTGCTGCCTTGTTCGTGCGAGGAGGGGGGCTCGAACCCCCACACCGAAGTACTGGAACCTAAATCCAGCGCGTCTGCCAGTTCCGCCATCCTCGCGCCGCGATTATTTACCACCGGAAGGCCGACCTGACAAGTGCGATCAGGGTTTGACCCGGGGCGGCGTTTGTACTACCTACTGGGTCATGCAATCGATCTCGCTGTACGAACTTGCCAACATCACCGACGGCCAGCTCCTGGGGGCCGGAAACGTCTTCACCATCGGCTCGGTGTCCACGGACAGCCGGCGGATGCGGGCCCACGCGCTGTTCGTGGCCCTGCCCGGCGAGCACCACGATGGCCACGAGTTCGTGGACCAGGCCTTCGCCGGTGGCGCGGTGGCGGCGCTGGTTTCGAAGAAATGGCACGCCACGCAGCCCACCGGGGCGCTGGACCGCACCTACGTGGTTGTCGAGGATCCGCTGCGGGCTCTGCAGGATCTGGGGCGCTGGTGGCGGCAGCGCTACCCGGGGCTGGTCGTGGCCGTGACCGGCTCCAACGGCAAGACCATCGTCAAGGACGCCCTCGTTGAGTTGATGTCCGCTGTGATGCCGTGCGCCGGATCGCTGGGCTCGTACAACAGCCAGATGGGCGTGCCCCTGGCGCTGCTGCAGATGCCCCAGGACGCACAGATCTGGGTGAGCGAGGCCGGCGTGTCGCACACCGGTGAGATGGGCCAGCTGCAGCGCATGCTGCTGCCCAACTTCGGGCTCCTGACCAACATCGGCCTGGCGCACATCGCGGGCTTCGGAAGCCGCGAGGCCATCGCCCGGGAGAAGATGCGCCTCTTCTCGGAGATCCCTGAGGCCGGCTGGGTGCTGGTGCCCCGCAATGAGCCGCTGCTGACGCCGTTTCTGGGGGCGCTGCGCTGCCGGGTGATCGAGTTCGGCGGCGACTCCGATCAGATCCCGTACTTCTCCGAGATGCACCCGTCCCCGGGCGGCCTCACGGTGCGTGCGTGCTTCCCCGACGGGACGACGTATCCGGTGTTGCTGCCCACGCCCAGCCGCGAGCTGGCCATGGACCTCGAGGCCGCCGCGGCCGCAGCCTACCTGCTGGGCGTCCCCCCCGCGGAGATCGCGCGTCGCATCGGCGGCATCGGGCTGGGGCAGACGCGCATGGAGATCTGGCACTCGCCCTTCGGCACCACGCTGATCAACGACGCGTGCTCGGCCGACCCGATCTCGGTCGAAGCGGCGCTGCGCACCCTCAACGGCGTCAGTCAGGCGCTGGGCAAGAAGGTTTTCGTCTTCGGCGGCATGCGCGAGCTCGGTGAGCGCGGCCCCGAGGAGCACGCGCACATCGGCGAGCTGGCTGCCATGCACGGCGTGGACCTGCTCGTGCTGCCCGAGGATCCGCTGCTGGACGTCACGGCAGCGGTCTATCTGGCCCACGCGCTGAACCCGGAGGTCGTGCGCTATGCACGGTCGCGGGAGTTGACGGCCCGGCTGCAGCACCGCGTCGAGAGCGGGGACACGATCCTGTTCAAGGGGCCGCGGGGCGCGGACATCGCCGGGATCGCCCACATGGTGTTCGAGGCCATCGCGCCAAACCGGCTCATCGTCGACCTCGGGGCCATCGCCGAGAACATCCGGATCTTCCGCAGGCTGGTGGGGCCCACGCGGCAGATCCTGGCCATGATCAAGGCCCTGGGGTACGGGAGCGACATGCCGCGGCTGTCGCTGGAGCTCGAGAAGATGGGCGTCGACGTGCTCGGCGTCTCGACGCCCGACGAGGGTGCCGCGCTGCGCCGTCTGGGCGCCCGGCTACCGATCCTGGTCATGATCGGCGCGCCCGAGGAGGCCGGCAAGCTCGTGCGCTACAGGCTCACGCCCGTGATCGCCAGCGAGAGCCTCATCGAGCCGCTGTCGGTGGAGGCCCAGACCTGGGGCCGCACCCTGGACGTTCACCTGAAGGTCGACACCGGCATGGGGCGCATGGGCATCCAGCCTTCGCGGCTGCCTGCGGTCATCGCGCGGGTGCTCAACACGCCGGGCCTGCGCGTCACCGGCCTGATGACCCACTTCGGCTGCGCCGACGACCCGGCAGAGGATGACTTCACCAGGTTGCAGATGGGCCGCTTCTCCGAGGCCAT
>JAHITJ010000130.1 GCA_018817795.1 Myxococcota bacterium | reverse complement strand
AGATCGACTGGGCGTCGTCACCCACGACCGTGACATGCCGGTGATCCCGCACCATCAGTTCGACGATGTCGGCCTGGAGCGGGTTGGTGTCCTGGTACTCGTCGACGAGCACGTGGTCGAACAGGCCCCGCAGCAGGACGGCCGCGTCGGACTCCTCCTGCAGCAGGCGCTTCCACAGCACGAGCATGTCGTCGAAGTCGACCACGTGCTGGGCGGCCTTGCGCTCCTGGTAGACCGAAAAGACGCGCTCCACGGCTTCGATACGACCGACGAGCTCCGGGACCTCGCGCCGGGCCGTCTCGGCCAGCGGTTCCTGGCAGCCCTGGGCCATGGAGAACAGGGACTGGCACTTGGACGCGGTGACGGGCGGCTCCACCTTGAGATCGCCGAGGATCATCGCCAGGAAGTCGCGGGCGTCCTCGGAGTCGATGATGGAGAAGTCCGGAATCAGGCCCAGATGGGATCCATACTGCCGCAGCAGGCGGTGCCCCACGTGGTGGAACGTGCCGGCCCAGATCTGGTTGGCGATGGGCCCCACCAGCGCATGGATTCGCGAGCGCATCTCGCGCGCGGCCTTGAGGGTGAACGTGCACAGCAGGATGCGCTCGGGGGCGACCCCCGACAGGATCAGATGGGCGCAGCGGGCCATGAGCGTGCGGGTCTTGCCCGTGCCCGCGCCGGCCACGATCAGCAGCGGCGTCAACGGCGCGCGGACGGCCTCGAGTTGTTGCGGATCGAGGTTCTCGTAGGGCGTGCCGACCACGGATGCCGCCGCGGAGCCGGAGGGGACGGTCAGTTTGTATTTCATGGGTTCAGGCCGCCGGCCGAAGGGGAACGCAGGCTACTGCTCGGTCACGATGATGTCGTCGACGTACCAGCCTTCATTAAAGACGCTGCCGTCGGAGATGAAGGCGAAGCGGAGATGGACGACGTTGCCGATGTAGGTGCTCAGTTGCACGGTATACGGCGCCCAGGTGGTCTGCGTGCCGGTCCAGTTGAGATCGTACGCCTCCTGGTAGGCCGGGGAGACCTCGGTGATGGGCACCACGTTCCAGGAGGTGCCGCCGTCGGTACTGATCTCGATGCGACCGCCGTCCCAGCCGCTCTCGGCCTCCATCCAGGAGTTGAAGGTCAACACCGGATGGTTGGCGCCGCTCAGATCGATGGCCGGCAGGCGGACGTAGTTGCTCGCGTAGGCGAGGTTGGAGCCGTAGTCGCCGCTGAGGGCGACGGCGATGCACCGGGGCGGCGAGGCGGCCGCGGAGGGCCCGGAGCCCGGGGTGCCGATGCTCCAGGAGCCGGCCATGGACCAGCCCAGGGGAAGCGTCGGGCTGTCGTCGAAGTTGGTCGCAGCATAATACAGGAAGCCGGTGCAGTTACTGATGTTGTAGTTGCAGGAGCTCGAACACATCAGGTTGCCCTCGGAGAAGCCGAAGGAGGCGCAGGTGCGGCCGCGGAAGTCGGTGCCGTCGCATTGCTCGGAGCACTCGGCGGTGCCGTCGCCGCAGATCGGGCCGGTGCCGGCGCAGGCGGCGTAGTCGAAGGAACACCAGGGGGTGCAGCCCAGGGTGCCGCCGTCATAGCAGAGGTCCGTGCAGGTCTTGCCCGCCAGGGCGGCGCCGTCGCACTCCTCGCCTGCATCGAGCACGCTGTTGCCGCAGTCGGGGCAGCAGTCCATCGGGCTCAGGCGGCAGGTCTCCCCTTTGAGGCTCTCGCAGGCTTGGTCGCCGACGACGAACTCGCGCAGGCAGACGTCGGAGCAGCCGTCGCCGTTCTCGAGGTTGCTGTCGTCACATTCCTCGGGGGCTTCCCAGATGCCGTTGCCGCAGGTCGCGACCGAATCCTCGTCGGTGCAGCCGGCCGAGCAGCCGTCGAAGTGGATGTTGTTGCCGTCGTCGCAGCCTTCTTCGCCGTCGAGGACGCCGTCGCCGCAGGTCGGGCAGCAGTCCACCGCGCAGAATTCGCAGTGCTCGCCCGCGGCTTCGTCGCACACGCCATCGCCGCAGATGAACTCGATGCGGCAGTAGGCAGAGCAGCCGTCACCGTGGGCGCGGTTGCCGTCATCGCACTGCTCGAGGGACGGATTCAGGGAGCCGTCGCCGCAGCCGGTCTCGACCTCGCATGCAGCCGAGCAGCCGTCGCCGTCGGTGGTGCCGCCGTCGTCGCATTCCTCAGGCCACTCCATCCGACCGTTGCCGCACACGCCCGCCCCACCCTCGAGGCGGCAGTCGGAGGTGCATCCGTCGCCGCTGGAGGTGTTGTCGTCGTCACACTGCTCGATGACCAGGTGACCCTCGACGATGACGAAGTCGATGACCCCGTTGCCGCAGCCCTTCTCGACGAGGCACTCCCTGGAGCAGCCGTCGCCGTTGACCAGGTTTGCGTCGTCGCACTCCTCGGCTTCCTCGATCAGGCCGTTGCCGCAGTGGGACAGGTAGCGGCACTCGTCCGAGCACAGGTCTTCCTGTCCGGCGATGCCCGGGTCGCACATCTCCAGCGGATCCAGCTTCCCGTTTCCGCAGGTCTTCTCTTTTTTCTCGTCGCAGGAGGCCAGGGTGGCCACAAAGGACAAACAAACAAGAATCAACGAAAATTTATTCAACATCTGCTATACCTCAATATCTGAAGTCGCCAAAAACAGGCACGTACTATACTGGATCCGCGCGCGTTTTGGAAGTCCAGAGTTTTCGCGGTCCAGGGCGGTCGCAAGAAGTTCTGATTGACATCGGAATACACAAACTGTGAAAAGGATCCCCACAACCGGATCCCGATTTCGATCCCGATTTCGATTTCGATCCCGATTTCGATTTCGATTTCGATTTCGATACGGCAATGCAGGATCATTCATCACCTTGGTATCCTCTTCCTCCCAGCCGACTCAGCATCACCGCCATGCGGTCCAGCATGTTTTTTCGTTCCAGACTTTCCGATTCATGAAGTGCCCGGCCGACCACCAGTACATCCTGGATGGCGGAACATTCCAGGACCGAACCGCGTGCAATTTCGAAATATCGTCTTCGATCGGACATGGAGGTCTTGCCGTTCCCCTCGGCGATGTTCAACGGGATCGACTGACTTGCCCGAATCCATTGGTCCCTCGCGGAGCGGTGGACGCCATGCAATCATGCAACCTTGCTGTAAACCCAATCGATGTAGACAAGGGAAAGGCGGTATACGTCGAGTTGTTCATGCCCAAGTGTCATGATGGCTCTCTCCTTCGTTCCAAAGTGAAATCGCCTCTGATCATTATCTGACACTGCGAGTACGTGTTGCGCTCTCTTCCGACAAAATCGAAATCGAAATCGAAATCGACCAGCCAGCCTCCTCAGGAAAAACTTCTTGCGATTGCCCTGTTTCGCGGTCAGGGCTGGACTCAGGTCAGTTCGGGCAGGATTTTCTCCCGCATGAGTATTGTCATGATTTGAGCCGAACGGTTGCAGCTTTTTTTCGCTTTTTCCATCAACTCCTCCCGGGAGAGTTGAATTCGGGCCAGCCCCTCGGCGATGGCGGTCATTCCCACGCCGGCTGCCACGGCAGGAGCCACCGCAGGATCGTCGATGGCCGGCAGGATGCGATCCGCGCGAAGGCCGGCCTGCACTGCGACGTCTGCCAGCGCGCCGGCCGCGGCCAGGCACATGGCCTGCGAGATCGTCCTGGCCTGGACATCCAGGGCGCCCCGGAAGACCCCCGGGAAGATCAGGGCGTTGTTCACCTGGTT
>JAHITJ010000129.1 GCA_018817795.1 Myxococcota bacterium | reverse complement strand
CCAAAGGTTAAGAAATAAACTGATACAGCGGTTTCATAAACTCCGCAGGCCAACCTATAAACCCCAAAGGTTAAGAAATAAACTGATTCAGCGGTTTATAAACTCCGCAGGCCAACCTATAAACCCCAAAGGTTAAGAAATAAACTGATTCAGCGGCTCATAAACTTTGCAGTCCAACCCATTAACTCCAACGGTTAAGAAATAAACTACCGAAGTGGTTTCATAAACTCCACGGATCAACCCATAAACTCCGGGAGAGAGTCTATCAACTCCACGAGGAGAATAATCCCCACCAATTATCGAAATTTCCATTTGCTTGGATTGGCTATTATAAAAGTACGGTCCTCAAAGTTGCCAACGCCGTCTCCACTTCATCCTCGGTCGTGAACCGCCCGATGCTGAAGCGAATGCAACTTTGGGCATCTTCAGACGAATACCCCATGGCCGTAAGAACGTGCGATGGCTCCGGCATTGCTTCGTCTTCTCAATTATTGTCTTTTTATTTCCTTCATACAGCAGTAATTTCATGCGTATGAATGAGTTTCCTCACGATGTAAATAACTTGTTGAAAGAGATTGAAACGACCCGATTCAGTCCAATTCGCAATACGGGATGCAAGAAAATTTACAAAATGGTCCTTCTGCTGGCGATGCTTGAATGCAAGGGCCGAAATGCTTCCAACTGGTGGAAGCCAATCAAGCCAGAAGAAGCCGCGCCATTTTTTCACTTCATTTTGACCCACTGGGATGTAATCCGTGAGGTCCAGTTTTTGGATCAGGACAAAAGAGATTTTAAAATTCAGTTTGACGAGCCTTCCCGCAGGTACACCGAACGACTGATCGCTGAAATGCCTATGGGTCATTGGGGAAAGAATCATCAGTTTGGCCACTATGACAGAGAATCAAACCAGTTTTTCTTCCGCATCGATATTGACCCTGCCTTCCAGTTGGAGGTCTTCAAGAAAGTCAAAGAGATAGCCATCCGTCGCATTCAGGAAGCCATGCCCATTCTCGATTTGCCAGTTGATTTCTATGATTTCAACCTGGATCGTGAAATCACGAAGGTCGAGGAAATCATGGTTCCTGTCAAAGCGACCGAACGTGAAATGCTGGTAAAGGGGCGAATTGGACAGGGCAAGTTTCGCACACATTTGTTGCGAGATTATGACCACTGCGTCTTGTGCCGGATCAGTTCCAAAAAGTTGCTGGTCGCTTCCCATATCAAGCGCTGGGCTGACTCGAACCATGATGAGCGAATGGATCTCAACAACGCTCTGCTGCTTTGCCCCCTGCACGATAAACTATTTGATTCCTGGACCATCACCTTCGACGAAAAAGGTCAGTGTCTCGTCAACCGGAATTTCCAACAACACGCGGATTACCAGTTGTTTCTGCGTCCGATGCATTCCCTGATCAGTCTGGATTTTCATCAAAATTTCCTTGAGGAACATCGAAGAAAATTCAGCGAAGCGGAGAAATCCCTTCCGGGGAAAACAGCGTCCATCATCGTTTCCGCCCAGGAACCCTCCGTCTCCTATTGCCCCTTCTGCGAGACCAGCCATCGGGAAATTGTCTTTCAAAACGCCCATGCGAAGGCGTTCTTCGATCAGTTCCCCGTTTCACCTGGGCACCTGCTGATCGTGCCGAAGCGGCATTTTGATTCGTGGTTCGACGCGAACCCTGAGGAACGGGCGTCCTTTGATGCCCTGCTTGTTGAAGGAAAATTGCTTCTGGAGCGGGAATATCACCCGAATGGATTCAATATCGGCGTGAACGTGGGTACTGCTGCCGGCCAGTCGGTGGGTCACATGCACATTCACCTGATCCCACGATACCAGGGCGACATGCAGGATCCAAAGGGCGGCGTGCGCGGGGTGATTCCGGAGAAGCAGAAATATGACGTGCTTCCGGGGGCGTGAAGTAAACCCAAGTTTCCCGTCCCTCCGGTCCTTACCCAGCGCCCATGAGCGAGGCCACAGGCAGGAGGCGGACGCCGTCGAGGGTGGAGGTGTCCTCTCCGCGGTGAAAAAGGACGCAGCGGACGGGGCGGCCGGCGAGCTCCAACGCGGCGGCGAAGTCGCGTAGGGCGGCGCAGTCGGCGCGGCCGGGGGCGCGGGTGCACTTGATCTCGATGGCATGGACCACGCCGTCGGCCTCGAAGACCACGTCGATCTCGCGGCCGGCGGCGGTCTTGTAATAAAAAAGTTGGTCGGCGCGGATCCGGCCCATGCGGCGGCGCTTCTCGAGCTCGGAGATGACGAAGTTCTCCAGGATCTGGCCCTCGGAGAGGGGGACGCGGAAGGACGCGGGGATGCCGTTGTCGGCGAAATAGGTCTTGGCGGCCTTGATGATCCGCTTGGCCGGGCCGAAGTGGTAGCCCGTGAGCCGGAAGGCGAGCTGGGACTGGACCAGCATGTTCAGGTATTTCTTGGCGGTGGGGAAGGAGAGCCCCGCCTCCCGCGCGAAGTGACTGACCTCGATGTGGGAGCCCAGGGAGCGGCAGGCGTTCACATAGATCGCCATCAGGCCCTCGAGGTTGTCCAGGTTCGCCATCTGCAGGAGATCCTTCATGAAGTACGTGTTGCGGTAGTCGTTGAGGAGGGCCAGGCGGGCCTCGCGGCCTTCGGTGGTGAGCACCTCGGGGAACAGGCCGCAGGCGAGGACCTCGTCGAGCTCGCGGGCGGCCGCCTTCAGCGCCGGCGGATCCGGAAGCGCGCCGAAGATCCCATGGGTCGGGGCCCCGCGGTCCTCGCCCCAGCAGGCGGGCGTCATCTCGTACAGGCGCACGCGGCCCGCCAGCGAGTCGGCGGCCGCGTCGAGCAGGCCCAGGGAGCTCGAGCCCGTCATCAGCACGTGCGCCCCCTCGTTGTCGATGGCGTACTTGACCGCGATGGTCAGTTTCGGGGACCGCTGGATCTCGTCGATGATGCAGCGCGGACCCAGGTGGGAGACGAACCCCTTGGGATCCCGGACGGCCCAGTCCAGGAAGTCCAGGTCGTCGAGGGTGGCGTAGCGATGTTCGGGGAAGCGCTGGCGCAGGAGGGTGGTCTTGCCGCAGCGCCGAGGGCCGATCAGGAGGGCGCTCTTGGCGGGGTCGATGGACAGCCAGCGGTTGAACAGAAGGGTGGACGCTTCCATGATTTGCAATCTAGCATGGATAAACTGTAAGTCAACTTTCAATCCATCATGGATAAACTGTAAATCAGGAGTTCAAGCGCGGGGGGCGTGGACGCTTACTCGACGATGACGGGGTCGGTGCAGGTCTGGATCTCCATGATCAGGTACATCATGATCTTCTCCTGCAGGATCAGGGCGTAGTCCCAACCAGGAGTGCCACCACCCGAGTGGGTGTGGTAGACGGTGTAGAGGACCTTGCCGCAGTAGTAGTTCCAGGAGACGGTGACTGGGTTATTGGTGTAGCCGGACCAGTCGCCGTACATCCAAACCTTGGGCGGGCCGATGTAGTTGCCGTCGACGCAGTTGGGATCCATGTCGTCCTCGCACTCGCCCTGGAGGCCGGGGTTCATGCTGTGGATGATGTCCCAGGCGCCCAGCAGCTCGATGGTGCCACCGGGGTTGACGATGCCCAGCCAGGCGTCGAGGTACGGGTCGCCGGGGGTGCCCATGGGGCTGTAGGAGGACCAGTTGTTGCACTGGCCGACTGAAGAAGGCGAAGACGCGCCGAGGCCACAGGTGCCAGTGGGAAAACTTGAGCTCTGGTCGACCTGGAAGTTGAGGAACTCGGGGAAGGGCTGCTCGGCGAAGTCGTAGGAGAAGTCGTCGACGTAGAGCTTGCCACCCTCGTAGACGTACTGGCGCAGGTTGGCGCGGGCTGTGGCGCTGGTGAGGAACGCCGCGTCGTCACCGCAGGTGGTGACGATCAGGTTGTACTGGCGCAGTTGGTTCATGTCGTTGAAAATGGAGGCAGCCTCGGTATCCTCCACGATAACCACCTCAACACCGTAGTCGAAGCCCATTGCGGTAAATAGGGCCTCCATGTCCTCGTACAAACCCTCGATGATGAGGATCTTGGGGATCCACTGCTTCAGGTTCGGGTTGAAGCGGTTGGGCAGGGTGGTGATGGGGTTGCGCGGCTGGCCGACGGCCGGCTCGAGGTCCTCGACCTCGTCGAGGCCTCCGGCGGTGTACTGGGTGACGCGGCGGAACTCGCCCTTCTGGACGACCAGCCAGTAGTTGGTGTTGGGATACAGGAACAACTCGAAGGAGCCGTCGGTGTCGGAGAAGGCATGGGTCACGCCGTTGGGCACGTCCACGCACTGGTTGCACAGGCCGCCGGGCAGGGGCGTGGGATCGGGCGGCTCGTAGGAGTACGCGGCGACCAGCGCCTGGGGCACGGGGATGCGGTTGGCGTCGAGCATCGCGGAGTTGTCCGCGCCGGGGCCCCAGACCTTGCCGCGCAGGGTGAACATGTGCTGCGTGTTGTTGTTGGTGTTGTTGTTGACGTTGTTGTTGTTCTGGCTGCCGCAGTTGCCCACGCCCAGACAGTCGAGATCGGCGCAGTCGATGGTGCCGTCGCCGTCGTCGTCGATGAGGTTGTCGCACACCTCGGGGTTCTGGTTGTTGAAGACGTTGTTGCTGGCCTTCTTCTTGGGGTCGTTGCAGCCCACGAGGGCCAGCGCGAAAATTCCGCAGAAAAGCCAAAGATTTTTCATAAGTGTGCCTGTTTCTCTCCGGTTCAAGGACGAGCAGCCGCCGGAGATCTGAAGTGCCAACCGCCCCCCGTTTTTATATCCTGAAAAGGCGATTTCGCCACCTTTTTTCAGAGTATTTCGGTAGGTTTTTCCATTTTTTCATGGGACTGAACTGGATTGATGGGGGTTTTTCGGTTATTAAATGGATGACTACGCGACGGAGGTTTCCATGCGCAGACTGTTTGTCCCCGTGTTGCTGGCCGCCCTGATGCTGCCGGCGTGCATCGAAGAGAAGGTGGAAGAGCGCGAGAAGGCCGACGCCTATTGCTACATGCTCGAACAATGCGGGCAGGGCGACTACGACACCTGCTATGCCGCCGCGACGGCGAACCTGGAGTCCACCCTGTACGACCAGTGCCGCGGCGCGCGCGAGCTGCTGCTGGACTGCCTCGGGCACCTCGACTGTGACGAGTACCTGCTGTGGAGCGAGAGTGATCCCGAGACGGACCTGGTCTATCCGTGCCGTGACCAGGATCAACTTGAGGCCGTGGCCTGCCAGAACGAGTGAGCGTCGACGCCGTGCGGCCCTCGATGCTGTTCCGCTTCTCGCTGTACGGGTTCCTGAAGAACCAGCTCTACTTCGAGCCTTTTTTTGCCATCATCCTGCTGGGGCGTGGCCTGGATTTCTTTGAAATCGGGGTGGTGTTTGCCGTGGCCGACGTGGTGACCAATGTGCTCGAGGTGCCCTCGGGCTGGGTGGCCGACCACTGGGGTCGGCGGCGCTCGATGATCCTGAGCTTTTCGGCCTATCTGGCCAGCTTCGTGGGCTACGCCTTCGCCGACGGCCTGTGGTGGTGCGTGCCCGCGGCCGTGTGCTTTGGCGTGGGCGAGGCCTTCCGGTCGGGGACGCACAAGTCGATGATCTTCGAGTGGCTGCGCAAGAACGGACGCCTGGCGGAGCGGACCCGCGTGTACGGGTTCACGCGGTCCTGGTCGCAGATCGGCTCGGCCGTGGCGGTGGTGATCTCGGCCGGGCTCGCCCTCAACCTGACCCAACTGCGTTGGCTGTTCCTGATCGCCTGCGTGCCGTACGTGCTGGGGCTGTTGAACCTGTGGAGCTATCCCGACGAGGTCGAGCACCGTGCCACAGTTCCTTCGGGCGATGCGGCCGGTCACGAGGGCTTCTTGGCCACGCTGGGGCTGGTGTTTTCGCGGCCCGGGCTGCGCCGGCTGGTCCTCGAGAGCTGCGCCGTGCAGGGCGTCGAAAAGCTGCTCAAACCGTACATCCCCGTGTTCCTGGCGCTGGCGGGGCTGCCCGTGGTCATGGAATTGTCCCAGGCCGGCGGCGGACTGCACGACGCGGCTTCCCGGCTGCCGGTGCAGTCCGTGTTGTGGATCGCGGTCGTGGTGGTCTGCCTGCACCTGTTCTCGGCGCTGGGGTCGCGGCAGGCGCACCGCATCGCCGCCCTGGAAGCCCCCGGTGCACGGGTGCCGCGACGTCTGTGGATCGGCGTGTTCGTGATGATCTCCCTGCAGGTCGTCGGCGTGGGACTGGAATCATTTCTGCCCGCGGCCATCGGGTTCGTGGGGTTCGCGTTTCTGTTCAACGCATGGCGCCCGGCGTTTTTGACCCGCTTCGACGTGGACACGCCGCCGGACCGGCAGGCCACGATCCTGTCCATCGAGAGCCAGGCCAACACGGCGTTCTCCGCGATCCTGGCGCCCCTGGGCGGGGCCATGGTGGATCGCTGGGGATTGCCAACAATATTTATTTTATGCCTTACCATCGTCGCAACGCTGTTCGGGCTCCGCGGTGACGCGCCTGCAGTTGGCAGGGATCCAGAAAACGCTTGACTTGAACCCACCTGTCCACTATAAACCCGCAGTTCCCGGTCCATGTAATTGGATGATTTCCGGGGAGCTCTTATCGACGGAGGTACTGTTATGGGCGTTTCCAAGAACAACCCGAATGCGCGTGACAATCAGCGTCTGGCCGTGTCCTGCCCCGAGTGCGGCACCGAACTGAACCTGATCAAGAAGGTCCCCGGCGGCATGGTCTATATCTGCCCCAAGGACAACAACACCTATCCGATCTTCCGCAAGTCCTACCTGGATCTGCCCCATCAGTGGGTTCGCAAGTAGTTGATTTTTTTCGGAAATAAATAATCAAGAAGCCAATTGCATAGGAACCTTTGGGGAAGCTCCGATCGAGGTTCCTTGGCGACAGGCTCCTAAGGCGTCAGCCCGGGGACGATCACAGGGACGAGGCTTTCGGTGAGGTTCCCCTGACCGAGCTGGCCCAGGCTGTTGTTGCCCCAGCAGCCGACCACGCCCGAGAGGGAGGAGTGCGCGCAGGTGAAGTACCAGCCGCCGGCGCCGACGGAACCATCCTCGAGGGGCAGGGAGATCTGCACGGGAACCGGCGAGGAGACGGTGTTGCCGGTGCCGAGCTGGCCCGCCGAGTTGCCGCCCCAGCACCAGGTCGCCAGATCGGCCCTGCGGGCGCAGACGTGGTTGCTGCCGCAGGAGACGGAGGTGGCCGACAGCGTTCCCACCTGCACCGGAGTGTGGCGATCGGTGGTGGAGCCGTCGCCGAGCTGGCCGTCGGTGTTGGCGCCCCAGCACCACACCGAGTAGTCGTCGCGCACCGCGCAGACAAAGTTGTTTCCGCCCGCGGAGATCTGCGAGACGCCGGTCAGGACCGAGACCTGCACGGGCACGTTGCTGGCCACGGTGGTGCCGTTGCCGAGCTGGCCGTTGTCGTTGGCGCCCCAGCACCACACCGTGCCGTTGGCGCGCAGGGCGCAGGTGAACTGGCCCGAGGCGGTGATCTGCTGCACATTGGACAGGATCGCGACGGCCACCGGCGTGCGGCTGCAGTCCATGCTCTCGCAGGTCTCGTGGGCGGCGACGCCGTCGCCGAGCTGGCCGTACTGGTTTGAGCCCCAGCAGGCGACCTCGCCGAGCAGGCCCAGGGCGCAGGAGTGGTAGTGCCCCGATGCGACGGTGGAGGCCATCATGGGCAAGGGCAGGTCCACGGAGGTGGGGGCCAGGCTGCAGTCGGACGTTCCGCAGAGGATCCCGTGATCGGCCTCGCCGTCGCCGAGCTGGCCATACTGGTTGGAGCCCCAGCAGGACAGCCCGCCGGTCTCCTTGATCGCGCAGGTGGTCGACAGGCCGGCGTGGATGAACATCAGGTCCTCGGCGCCCAGCACCTCCTGCGGGGAAGAGTCGCACGGGATGTCAAAGAAGCAGGCCTCGGCCCCCACCCGCCCGTTGCCGAGCTGGCCTGCGTGGTTGTAGCCCCAGCACCAGGCCTTGCCGCCGGTCATCAGCACGCAGGCGTGCGCGAAGCCGACGCTGAGCCAGGTGGCGCCGCAGTCCTGGGCACAGATCTCGCCCTCGTCGCAGGTGCCGTCACCGCAGAGCTGGCAGTCCGACGTGTCGAAGGTGCAGTCCGAGGCGCACAGCAGCGTGCCCGAGTCGAAGCCCTGGGATTGGCAGTCCTGACCGGGCATGTCCCAGCCGTCGCAGGCCTCGAGGCCCGCGGCGATTCCGTCGCCGCACTCGGCGGCCCCGCAGGACGAGGGGGTGTCGCCTTCGCAGGTCCATCCGGTCTCCATGGTGCAGTCCGTTCCGCAGCCGTCACCGGGCGAGGTGTTGCCATCATCACAGGCCTCGACGCCGTCGGCGCGCAGGCCGTCGCCGCAGGTCGTGATGCACACGCTGGGCATGGCCTCGCAGGTCCATCCGGTCTCCACGACACAAGTGGCGTCACAGCCGTCACCGGCTTCAAGAGCGCCGTCATCGCAGGGCTCCAGGCCCACCACGCGGCCGTCGCCGCAGATCGGGGTACAGGTCGTCGGCAGGGTGTCGCTGCAGTCCCAGCCCTCCTCGAAGACGCAGGAGAGGCTGCATCCATCGTCGGAAAAACGGTTGAAGTCGTCGCACTCCTCGTTCGGATCGAGGACACCGTTGCCGCATGGCGGAACTTTCTTGGATTTTCCGTCGGCGCAGCCGTACAGGCTTGCGGCCAGCATGAGCAGGAGGATGTTTCGGAAGGAGATGATGGTCATGGTGCGATCTCTTTCTTTCTTGAAAGAGTGTAACAAGTTGGCACCCGTTAACGTACAGGTTTTTTTTGCTTCTTCAAGACAGGATGTTGCGGGAGATCACAAAAAATAAACCGGAAGGTCACGCCTGTCGAAGGATGATGTCGGGTTTGGCGCCGTCTTCGACGACCGAGGCGGTGACGACGACCTTCTCGATGTCCGTGCGGGAAGGGATCTCGAACATGACGTCCATCATGAGCCGTTCGGTCACCGAGCGCAGGCCGCGCGCGCCCGAGCCCAGCGACAACGCGTGCTTGGCGATGGCGATCAGCGCGTCGGAGGTGAACTCAAGGTGGACACCGTCGAGCTCGAAGAGCCAACGGTACTGCTGCACCAGCGCGTTGCGCGGCTGGGTCAGGATGGTCACCAGGATTTCCTCGTCGAGGTCGTGCAGCGGCGACATCACCGGGATGCGCCCGACGAACTCCGGAATCATGCCGTAGCGGTGCAGATCCTCGGCCTGGACCTCCTTGAGGTACTCCCAGGTCTTCAACTTCGAGCTCTTCTTGCGGGTCTTGGCGCCGAAACCGATGGAGTGGTCGCCGAGCCGGTTGAGGATGATCTCGTCGAGGCCCGAGAACGCGCCGCCGCAGATGAACAGGATATTGGTGGTGTCGATGGGGATGAAGTCCTGCTGAGGGTGCTTGCGGCCTCCCTTGGGCGGGATCTGCGCCACCGTGCCCTCCAGGATCTTCAGCAGGCCCTGCTGCACGCCCTCGCCGGCCACATCCCGCGTGATCGACGGGTTCTCGCTCTTGCGCGCGAGTTTGTCGATCTCGTCGATGTAGACGATGCCCTTCTGGGTGCGCTCGATGTCGTAGTCGGCGTTCTGCAGGAGGCTCAAAATGATGTTCTCGACGTCGTCGCCGACGTAGCCCGCCTCGGTCAGGGTGGTGGCATCGGCGATGGCGAACGGCACGTCCAGGATCTTCGCGAGCGTCTGGGCAAGGAGGGTCTTGCCGCTGCCGGTGGGGCCCAGCAGCAGGATGTTCGACTTCTGCAGGATCACGTCGTCGAACTCCTGGGCCTTCTTGTCCTCCCCGGCCTGCTGTTCCTGCACCTCGATGCGCTTGTAGTGGTTGTAGACGGCCACAGAAAGGATCTTCTTGGCGCGCTCCTGACCCACGACGTACTCATCGAGTTGTTTGCGGATATCCCTTGGGGTGGGAAGGCTCTTCTTCTCGGGCGTGGCCGTCTCGGTCTCCATCGACGTGTCGTCGTGGATGATGTCCAGGCACAGGCGCACGCAGTCGTTGCAGATGTAGACGTCGGGTCCGGCCACCATCCGCTTGACCTCTCGCTGCGTCTTGCCGCAGAAGGAGCAGCTCACGTTGGACGCGGGCGGTTGCAGGGAATGATCCACTTTATTTTGCCTCGACGGCGGTCGGCGCGGAGCCCGATGGCAGCATCAGGGAGTCGACAAGTCCATAGATGACGGCTTCCTCGGACGACATGTAATAGTCGCGCTCGGTGTCGTGCTGGACCTTCTCGACGGTCTGGCCGGTGTGCTGGGAAAGAATCTGGTTGAGGCGCTCGCGCAGCTTGAGGATTTCCCGCGCTTGGATATCAATATCAGTAGCTTGCCCAGAGAATCCACCCATCGGCTGATGAATCAGAATCCGTGAATTCGGGAGCGCAAAGCGCTTTCCAGGAGCTCCGGCGGCCAGCAGGATGGCGGCCATGGAGGCGGCCTGACCAATGCAGAAGGTATTCACCTGACAGGGAATATGCTGCATGGTATCGTAGATTGCCAGACCGGCTGTGACCACTCCACCCGGGGAATTGATATACATCATGATATCTTTTTCCGGATCTTCGGAGAGCAGGTACAAGAGCTGGGCAATAATAAGATTTGCAACATCATCATTGATACTGGTACCCAGAAAGATGATGCGATCCTTCAGGAGCCTTGAATAAATATCCCATCCACGTTCGCCGCGATGGGTCTGTTCAATGACGGTTGGGATGATCATGATGGATTCCTTTAGTGATGGTCGTGATCGCAGTCGGGGCCGCACTCGTGATCATGCGTCTCCTCGGGTTGCGGTTCCTCTTCCTGGAGGGCCGGCAGTTCGTCGACCTTCTCTTCGGTGATGGTGGCCTTGCCCTTGATCAGGTCAATGGTCTTTTCCATGCGAAGCATGTAGCGGATTCCCTCGAGCTTGCCGTCGCGGGTGTAGTCGGCCTTGATGCGCTCCACGCTCTTGTTGCTCCGGTCGGCCAGCTCCTTGAGCTTGTTCTCGAGGGCTTCGTCGGAGATCTCCACGTTTTCCCTCTTGGCGATGCCTTCGAGCAGCAGGTTCTCGCGGATCTCCTTCTCGGCCTTGGCGAAGTAGTTCTTGGCCAGCGTCTTCTTGGTCTCGAGGAACGCCTCATTCTCGGGATCCACGCCCAACTGCATGAGGATCTGGTCGACCTTCATCTCGGCCTGGCGCCGGATCAGTCCCTGGCCCAGATCGAACGGATTGGCCTCGACGATCTGCTTGAGCAGCTCGCGCTCGAGCAGCGTCTCGGAGCGGTTCTTCAGTTCCTCGGCGATGTCCTTGCCGACGGACTCGCGCAGCTGGGCCAGGGTGTCACCCCGACCGGTCTCCTTGGCGAAATCATCGTCGAGCTCGGGCTTTTCGTGGGTGAAGGCCTTGGTGATCTCGACGAGCACGCGGCCCTCCGGATGGTCCTCGAAGGCGGGGATGGAGATCTCGTTCTCGTAGGGCACTTCCGGCAGGTGGAAGCCGAAGAGGACGGCGGCCACACGCGCCAGGTGGCTGTCATCGGCGGGCACGGCCGATGCAGGGACGGTCACGTTCTGGTTCTCGAGGGAAACGGGCTCGTCGCCGAGCTTGCCCATGACGTTCAACTGCACGTGCGTGCCGGCTGCCAGGGTCGTGTTCTCGATGGAGTTGACGCGGGTGTTGCGCTGAACGAGGCGTTCAAGCTCCTCGTCGATGGACTGTTCCTTCACCGGCGCGGTCAGGCGCGTGGCCTTGAGGCCCTCGTAGCCCTGGGGCTCGACCTCAGGGATCAACTCGAGCTCGGAGGAGAACGGCAGGTCCTGTCCCTTCACAAATTCGCCCGGGGTGACCTTCCACTCACGGGGATTGTCGGCCGGACGGATCGACTCCTTCAGACGCAGGAACTCCACGAGGGCCTCGCGGGTGAGCTCCTGAAGCAGGTCGGTCTCGACGTGCTTGGAGAACATTTTTTCGAGCATCTGACGGGGCACCTTCCCCTTGCGGAAGCCGCGGAAACGCATGTTCTTGGAGATTTCGCGGTAGGTTTCGTCGAACTTCTTTTCGACTTCCTTCCAGGGCACGAGACCCTGGATGCGGATCTGGATCGGGTTGATGTTCTCTATGGTGAAACCTTCAACGTTGAATTGCATGTTGTATATCCTCAGTTGATCGCCGAAGGGAACGGGATCAATGAAAGGGTTAAAAAAAACGGAACATCAGGCGGTTCTGCCGGCGGGACAATCAGGCCCGGCAGGCCCGTAAAAGCGCGTAGAATATTCTCTCACTTTCCATGTGTGTCAAGAGAATTCGGGTTTTTTCGGCTTTTTTTCCTTCGGAGGACGCCGTGGAAAAACCTCGCACGAAAATGATAGAACATGGTCCTGTGTGCACTTTTCGAGACACCCCTGTGGATGTGCAGAATCATTGACATCGAATCGTTTCCCTGTCAGAACGTGCCGAAGGGAGAAACCGGGCTGTTTGAACCCGGTTAATGAGTCTCCCTAACAAGGAGAGAAAACAATGCAGGTATGTGTAATTGGTACTGGCTATGTCGGTCTGGTGGCGGGCGCGGCGTTCGCGGATTTCGGGAACACAGTGCATTGCGTGGACATCGACGAGAAGAAAATCCAGATGCTCTGGAAGGGTGAGATTCCTATTTATGAACCAGGTCTCGATGTGATGGTCGCGCGGAACGTGGAGAAGAAGCGCCTGATCTTCTCGACGAACCTGTCCGAGGCGGTCCAGAACGTCCAGGTCGTCTTCCTGGCCGTCGGTACCCCCCAGGGTGATGACGGAAACGCAGACCTCTCCGCTCTGAAGGCGGCCGCCGAGGTCGTGGCGAAAAACATCAACGGTTTTACGGTGATCGTGGACAAAAGCACCGTTCCAGTGGGCACCGCCGATATCATCCAGGACATCTTCAACCGCAACTCCCAGCATGAGGCTGTGGTCGTCTCCAATCCCGAGTTCCTGAAGGAAGGCGACGCGATCAACGACTTCATGCGCCCCGAGCGCGTGGTCATCGGCACCGACGACGAAAGGGCGCGCCGCGTCATGCACGAACTCTACCAGCCGTTCGTGCGCTCCCGCGAGCGCATCATCGACATGGACACCCGCAGCGCGGAGTTGACCAAGTACGCCTCCAACGCGTTCCTGGCCACGCGCATCTCGTTCATGAACAACGTCGCCCGCCTCTGCGAGATCGTGGGCGCGGACGTGGAGCTGGTGCGCAAGGGCATGGGCTCGGATTCACGCATCGGACCGAAGTTCCTGTATGCAGGCACCGGTTATGGCGGCTCGTGTTTTCCCAAGGATATCAGCGCTTTGCTGTATCTGTCGCACCAGGTGGACCAGTTCCTCGACGTCGTCGAGGCCACCTCCTCGAGCAACGAGCGGCAGAAGCGCATCCTGGTGGAAAAGATGGAGCGCCGCCTCGGCGATCTGAAGGGCAAGGTCGTGGCCGTGCTCGGACTCGCGTTCAAACCCAACACTGATGACATCCGCGAGGCCCCCGCGAAGGTGATCGTGGAGCTGCTCGAGCAGAAGGGCGCGATTGTGCGCGCCTATGATCCGGTCGCGATGGACAACTTCAAGGCAAGTTTCCCCGCCTCCGCAAACCGCACCTACTTCGACAACCTGTATGACACCGTGGAGGGCGCCGACGCAACGTGCCTGGTCACCGAGTGGCACGAGTTCCAGCGTCCCGATTTCGCGCGCATCCGCAAGGCCATGCGCGGCAACAGCCTGTTCGATGGCCGCAACGTGTGGAACACGCAGGAAATCCGCGCCAACGGCTTCTACTACGAAGGCATCGGCCGTCCGGTCATCCGCCCGGAATGAGCAGGAGAATCCCATGACCAACCGACCCGTCCGCACCCGCATCGCCCCGAGCCCCACCGGGGATCCGCACGTCGGCACCGCGTACATCGCGCTGTTCAACTACGTCTTCGCCAAGCAGCATGGGGGCCAGTTCCTCCTGCGCATCGAGGACACCGACCAGGCCCGCGCCCGCCGGGACTCCGAGAAGGCGATCATGGACAGCCTTCACTGGCTGGGCCTGTCCTGGGACGAGGGACCCGACGTGGGAGGTCCCTGCGGCCCCTACCGCCAGAGTGAGCGCCGGGACATCTACGAGAAGCACGCATTGGAGCTGCTGGAGAAGGGCGAGGCCTACCGCTGCTTCTGCACCAACGAGCGGCTCAACCAGCTGCGCGTCTACCAGAAGGCCGCCAACACCCCGCCGGGCTACGATCGCCTGTGCCGCAACCTCGATCGTGAGGAGAGCGACCGCAGGGCGGCCGCCGGAGAGCCCTTCGTGATCCGCCTGAAGATGCCGCTGGAGGGTGACTCCGTGATGGTCGACCAACTGCGCGGCCAGATCGTGCGCTCGTACCGCGAGCTCGACGATCAGGTGCTGCTCAAGAGCGACAGTTTTCCGACCTACCACCTGGCCAACGTCGTCGACGATCATCTGATGGGCATCACCCATGTGATCCGGGCCGAGGAGTGGATCCCTTCCACGCCCAAGCATATCCGTCTGTACGAGGCCTTCGGCTGGGAGGCACCGCAGTGGATCCACATGCCGCTGCTGCGCAATCCCGACAAGACGCGCTCGAAGATCTCCAAGCGCAAGAACCCCGTGTCCCTGCTGTTCTACAAGGAGTACGGCGTCCTTCCGGAGGCCCTGGTCAACTTCCTCGCGCTGATGGGCTTCTCCTTCGGAAACGACGTGGAGAAGTTCACGCTGCCCGAGATGATCCAGGCTTTCTCGTTCGAGAAGGTCAGCCTCGGCGGCCCCGTGTTCGACCTCGAGAAACTGGTGTGGCTCAACGGCCTGTACCTGCGGGAGATGACGCCCCAGAGCCTGCTCGACGCCGTGCAGGGCCTGTGGCTCAACCGCGACTACTTCGAGAAGATCATGCCGCTGGTCCACGAGCGGATGCGCACGCTCACCGACTTCGTGGACCTGTCGACGTTCTTCTTCAACTGCCAGCTCGACTACGCCACCGAGGACGGAAAACAGTTGGTTCCCAAGGGCCGCACGCCCGCGGAGATGGTCGCGTTGTTCGAGGAGCTCGTCGAGGCCATCGACGGCATGGAGGACTACACCGTCGAGAACCTCGAGGCGCTGCTGCGCCGGGTCACCGAGAGCCGCGGCTGGAAGACCAAGGACGTCTTCATGCCCGTGCGCGTGGGCGTGACTGGCCGGAAGGCCACCCCGCCGCTGTTCGAGAGCATGTTCATCGTCGGTCGCGAACGGACCCGCGTCCGCCTGCGCCAGGCCATGAACCACCTCAAGACGCTGCCCGCTCCTCCCGCTGCCGGCTGACCCGGTCCGTGTCACTTTTCGCCCATCCCCTGACAGAAATGTCAGACCCACGTCGCCTCTATTGTAAATAAGTGAAAAAGCGACTGGAAAAAACCGATGAAAATGCTATGAAATACTTGGATTTTCCAATCTGGTGCCAAGAAAGTGGCATGAATTCTGCCATGGTCCGGATCGGATCGGAGGTTGTGGTTATGAAAAACTACCTTATTATTTTGCTTATGGTTCTTTCGGCGGTGACGATTTTCAACGGTTGTGCCGCCGACGACGGGGCCAAATCCACTTCCGTGAACAATGGCAACAACACCAACAACGGGAACGTCAACATCGGCGGCGTCCAGGACATCGGCGTGTTCCGCGACATCGTGAACGCCGGCGGCATCCCCGGTCCAGACACCCTCGACGCCAACGGTTTCTTTTCCGAGCACTACATCGAGTATCAGACTGAAGACTGCGGTGAGGACATCTGCCTGTTCGGCCAGCTCGGCCGTGGTGTTTCCGTGCTCAGTTCGGACTACATGAACGTGCTGCAGGTCGGCATGAAGTCGCAGGTCAACCCGCAGGACTACGAGCGTCCCCCCACCGATTTCATCGCCGTAATCGACGTGTCGGGCTCGATGTACTCGGACAACAAGTTGGAATATGTCCGGCAGGGACTGCACATGATGATCGACTCCCTCGAGGCGACCGACCGGCTGGCCCTGGTGGCCTATTCCGACCTGGCCCGTGAGGCCCAGGAGTTGATGTACGTCGACTCCGCCGAGAACCGCCAGATCATGCACGCCAACGTCAACCGCCTCGTGGCCGGCGGCAGCACCAACATCTATGACGCCCTCTGGCTGGGCTTCGACATCGCAGCGATGTCAGCGGCCGAGGGACGCTATGCCCGCGTGGTCTTCCTGTCCGACGGACAGCCCACCGCCGGCATCACGGACCCGAACTCGATCATCGCCTTCGCCCGTGAGAAGGCGACGAAGACCTCCCAGTTGACCAGCATCGGCGTGGGCACCGACGTCAACTACGACCTGATGAAGGAGCTGGCCATGGCCGGCGGCAACTTCTACTTCATCGAGAACAGCATGGCCCTTCCGGACATCTTCGTCGAGGAGGTGGACTTCTTCTCCTTCCCGATCGCCGAGAACGTGCACTTCACCCTGTCCTCGGGTCCTGATTTCTACATCGGCGACACCGTCGGTTTCGAGAACTTCACGTCCTCGTCCGCCGGCGGCGAGGCGACCTTCCCTGCGATCTACCTGGCCTCGCGCACCTCCGAGAACATCGAGGATCCGAACTCGCGGCGCGGCGGCGGCTCGGCGATGTTCGTGCGCATCGTGCCGCAGGCCAACACCATGTCGCTGTCCGGGATCCTTTTGACCATGAGCTACACCGATCCCCAGACCGGCGAGACCGTGGGACCCCAGCGCGTGGTGGTCTCCGACCTGTCCGATGGAGGGATGATGCCCGAGGGAGATTTCTACTCCGCGGCTTCGATGCGCAAGAGCTATGCGATGCTCAACATCTTCCTGGGCCTCAAGGAAGTCTGCCAGCGCTCGTCCTACTACGACTTCACCCTGGCCCGCGAGCTGCTGATCTCCACCATCGATTATGCCTATGCCGTGAACGCCGAGCTCGCCGATGACGACCTGACCGCCGACATCCAACTGATGGAGACGCTCCTGGTCAACATCGAGGCCAATGGCTACTACGATTATTGCGGCAACGGCGAGTGTTATTACTACGGAGATGACGTCGTGATGTCCCCCCTGGGCTGCACCACCTCTGGCAGCGCCCCCGGGACCGCCGCCCTCTGGTTCCTGGCCACGCTGGCCGGCTTCCTCTTCATCCGCCGCCGTCGCTGAACAACCCGGTGATCAATCCTTGAAAATGCGGCCCGAGACGGCCGAAATAAGGGAACGCGGCGAGAACCGCGCCAGGAAGGTCTCCAGCACGAAGAGCTTCTGGGGGATGTGCACGGCCTGTCCGGCCAGGGTCGCGGAGATGGCTTCGCGGGCGGCCCGGTCGGGGGAGATCCACAGCACCGAGGGTCCATGCCAGCGGGTCTTGCCGGCGATGTCAAAGAACTCCGTGGGCATGGGTCCCGGACAGAACGCCGTGATGGTGACGCCGGTTCCGGCGAGCTCGTGGGCCAGCGCCTCGGAGAACGAGAGCACGAAGGCCTTGGAGGCCGCGTACACGGCGAACCACGGAATCGGAGAGAAGGCGGCGACGGAACTGATGTTCAGGATCCGGCCGTCGCGCCGGGCGATCATCGAGGGCAGGATCCTTCGGGTGCACTGCATCAGGGCGCGCACGTCCACGTCGATCATGCGGTCGAGGTCGGCGGGCTCCTGCTCGATGAACGGGCCACGAAAGCCGAAGCCTGCGTTGTTGATCCACATTCCGACCGTGGGCAGCAGGGCTCCGATGCCCTCGAACAAGGTGGACACGCCATCATCCGCCGACAGATCCGCGCACACGATGTGGATCCCGAGGCCGGGCTTGCGCTCGCGCAGCCTCAGGGCCAGCTCCTCCATGCGCTCGCGGCGGCGCGCCGTCAGCACCAGGTCTGTGAAGTCCAGGGTGCCGGCGACCTCGAGGGCCAGCTCCACGCCCAGTCCGCTGGAGGCTCCGGTGATGACACAGGTCTTGGTGGGGGTGTCGGTCATAGTCCCATCTCCTCGCGAATCGCGGCCAGGTACTGGTCCAGGATGCGCCGTGCCTCGGTCAACTGGGTTTCCTTGCTCAGGATGAACACCAGATAGTATTCCTTGAAAAGCGTGGTCAGCAGGATCTTCTGGCGGTCAGTCTCGATGAGGATCTCGGTGGTGCCGGTGAGCCTTCGTGGCTCGGGAGGGAACTGCAGCTCGCGCCAGAGCAGTCCCCATTGGGCCGATTGCACCATGAGGTCGAAGGCCGACATGTGTCCGAAGGAGTCCACGGTCTCGCCGTCGGAGTCCTGGATGACCGCGCCGATGGCCATCGGTACCGTGCCGACGAGCTCTGCGAGAAATTCCGTAAAAGCGGTGGGCACGGCTATTTTCGTCCTCCCGGGGCGGTCACGTGGTGTTCCCGCCGGAGCCGGAAGAGCCATTCCTCGAAGCGCTGGGCCCGGTGACTGTCGCCGATGCTGTTGCGCAGTTCCTCCCTGACCTCTTCAAAGGACTCGTGCCGTTCGGGAATGATGCTGGTCAGGTAGGCCCAGTGCAGCCCGAACCTAGTCGAAAACACCTCGGTGAAGGATCCGACCCCCGCCAGGGCGAAGATCTTGTCGAGGAAGGACACGTCGAATTCGCCGCCCAGGCGGTACAGGTTCTCATCGGAGTCCAGCGAGAGCGGCGGCAGTTGCTCGAACCGCACCGGGATGAAGGAATGGTGGGGATTCCATGCGCTGTCGCGGAACTCGGCTTGTCCGGTCTGGGACTGCAACTGGAAGTGGTCGCGGGTGAGCCGCAGCATGCTTTCCACCGTGGAGACCGCCTCGGCGTCGGGCATGTCGCTGGCCTGGACGACGAACTGTACGACTGAACGCCACTGGCCGTGTGAGAAGAAGAACTTCTTGTCGCCGAACTGCGAAGGGGAGTGATCGCGCCTCTGGATTTCGTCGTAGATGGATCGAAGCGTGTCGTCGGGAATGTTCTCGGGGGTGTTCGCCGGCTCGAATTGCTTCGAGATCAGGTGCTGCACGGCGGCGGCCTTGAACGAGTCGGAGAGGACCTGTGGATCCTGGTTCGCCAGCGCGTGGGTCAGAACCAGTTGATCGGTGATGGCCTGCTCCAGGGCCTGCTCGGGAGTCAGGCTGCCGGCCCTGGCCCGGGAGGTCACCTCCGCCACCGTGATCGGTGCACCGTCGACGGTGGCGACGACTTCGGAACCAACGGAGGGTGGCGGCAGGGTCCAATCCTCGATAGGAACAACAGGTTGGGGCGCCTCTTTCGAGGAGCACGCCATCAGCAGGAGGGTGGTACAGCAGAATAGTAGTTTTCGTCCCATGGCTCGACCCCGGATCGGGCCGTCACTGTATCATACTTTCGGTTGTTTCTCATGTGAAAGATGCAGGTTCAGACCCTGCCGTCGGATGGGCACAACTCCGACAGGGGGCAGCGGTCGCAGGCGGGCTTCCGGGCGGTGCACACGGCACGGCCGTGGGCGATCAGCCGGTGAGAGACGACGATCCAGTGCTCGCGGGGGACCAGCGCCATCAGATCACGCTCGATGATCTCGGCACGGCCCTTGTCGGCCACGGTGAAGCCCAGCCGCAGCGCGAGCCGGGCCACGTGCGTGTCCACGACGATGCCCGAGGCGACACCGAAGCAGTCGTTGAGCACGCAGTTGGCGGTCTTGCGCGCGACACCGGGCAGCGCCAGGAGGGCGTCAAGGTCGGCAGGGACCTCGCCGTCGTGCCGCTCCACGAGCTGGAGGGAGGCCCCGAGCAGGTGCCTGGCCTTGGCGTGGTAGAAGCCCGTCGAGTGGATCAGGCCTTCGAGCTCGGCCACCTCGGCCCGAGCCAGGGCGCGGGCGTCGGGATAACGCACGAAGAGCGCGGGCGTGACCAGGTTCACGCGGGCGTCGGTACACTGTGCCGACAGGATGGTGGCCACCAGTTTCTGGTACGGATTTCCCGTGACGAGGGCGGACTCCACCTCGGGATAAAGCTCCTCGAGCCTGGACAGCACCAGGGTCATGCGTCTTTTCGGATTTTTTTCCATGCGCGGATCAGAACGCCTTTTCGACGAGCTTCAGGTAGTCGGCCTTGGAGCGCGCACCCACGAGCGTCCCCGCTGGGGCGCCCTTGTGAAACAGCGTGACCGTCGGGATCGAGCGGATGCCGTAGCGGTTGGCGACGCCCGGATTTTCCTGCACGTCGAGCTTGACCACCTTCACGCGGCCTTCGGTCTCCTTGCTCAACTCCTCCATCACGGGACCCACCATGCGGCAGGGTCCACACCACGGGGCCCAGAAATCCACGAGCACCGGAAGAGGGGACTGGAGCACTTCCGCGTCAAACGTCTTGTCGGTCACTTGAATCGCCATGATGCATTTCTCCTTACAAAAAGTGTGGTTCGCCGCGCCGGATGGGATCATCTGTCAGACGCGTCTAATGACGACGACACTGTAAGACCGTCCCGGGCGGTGTCAAGTCCTCCATCCAATCCCTTTCGCGGATTTTTTTCAAGTATTTATTCACACGCGTCCGCATTGACATCCCCGGGAAACCCACGCATGATTTTTCGGGTTGTTCCGGGATCAAAGAGGTGATGCCCATGAAAAACTTGTTCTTTTACTGCTGTCTGGGAGTGCTCGTCGCCTGTGGCGGGGAAAAGAAGGACACGCCGGCGACGGCGCCGACGGTGGACATGAAAAGTCCGGCGGACATGGGCATGGCTGCGGAGCCCGGACCACCCCCCGGAGGTAGGGACCAGCCGGGCGCGTGCCGCAACGTCGGCGTGCCGCCCAAGAGTACCTGCAAATTGTCCAGCCTGCGGTTGCAGCACTGTCCGTCCTGCGCCCCGAACCAGAAGCGCTACCGCAGCGGACATCTGGTCCAGGTCGACGGCACCGATCATGGCTTCGAGTCGGGCGGGTATATGATCCCGGCCGACCGGGAAGAGGAGTTCAAGCAGTTCATGCAGAAAAATTCGCCGGTGTCCTGCGGTGGAATCATCGTACACCCACCATGCAATCCGGCCGCCACGCACATGGAACTGGAACTTTTCTTCCCGGACTGGATCCAGCGCGAGCGGTAGTTGAACAAAGACGCCACATGAGCGGATGGACTTGTCCATTTTTCAGTCTAAAATTAAAAATTGACATCAATTAAACCTTGTTTTATTTCATGATCATACGGGATGATTACATCCTCTTCCCGGGCCAAGGAGAAACCATGATCAACCGATGGATCCGCGCCGTTGCCACGCTCACGGTACTGGTGATGGGGGGAGCTTCAGCCTGTGTCCCGCCCAAACCGGAGAAGGCCACGCAGTGCAAGGTCCCGAAGGTGCCCACCGACGAAGGGCCCGTGGTGAACCTCACCAACGTGGCCCCCGAGGCCCTCGAGTCCGAGGCGAAGGCCGCCTGCGGCATGCACTGGAAGGCCGAGTTCCGGCGCTTCGTCGACCGGGAGAAGCAGGTCTGGGCCGGGGACCACGAGGTGCAGACCGAGGCCGAGGATGCGTGGTTCGGGCCGCTCCTGGGCGACTTGTCGGCGCGCACGTTCCCGACCTGCGAGAAGAACGCCTACCAGGTCGTGTGCGGTGAGCCTGAAGGGCTCGGGAAGTTCCACCAACTGTGGGGGATGATCTTCCCGGCCAGCCTGGATGATCACTACCGCGTGGCCGTCCTCCCCGCCGTGGACGCCCGGGGCGCCACCACGACCTACCACGAGTTCCTGGCCCAGTGGCTGCGCTTCGAGCTCTCCTTCCATCCCTCTGGCCGCTTCCTGTCCGTGCGGTACCGGAACCTTTCCGAGCTGGCCGCCGACCTCGCGCGCGGAGGATACCGACTGCGCCGCTTCCGCAAGGCCGACGTGCTGGTGCGGATGCAGACCGGCCGCAACGACGCAGGCCGCTTCCGCCTGACCATCGCGGTGAGCCTGATCCGGATGCACGCGGCGATGAAGGCCGCTGCGGTTCACATGGAGTGGCCGGCCGAGCCGAAGGCCGCGCCGGCGAAGGCGCCCGGACTGCCGATCATGCTGCCGGCGTCGCGCTTTGAGGACCTGCTCCCGTCGGTGGCGGCGGATCCGGCCAGGCTGTGGTTGTTGACGGTGGTGAACTGGCTCGACCGCAGCCAGATCCAGGGCAAGCAAGGCAAGGAGCTCCGCCCGGACCGCGATCGCGTGCAGAAGCTCTGCGAAGCCGGCTTCGGGGAGGCCTGCGCGCTGTGGGCCCTGATGGTGGAGGACGGCCTGGGCGACGAGCCGGACCCCGCAGGTTCTGCCGCGATCCTGGCCAGCTCCTGCGAGAAGAACCACGCGGCGGCGTGCCATGTGGAGGGGATGAAGCAGCGCAGCGCGTGCGGCGCCACCGCCTGTCCTTCGGCCCGGCTCAGCCTGGAGAGGTCCTGCACGCACGGCGATGGCGAAGGCTGCTTCCTGTACTCGCACCTCTACCTCGAAAAACACTCCGCGCCGTGGCTCGAGGCCGTGAGGCGATCGTGCGCGGCCGGACATCCGTTGTCCTGCGTGGAGTTGATCATCGACGAGCAGCTGCTGACGAGCGTGTCCTCCGGGGAGATGACCCGTTTCGACGGAGCCAACGGCGCGCGCCTGGGCATGATCCGTGAGAAGTTGGAGCAGTGGTGCCGGCGCGGCAACCCGTTCGCCTGCTACCTGGTGTTGCAGACCTGGCCGCCGCTGGAGAGCCGGCCCGAGAAGGACCGTCCGGCGATCCGCCGTTCCCTGTTTGACAAGGTGGAGCGGGCCTGCCTGTGGGGCTTCGCCGATACCTGCTCCCAGGTGATGCAGCTCGCCTCCGAGATCGAGGAGGACGCCGGGGAGGAGAACCCGCCGTTTCGGAACCTCCGCAAGATGGCCTGGGGCATGGCGGGCTGCCGCGAGGGGAGTCCGGTCAGTTGCGGCATGGCATCGATGCTGATGGGGCTGAACCTTGGACGCTGGACCAGCGCCCTCACGATGGCCACCGCCGGGTGCGGGCAGAACGATGCCCTGTCCTGCTTCATGATCGGCCGGCTGATCCGGGAGAGGCGCGTGCATCCGGACCCGGAAGTCACGGCTGAGGCGGCGCTGAAGAAAGCCTGCGGCGGCAATGAGGACGCGGTGCTGACGACCGGGATGCGTCAGGTCTCCTGCACCTGGTGGGTCCGGGAGTTGATGGAGGCCGGGCGCTGGGACGTCGTGGTCCAGCAGCAGGGTAGCCTCGAGGTCGCTTGCAAGGATGGCAGCGGAATGGCGTGCAGGCTCCTGGCCCAGGGGGTGCATTCCGGCCACCTCAAGGCGCCGCCGACCTATTCCTGGCCGGACCTGATGGAGAAGGGATGCGCCGATGGCGACGCAGATGCCTGCCTGGACCTGGCCGGCCGGCTCGAGAGTCAGGGCACGCCCGACGCTGCCCTGGCCGAGCGCATCGTGAACATGTACGACAAGGCCTGCGGCGGGGGCCTCCTCGCGGGCTGCCTCGCCCTGGGACGGATGTACGCGACCTCCAGCCGGTTGGTGCCGCTGCGCACGGCCCTGCTGGGGACGGCCGCGGCCTGCTGGAAGCACCAGTGGATCGAGAGCTGCGGGCAGTTGGCGGACTGGTTTGATCGCAAGGTGATCACGGAGGAAGCGGGGCGCGATTACGTGTGGTGGAACCTGGGGGAATGTTCGTCTGGGACGCAACTGTCCTGCCAGGTGGCGCTGGAATTCTTCAAGGAAAAGAAGTTTGTCTACGAACAACTCGAGAAGGCCTGCCTGAAGACACAGGACCTGCGGGCCTGCATGATGGTGGGGGCCGTGAAGATGCTGATAGCCGCCGAGGAGGGGACCGCGCAGGAGAAGGCAACCTTCATGGCCTTCCGCCCGGTGTTCGAGGAGGGCTGCGCGGAGAACCAGCCGTGGGCCTGTCACACCCTCGCGGTCTGGCAGGAGAAGTCCGACGGTCTCGACCCGGAGAAGGCCGAGGCCTTCGTCAACATGAAGAAGGCCTGCGAGCTGGAGGACATCGACAGTTGCGCCGAGCTGGGCACCTACTACTGGGAGGGCACGCCGGGTCCCCAGTCCGCAGAGCTCGCCGAAAAGCACTACCGCTGGGCCTGTGGGCGCACCAGCGGAAAGGCCTGCACGAACCTGGCCACGGTGCTCCTCGAGAAGTTCAGCGTGAACGGGGACCGGGCGCTGGTGAGCGAGGCCTCCGGAATCCTGAAGAACGCCTGTGCAAAGTACCTGTCCGGCGCCGCCTGCATGTCCTTCGGGCACATGCTCATGCAGGGCTTCCCCGGCCTCGACAAGGATGAGAAGAGCGGCATGCAGTACCTGCTCAAGGCCTGCTCGATGTCCTACAAGCCGGCCTGCGAGGAAGTGTCGCGCCGGATGCAGAAATAATCCAGACAGTTCAAATTTTTCTTGCAAAATAGTGGCTTTGGGAAAAAGATCGCACCGATCGTTCACGTTTTCGAGGTTCGCGACCGCACAACAGGTGACGGGATGGGATTCACATGGAACAGCAAATCTTGTCGATGATGAGGGAAGGACACCGGGAGAGGGCGCTGGAGCTCATGGCCCGGGCCTGGGCGCAGCCCATCGGCCGCTTCTGCTGCGCGCTCGCCGGATCCGCGGCCGAGGGCGAGGACCTGCTGCAGGAGACGTTCATCGAGGCCTGGCGCGCCATGGAGACCTTCCGCGCCGAGTCGTCGCCGCGGGCGTGGCTCTATGGCATCGCCCGCAACCTGTGCGCCTCGCACCTGCGCCGCCGGGACCGCCGCCGGAGCCTGTTCGGTCGCTTTTTCGCGGATTCCAGCGCGGAGAACGCGCACTGCCGGTCCTCGGAGGACAACGCCGTGCGCAGCGAGGAGCAGGTGCTGCTCGACGCGGCGCTGGCCGACCTGAAGCCGGCCCTGCGCGAGGCGGTGCTGCTGCACTACCAGGGTCATTTTTCGATGCAGGAGATCGCGGACATGCTGGAGATCAGTCCGGCCAACGCACGCAAGCGGGTCAGTCTCGGGGTCGGGGCGCTGCGGGAAGCGTTGCGGCCCGTGTTGATGAAGCCTGAGAACCCCCGTGGAGGTCAAGATGAAAACGAACAATCAGAATCTGTGTCAGGAAATCAGGGACCTCGCGTCGTCCGATCCTGAGGTCGTCAAGGAACTGTCGTCCGAGCTGGAGCGCCATGTACGCGAGTGCGTGGCCTGCCAGGTCGAGGTACGTGCGTCGGAGCGCCTGGTGCGGTTGCTGGATCGTGCCGGCTCCGCGTTCTCCCTGTCGGTCTCCCCGGAACAACTGGCAAAAACAGCCCGCGCGGCCGGGAAACTGCGACAGCCTGAGCGCCGCTCCGGATGGCTCCTGCGTCCTGCGCTTGGTCTGGCGGCGGTGATCGCGTTGGTGGTCGTCGTCGGTGGCGGAATCTGGTGGTTGCGCGGCGACGAAGGTGGCGGCGGCGGCCCAGGATATCCAGTAAAGAATGATGCCGCTGGCGGGGCACGCCTGCAGGTGGTGTCTGCCGAGAAGCTCGACCGTGCGGGGACGCGCACGGCGCTGCCGGAGAAGATCGCGAAGGTGGAGACGGTTGCCGGCGAGCGCGCACTGCTGACGCTGTCGGAGGGCACCCGCGTATGGCTCAACGAGAACACGCAGGTCGCGTTCACGGATGCGACGGACCGTTCCATGAAGCTCGAAGCCGGCGAGGTGCTGCTCGACGTGGTACGCCAGAAGGGTCTGCCTCCGCTGCTGGTGCGCACGTCCTCAGGGCAGGTCGACGTGGTCGGCACCCGGCTGCTGGTCAGCCAGTTGGCCGGCATGGCCGTGGTCAACGTGCTGCGTGGACATGTCATCGCGAAGTCCGGCGATCGTTCGGTGGACGTGCGGGCCGGCGGCGAGGCCATCCTGCGCGGGGACGAGGTCCCGATCACCCAGGTTGCAGCCAACCTCGGTTACGCGGCCGAGTGGGCCTCCGACAAGCCCGAGACCCCCGACCAGACCAGCGGTTTCGGCCGCCTCAAGGCGCGCCGTCCGGGCGCCGGGGCCGACACGGAGCTGGCACTGCGCCTGATCGATCATGCCGTGGATGTGAAGATCCAGGGTCGCATCGTGCGCACCGAGGTGGAGGAGGAGTTCATGAACGACTCCGACGACACCCTCGAGGGGATATATACATTTCCGATGCCCCCCGACGCACAGATCGCGGGGCTGGACCTGGTCGTCGAGGGCAAGTGGGAGCATGGCGCCATCGTCGCCCGCGATCAGGGCGACAAGATCTGGGCCGGCGTGCTTCGCAACGCGGCGCCCAAGCAGCAGAAGAAGGAAGTCGTGGAGTACGTCTGGGTGCCCGGTCCGTGGCATGACCCGGCCCTGCTGAACTGGAAGAAGGGCTCGCAGTTCGAGTTGAAGATCTTCCCGATTCCCAAAAAGGGCAGCCGCCGCGTGCGGATCGCCTACACCCAGGTGCTTGAGCCGATCCCGGGCGGCAGTCGCTATGTGCTTCCGCTGGCCGCCGGCGCCCAGGACAAGGTCTCTACGGAGAAGTTCAGCCTCGTGGCGACCATCGGCGGCATCAGCGACGTTGGACGCCTGCGGATCGCCCCGTTCGCCCCGGAGCGGAAGCAGGAGAGCTCCACGGGCATCCTGAGGATGGTCCGGGAAAACTTCCGGCCGGAGGGAGATCTCGTCATCGACATCCCGGATGAGAAGCCCGGCCGCGAGATCCGTGCCTGGTCCTACAAACAGCCTGAAAAGCCCGAGGCCGACGGCTATGCGCTGGTGGCACTGAAGCCCATCCTGCCGGCGTACAACGGCTCCGATCCGTTGCACCTGGTGCTGGTGGTGGACCGCTCCTACAGCGTGCAGAAGGCGCGTCTGCAGCGCGCCGCCGAGGTGGCCCGCCTGCTCGTCGGAGAGCTTGGAGGTTCGCACCGTGTGAGCCTGCTCGCCTGCAATCATCAGTGTGCCACGCTGATCGATGATCAGGTGGCGTCGGATGTGCTCGCGGAGAAGATCTTCGGTAAAATTGCCTCCCTGGAGGCCGCCGGGTCCTCTTCGCTGGCCGCGACCCTTGATGCGGTCGGCAAGATCGTGACGCTGCACGGCGAGAAGGCCGTACACACCCGCTTCGTGCTGCTGGGCGACGGCATCCCCAGCGTGGGCGAGACCGACCCTGCGCGGCTCGGACGGAAGACCGCAGGACTGGTGGGTAGAGCCCGCCTGACGACCGTCGGCCTCGGCGGTGAGACCGACGAGGTGGTGCTGCGCTCCCTGGCCAGAAACGGCAACGGTTCGATGCTGGGCCTGACGCCGGGCACGCGGGTCGCCGCGCTGGCCTGGCGCGTGCTGCAACGCCAGCTGGGCATCCCGGTGACCAAGACGCAGTTCAAATTCCCGGATGGCGTGACCCAGCTCGCCCCGGAGAAGACCGACCTGATCTGGCCCGGCGAGGAGCTGCTGCTGGCGATGCGCGTCCCCACCACGCCGGTGGAGGGTGCGATGGTGATCACGGGCGAGCTCGAGGGGGTCCCGTTCAAGCGCGAATACCAGGTCAAGCTCGATCCGGTGACGGCCGCCGGAAACGCCTTCGTGCCGCGCATCTGGGCCCAGGGTCGCATCGACGACCTGCAGGCCGCCGGTGGTGGCGCGGAGATGGTCAAGGAGATCGTCCAACTGTCAAAGGATTATCACGTGCTGTCCCGCCACACGAGCCTGCTGGTGCTCGAGAGCCCTGCCATGGCCAAGGCGTTCGGCGTGGCCGACACGCGTCCGGCCGTGGACTGGACGGGCACCGAGGAGAGCCAGGAGGCCGAGGTCTCCGGACCCGCGCCCGCGCCGGGCAAGAGCGGGGAAAAGGAGAGCATGGAAATGGGAGGGCTCATGCCTTCGGCGTCTGCGATGTCGGCACCGCCGGCCGCGAAGATGGAGCGTTCCATGGACGACGAGATGATGCCCCGCGATATGGCCCGCAGCCGCCGGGGCCGCCGCATGATCCGCATGAAGAAGGAGTGGTACCGGGTGGCCGCGATCACCGCCAGCGTGGACAACGCCGTGGCGGACTGGACCGAGGTGCAGAAGAAGCGCGCCGAGCTGGCCGAGAAGCCCGAGAGCCGGGACCGGATGCAGTCCCTGGTGCGGACCCTGATGCAGGCGGGCCAACTGGAGGAGGCGCGCAAGCTGGCACAGAAGTGGCTGGAGAAGGACGCCATGGACGCCGAAGCGCTGGTGGTCCTCGCCGAGCTCGCGCTGCTGGGCGGTCAGGCGGACAAGGCCATCGAGCTGCTCGAGAGCGCCATCGACGCGAACCCGGGCTCGGAGGCAGCCCATGACCGCATGTTCGGCGCCTATCGCTCACTGGGTGAATTTTCGATGATGTGTGCCCATGCGGTGCCGCGGGCGCTGGCGGCCCCCAAGAACTGGGAGCACCAGGTCGTCGCCGTACAGTGCACGCAGGATGCGGATCGGTTCTTCGGGCTGCTGACGAAGTCGGCCCGCACGTCGGCCGAGCGAAAGATGAACGAAGAAGCCAAGACGAGAATTCGCCCCGATTCGCTGAACCTGGAGGCCGCATGGGAAGGGGATGCACAGTTGGATCTGATCGTCCTGACGCCCGAGGGTCGCGTGGTGAGTTTCGCCGGCGGCTCGAGGCGCCTGCAGGCCCAGAGCGTGCAGTCGAAGGTGACCGAGCAGTTGGCCACCTCGATGGAGAAGCGCGGCCGCTACCAGATCTTCGTGGTGCCCCGGACAGGCTCGGCCCCGTCGGGTTCGGTCAAGGGCAGCGTGAAGATCGTCAGTTACGGCACCACCCGCCTGCTGCCCTTTGCCGCGGGCTCCACGCCGCTGCGCGTGGCCGACGTGGTCGTCTCCTCGAAGTCCCGCCTGGTCCCCGCCCCGTTCGGTCCGATGGACCTGGTCGAGTAATTCCCGGCTCCGATCCTATGATGAGTTGCATAATATTTAAACTGTTATCGGCAAACGTCCGGGCCTGAACCCGGGGCGGCCTCAGTTCCCCGCGGCGAAATCGGCCTGCAGTTGCGCGACGCGGGCCTGGAAACGGGCCGCGGTCGCGGTGGAGATCAGCACGTTCTCCAGCAGGTTCTTCTCCTCTGTGGAGGGGTTTCCGTCCTTGTCCACCACGTCCTGCGAGTGCACCAGGGTGAGCACGTGCAGCTCATTGCAGTGGGCGCAGGAGGCGAGCTCGACGCGCAGGGAGGGGGTGCTCTGGGCGAGGAACAAGGCGTCGACCCAGGCATCGGTGCCGGTGGCCAGGGAGGTGGCGATGGCCTCCAGCGGGGCCAGGTCGAAGAACATCGCGACGCTCTCGCGGACGACCCACTTCTGGCACTTCTCGCAGAACACGCGGCTCTTCAGGGCGGTCCACCATACGAACACGAAGATGCCGATGTACACCACGGCCTCGACCGCGAGCATGATGCCGTAGAAGGTGCCCTTGACACGGTTGCGCTTGAGGGTGAACCAGCCGACGTTGATCAGTTCCTTGATCAGGTCGATCACATAGGCCGGATCCGTGAGCATCTTCACGTACTCGAGCCTGCGCTCGGACAGCACGTACAGGAACGTCACCCAGAACACGAAAAGCGTCAGGACGCCCGCCAGCAGCATGGCCGCCAGCGAGGCCACACGGGACCGGTTGCGGCCCAGGCTCTCACCGAAGGTGTAGATGTACGCCACCGCGAAGACGGCGCCGAAACTGATCAGGAAATTGATGTAGATGAACGGAATGTAGCGCACCGCGTACGAATAGAGGAACGCGATCGGGAACATCGCAATGACGGCCAGAGCCAGCCCGATGCCCACACCGGCGGGTGAAAAGGTTCCCGTTGAACGATAAGTGTTGTCCTGCATGTGACCTCCTGTGGTATGCCCTGAGGGCGGTTCGAAGCATATCGCAGGATTATTGATAGTAAAGACAAAAATTACTATTGCTATGGAATTTCCACGACCTTCACGTCGTGGTCCTGTGCAACGGGGTCGATGTCCATCGTGAGGAAGTGCCGTGCGAGTCCGTCCCAGCGCATGGGCCAGCCGCCGCCGCCGCCGGAGATGTGGCACTCGATGCCCCCGAGGGTGTAGGCCACGTGCGTGTGGATATGGCCGAAGACCGCGAGGTCGACGGCGCCGCGCGCGAGTGCGGAGATGAGCTTGGCGGCCTCCCTGCGGCTGGAGAAAGAGCCGTTGCGCACGCCGTTGGGATCCACCGGGGGCAGGTGGGTGATGAACAGGTGCCAGCGATCCTGCGCGTCGTCGAGCCACGCATCGAGCCATCGATATACCTTGGGATCGATGGTGGCATCGGCGGAGTCGGCCAACGTGAAGGCGGCCCCCTTGAAGTTGAAGTGGAACGAGTGTCGTCCGAGCTGGCGGTGCCAGATCATGTCGCCGATGGAGACGTCGTGGTTTCCGCAGGTGGCATAGAACGGCACGTGCAGACCGCGCAGCTCGCGGCGGAAGCGGTCGTACTCCTCGGTCGAGCCGTTGTCCGTGATGTCCCCGGCAGAGAGCACGAAGCGGATGGACGGATCGTCGTTGATCCGGGCGAACATGTCCTGGACCTGGCTCATGGCCTCCTGGATGTCCGAGAGCATCGCGATGCGGACCGGACCGGCCAGCCAGGCGTCGGGTGGCGCGATGTGCACTGTCGTCACGGCATCGGGCGGCAGCCGCAGGCGCCAGTGCTTCTCCGTGGGCAGCCCGGTGGTCACCTCCACCGCCGTGGCGTCACCGGTGACGATCGACAGCACGCTGTCGGCGGGCGCGTTGCGGAGGGTCAGATCCCAGTCGGGCACTGCAAAAGGACCGGTGGTGAAGGTGATCTCCTGGGTGGGTGCCGAGAGCCACAGGTCCAGGCGGCCTGCCTCCATGACCTCGACCAGCGCCAGGCCGTCGCGCACGGAGAGTTGGGTGTCACCTGCGGCGGCCGAACCGATGGTCTCGTCGAAGTCGGCGCGCTGGCCGGGACCGTCGCCGCAGCCGATGATTGACAATAAAGAAATATATAATAAAAAACGAAATAATTTCATGTCAGTACCGAAAGACAACCCCCAGCATCACCCGGGTGGCGGTGCCGTGTTCGGCCAGCCAGTCCACTCCCCAGTGGCGCGAAAAATAGAAACGCCCGCGAAGTCCGAAGAAGCCGAGCACGCCCTGGGCGCCGCCGGCCCAGTCGTCGTGCCGGTGATCATAGAAGAGCTTGACCTCGCCGGTGCGCTCCCCTGAACCCAGGTACATCCCGTACGCGACCTGGAACAGGAGCAGTTGGGAGCGATCCAGCCGGCCGTCGACGTCCCGGAAGTCGGTGAACTCCATGCCCCAGCCTGCGCCCAGCTCCGCGAAGGACCCGCCAAGGGAGGGATGCATGTGTCGCAGGTCCATCCGCCCGAGCAGGAAGCATTCGGGCGTGGTCACCAGGAAGCGCTCCGGGAGGAATTCATGCCGGATCAGCCCCGCCGAGAGCTCCAGAAACGAGCCGTCCCGGGACGGGTTCGGCTCCGGGCCGGGATCCACCGCGGTCCGGGTCCGGGGGCCCAGGAAGCGCCAGGCGGCCTCGACGGACATCCTCGTGTTGCCGTCGGTGGGGCTGTGGAAAAAATCACCGCGCAGGCGTGCGCCCCCAAGGCGGCCGGTCAGGCCGACGTGCCAGAACTGGTCGTAGGCGAACTGGTCGTCGGAGACGTGCATCCAGTGCTGCTCGAGCTCGAGGGAGGGGACGAAGGCCGGCGCGGTCCCGGGCGGCCTGCCGGAGAACACCGCACCGTACAGGTCCGCCAGCGTGGCGATGGCGAACAGGCCGAAGCCGCCGATCACCACAGGGTAGGAGGCGTGCATGACCTTGTCCGAAGCATTGGAGTAGAGGATCGGCAGAAAACCGACCACGAACGTGGCCAGGCCGGCGCCCTTGAGGACTGCGATCTTCTTCGCCCCGGGGGTGTCTCCGAGGATCCAGTGCCCGCCTCCGGCGACGAGCACGCCAGGGACGAGGGCCAGGGCAGCCGCCGCGGTCCTTCGGGCAGGCGTCGGTCGGGCCTTGGTTTCTTCCCCGGGCCCACGTCGGGGAGACGAAGGTGCGGCGACCTTCGCCGGTGGCGTGGTGTTTCCAGCCGATCCGTTCTCCTCGACCGGGACGTTGACGGAATTCAGACACAGGGAAATCAGCAGGATCCAGTGCAATGCGGAGCTCCGGACCGCACGATGGCAGGTCCGGAAAGAGTGAAGCGGACTTCGGGGCAAAAAGCAAGGTCCGAAATGCGAAGGGCCGCTGCCGGTCGCGGAACGTAATCCCGGTCACGCCGCGGTCGCTTTGCGCTCCCACGGGGACTGGTCAAGACGCGTGGGCCATGGTACTCCAGTAACTGGAGGATGCCATGCATCTGAAAAATGTCCTTCTCGCGGGTCTGTTCGTCGGGTTGTCCATCCTGTCCGGGTGCGCCCAGTTGCAGGCGAGCACGGTTCGACCGGTGTCTGTGCCGATCCTGTCGGGCCGGTCGGTGCTGCTGGTCCTGGATAACCCGATTCCGTCACGGACGGGCATCGGACGGGCGGCCAACGACCTGATCTGGGGCGTGGGCCGGCGGCTCATGCGGGCAGGAGTGCAGGTGCAGGCCGCTCGCGCGCTGCCGCCGTCCTACGCGCAGGACGTGGTCGTGATCCTGCAGATCGAACACTTCCGCCACGTGAAGCCGAGCGACCGGCTGTGGAAGGGCGCCTTCGCCGGCCGCGCCGAGCTCACGGTGCGCGTGCTCGTCTACGAGCGGGATCGCGAGGAGTCCTCGGGGGAGGTCCGCATCAAGAGTCGTACCGGCACCCACGGTTTTGCGGGCACCGATGACGAAGCCGTCGAGGCCGCCATCGGCCAGGTGGTGTCGTTTCTGCTGCGGTGAGCGTTTTGATGGAGGATGATAATAACCAAAATCTCGCTTGCATCCGGCTTTGACCGCGGTACAACAAGAACTGGGACGGCAGAAACTGTAGTGGTTTAGTAGGGTGCTTTTTGTGTGGGCGCAGTGTTGCATGATGCCGAAAGGCCCGTGTTTTGCGTTTCTGTAAAGATTTTGTCGATTCCGTCGATGAGCGCCAAGAAGATTTTCCTCCTGCCGTCCCACTTTTTTCCAAATTGAGATTCCGTGAACCATACGTCCGCAGCGCGCCAAACGGGGTGGGTGCTAATCTTCCAGGTAGGTGTAGCCTTCAAGACCGTCGTCGAGGAACTTCTGGATCTTGGCGCTCTCCTTGAGGGTGATCACCTTGTTCTCGATGCTCTCCTCGATGGCCTTGCGCGTCATGTTGAGCAGGTCGCGCTTGTTGTACTGCATGTAGGAGAGGACCTCGCGCACGGTGTCGCCCTGCACGAGCTTGTCGATGCGGTACTTGTTCGGGCCGATGACCGAGACATGCACCGTGTGGGTGTCGCCGAACAGGTTGTGCAGGTCGCCGAGCACCTCCTGGTAGGCTCCCACGAGGAAGACGCCCAGATAATACGGGTTTTTGTCGCTGAACTCGTGGAGCAGGATCACGTTCTTGACGTCGCGCAGATCGATGAACTGGTCGATCTTGCCGTCGGAGTCGCAGGTGATGTCCGCGAGGGTGGCCTTGACCGTGGGCGCCTCGGTGTGGCGATGGATCGGGGCGATGGGGAACAACTGCTTGACCGCCCAATGATCGGGGACGCTCTGGAACACGCTGAAGTTGCCGTAGTACGTGGTGGAGACGAAGCGCTCCAGGTCCTCGAGCTCGTCGGGGACGTAGTCCAGTCCGTTGATAATCTTGGCGATGTTCTGGCAGGTCAGCCAGAAATACTTCTCCACCAGCGACCGGTTCTCGATGGAGAGCAGGCCGACGTTGAACAGCGTGATCATCTCGTCGCGGATCTGCAGGGCGTCGTGGTAGCTCTCCTGAAAGTTCTTGATGGACAGGGAGTCATGCACTTCCTTCATCGCGATGACCGGATCCGGCGCGTTCTCGTCGAGGGCGGGCAGCTCGGCTTCGCCCTTGTTCTCGCTGGTGCCCAGCACGTTGAACACGAGCACGCTGTGATAGGCCACCAGGGCGCGTCCGCTCTCGGTGATCACGTGCGGATGCGGCAACTGGGCCTCCTCGCAGATGTCGGCCAGCGCCGACACGATGTCGGCGGCGTACTCGGCGAGGCTGTAGTTCTTCGAGCTCGCGAAGTTGGTCTGGGAGCCGTCATAGTCCACGGCCAGGCCGCCACCGACGTCGAAATACTTCAGGCCCACGCCGATGCGCAACAACTCGGCGAACACGCGCGTGCTCTCCCGCAGCGCCTCCTTGATCGACTGGATCGAGGTGATCTGCGAGCCCAGGTGGAAGTGGATCAACTGCAGCGACTCGAGCATCTCGGCGCGGCGCAGCTTCTGCACGGCGTCGAGGATCTCCGACGGGAAAAGGCCGAACTTGCTGCGGTCGCCGCCGGAGCTCTCCCACTTGCCGCGGCCGCGGGCGGTGAGCTTGCAGCGGATCCCGATCATCGGCGTGACGCCCATCTTGCGCGACAGCCTCATGATGATGTCGAGCTCGCTGGGCTTCTCGACGACCACGATGACCTTGCGGCCCATCTTCAGGCCCCACAGCGCGGTCTCGATGAACTCGTCGTCCTTGTAGCCGTTGCAGATGATCAGCGCTCCGGGCGTGTCCATCAGCGCCAGGCAGATCAGCAATTCGGCCTTGGAGCCGGCCTCGAGGCCGTAGTGGTACGGGCGGCCGAACTCGATGATGTCCTCGACGACCTCCTTGTTCTGGTTGACCTTGACCGGGTACACACCATAGTAGTCGCCGAGGTAGTCATATTCCTTGATCGCGTTTCGGAAGGCCGACTGGATCTCCTCGATGCGCTTCTTCAGGATGTCCGTGAAGCGGATCAGGACCGGGGGCACGACCTCGCGCAGGGACAGTTCATCGATGAACTCCTTGATGTCGAGATACTTCTCGTCGCTCTTCTCGGGGTGCACGACGATGTTGCCCTTGTTGTTGATGCGGAAGAAGCCGCGCCCCCAGTTGGGGATGTTGTACAGTTCCTTGGCCTCTTCCACAGACCAGCGCTTGAGGGTCGTCTTTTCCTTGAGTTTCACCTTCTGCCGCACGTTCACCACCTCCGGATCCAAAGTGGTTTGGTCATACAGAAAAACCCCGGTTTCTACAAGGATTTTCCGCTTTTTTTTCACTGTCTGAAGAGGATCCGCCCACGCGGGACAATCTGATAATTATTGTCAATATTTTCTTCAACAGATTATTTTCTGTTTATTTTTGCTTAGTGGTTTATATCCGGGCTCCGGCCTGTGCGACTTCATTCGGGAAATGAACCGGTGCCATCCCAGGTTTTCCCTTTATCGCGCCCCGGAACTGGTGTAAATTGAGGCGCCTTTCGGAGAGCAACGGGACGCATGGGATCATTACTTTTCATTCTTGCAGCCACTCGGATTTTCGCGGCCGATCCGCAGATGGATCGTCTGCAGCTCCGTCTGCAGCCGCCGCAGACGACCTCGGCCGCCGAGTTGGCCGCGATCATGGCGATGGCCCCGCAGGCCAGACTGGTGCGCGCCGAGGGGCACGTCAACGTGCAGGCGTTCCTGGACTCGTCCAACCACTGGAACGCCGACGACGGAAACATCTACTTCTCCGAGTGGAAGAACACGCCCCGCGGCAGCGGCTGGCGGGTGCGGCCCCTGCTGGATAGTAAATATTTATATAACACCCATCTCTTCTTGCCAGCAGATGCATCCCAGATCGGGCTCAATCCCGACGGTACCATGGTCGTGCTGCGCGGTAACAAGGTCGTGACGTATGCGCCCACGGGGCGATTGATCCGCACGGTGGCGTTACCCTTCACGCGATCGATCGAAGGCATCCATTCGGTGGGCAACGGGGATCTGCTGGTCTGGTCACGCAACGCCATGTTCTACCTGAAGCAGGGCACCAAACTGGCCTGGCGCCAGGTCCTCGACTCCAACGCCAAGAACGCCCAGTACTACGGGGTCGCGCCGTTCTTCACCCTGGAGCTGGGAAACGGCCTGATCGAGGCGCACCGCTGGAGCGACGGAAAGCGCGTGTGGTCCCACCGGCTGTTCGCGCCGGGCAACCAGACGAGCTACTACGGCTTCCTGGCCGACGCCAGTTACCTGATCCTCAAGGGCTATCAGGAGGCCCACGTGATCGCCCCCGACGGCCGCATCCGGGCCGTCCACCGTTTCGCCCACCGGGTGCAGACGCTGTACCTGCACCAGTTCCGCATGGGCATGTACTGCTTTGTGGACAACAACCGCCTCGGGTACTTCAATCTCGAGACCGGCCGCATGGAGTGGCTCGCCGAGCTCGGCAGCGCGCCCCTGACCCCGGGGCGCATGTACAACGACTACCTGACGTTCCAGTTGCAGAACCGGCTGGTGGCCTTCAACGCCGACGGCCGGGTGATCTGGTCCGTTCGGCTGCCGATCTCGCCGTACGTGCGCGATCCGGCCAACTACAAGAATCCCTACACGCTGATCCGCATGCCGGGCGGCAATCTTGCCTATGTCTCCCAGGCCGGCGTCTACTTCATCTACCCGCCGTCCCAACTGCACTGAATCACAGGAGCGATTTCCATGGCCTTCTGGTTTATCCTGTCCCTGCTGCTTTCGCAGAACGCCCCTACGGGCATATTGAAAACCTCCGAACTCAAACCCGGCATGAAGGGCTACGGGCTGACCGTCTTCTCCGGCGAGACGCCGGTGAAGTTCGACGTCGAGGTCATCTCCGTGATGAAGCGCGCGATGCTGGACCAGGATCTGATCCTGGTGCGCTGCTCCCATCCGATCCTGGAGCACGCCGGGGTCATCGCCGGCATGAGCGGCAGCCCGATCTACATCAACGGCAAGTTCGCCGGCGGGCTGGGCTACGGCTATGCCTTCGCCAAGGACCCCATCGCGATGCTGACTCCGGCCGAGGACATCGTGAACACCACGAGGCGTCCGGTGCAGAACCTCGATGTCTGGGGACGCCCGGTCACCCAGTCGGCCGATGCCTGGACCCAGCGCGTGCGCAACTCCATCGTTGCGGCGAACAACCCACTGATCCGGTCCCAGGGCGAGAGCATGATCCGGCCCCTGGGCGTCTCCCTGGCGGTGTCGGGCGTGTCCTCGGCGCAGTTCGCCGAGTTGTTCCCGCTGCTGTCCCACCTGGGCCCGGCCGCTCCCTCGGGCGCAGGCACCGACGACGGCGTCGCCCGCAAGTACCAGCCCGGCGGACCGGTCGCGATCTGGCTCGTCTCCGGCGACATCAACGTGGCGGCCATCGGCACGGTGACCTACGTCGAGGGTGACCGCGTGGCGGTCTTCTCCCACCCGTTCCTGAGCATGGGCGAGATGCGCCTGCCGGCCGGCCACGCGACAATCCACACGGTCATCGCGCGCGCCTCCAACTCGATGAAACTGGGCACGTTCACCTCTCCGAAGGGCTCGCTGATCAAGGATGAGCAGGCCACCGTCGTGCTCGACCAGGCTGCCGAGCCGGGCTTCCTTCCCGTGACCGTCTCCGTGGTCGCCCCCGGCGAGAAGAGCAAGACCTACAACTTCAAGGTCGCCCGCCACCGCCTGTTGTCGGCCAACCTCTCCGCGAGCCTGGTGCGTGTGGCCATGAACCGCCTGGCGCAAAACGCCACGGACCTGACTTTCACTGTGGATCATGAGTTCCAGATGGAGGGCATGGCCCCGATCCGGTTCTCCGACAGTTTTTCCTCCACGCAGGGCCTGAACCTGAGCTTCCCGAGCGCCTGGGGCAACTGGGGCAACACCTCCCGCGGCGAGATCGCGCTCCAGTTGCTGCTCAACAATCCGTTCACCCGCCTGGCCCTGTCCCGGGTCAACGTGAAGGTGCATGTGACCACCGGGCTCAACCAGTATCAGATCAAGAAGGTCGACGTCGCTTCCCCATTGGTGCTGACCGACCGGGAGTTCTCCGTCCAGGTGACGCTCAAACCGCAGATGGGGCCGGAGATCCGCAAGCAGGTCACCATGAAGCTCCCCAAGGAGTTCGCCGGAACCCGCGTGACCCTCGAGGTCTCCGCCGGTCGCGACACCCCCATCGACGCCGCCGAGCCCAAGGATCTGCCCGGCCTGCTTGACTACATCCAGAAATCGATGGACGCCCACACCCTGGTGCTGTCGGTGCACACCCCCGCCCCGCAGCTGGACATGGAGGGCGTGCTTGTCTCCGACGTGCCGTTGTCGGTGCTGGACAGCCTGGTGCGCCGCGGCATCAGCTCGTACACCAAGGTTGATCAGACCCTGTTCCGTACCATGATCCGATTCCCCGAGCTCCTGTCCGGGGGAGCCAAATGCAACCTGATCGTGAAATCCACGGTAGAAGAGGCAGAATAATGAAAAAATACCTTCTTTTTGTCATGATCGCGCTGTTGGCGGCTCCTGCCGCTGCCGCGCCCACGAAGTTCTGGGAACTGGAGAACCACAACAGTTTCTCCAGCGGCAAGTCCCAGGGCGCGCTGATCCTGTCCGGTGGCGGTCTGCAGCCGGGCCTGCGCGCGACCAAGATCGAGACCAAGGAGAAGCTGCCGGGCCTGTTTTCCACGGTCACGCAGTTCAAGAGCGGTAAAATCCTCGTCGGCGGCGCGGACGCGGCCGGCCTGTGGACCGTCGAGCAGGAGAAGCTCAAGCCGCTGTGCCTGTTCCCGGACGACATCATGGTCACCCGGATCGTCGAACTGACGGGGGGGGACGCCCTGGTTGCCACGCTGCCCAAGGGCAACATCTACCGAGTGAAGCCCGACGGCAAGTTCGAGCTCTTCGTGAAGCTGCCCGTCGAGCACGTGTGGAACCTGGTCGTGGTGGGCAACACCGTGTACGCTGGCACCGGCCCGAAAGCAGCCGTCTACAAGGTTGACATGGCCACGAAGAAGGCCACGGCCTGGTGGAGCGTGGATGAAAAGCACATCATGGCCATGCAGTTCGTGCCCAAAAAGGGCCTGATCGTCGGAACCTCCCCGGAGGCCCGCGTGTACCTGCTGCCGGAAGCGACCGGGGCTCCGGCCGCCAGGTTGCTCTATGACTTCTCCGGCAACGAGATCCGTGACCTGGTCGTGCACGGCGAGACCGTGTACGTGGCGGTCAACCAACTGCAGTACCGCAGCACCGCGTCTTCTCCGACCACGGAACTGAAGCCCGAGAACGAGACCAAGGTTCCCAAGGCGCCCATCACCGCCATGGAGCGCAAGAACCTGCCCGCGCATCAGGTGGTCTCGGGCACCGGCTCGATCTACATGCTCGGTGCCCGCGGCGAGATGGAGAAGGTCCTGGACATCGCCCGTGGTTACTTCACCCAGCTTCAGTTGGAGGGTGATCGCGTGTACGGCTCCGACGGCCACTCCGGCCGGATCTACAGCATTGAGACGAAGACCTTCTCGGCCGCCATCGTCGTCGAGGTCGAGGAGCGCCAGGTGCTGGGCTTCCTCCTTAAGAACGAGAAGGAGGGCTTCGTGGTCGCCGGTGACGGCGCCGCAGCCTACGCACTTTCCCGCGATCGCGGCAAAGAGGTCACCTACACCAGCGTGGCCATGGACGCCGGGGTTCCGTCCTCGTTCGGCATGTTCCAGTTGTACGCCACCGACACCGCCGTGAAGGTCGAGACGCGCTCGGGCACCACCGAGGAGCCCGACGACAAGCTCTGGAGCCCCTGGAAGGCGATCACCGGCGGCACCCGCGCGCCGGACGGCGGCTACGGCTATCGGATCGGCTCCGAACCCGCACGGTTCTTCCAGTTCCGGGTGACCTGGAACAACGGATCGGCCACAAAATTGGAGAAGATCCGCGTGTTCTACTCCCCGCTGAACCTGGCTCCCAAGCTGGCCGCCATCCGCGTCGGCGCCTCCCGCGGCGGTCCCGGCCCCTACACCGATCCGGTCATCCCGGAGACCGTGCCGGTGCGCTCGGGCGATCTGACCATCGCCTGGCAGGTGGTGAACAACGACGGCGATGCGCTGGAGT
>JAHITJ010000128.1 GCA_018817795.1 Myxococcota bacterium | reverse complement strand
GGATGGCCCTGGGAGTCCCGTGTTCCGGTCGAAATCGAAATCGAAATCGAAATCGGTACCGATGGTTTTTGGATATGCTGCAGGTTGAAATATCAAGTCATCGCCAACTTCGCCGTACATTGCTTAAGTGGTCACGCATGAAGAAGCCTTCGGATTTCTGGACCGATTTCGATTTCGATTTCGGGGGGAGTGGACCCTTCAGCTATAAATTGAGTTAGAACTCGGCTGCCCTGCGTGAGGCATCTGCCCCGCAGGAAAACTCGGTGACAAAACCTTCTGCGGGTACTATTATGTCCCAGTATATTTTTTACTACATCCTCCCGGGATGGTATCGCCGCCTGGGTTTCCATGAATACGGAGATTTTTCTCATGAATGCAAATGAAGGCAGTATTTCATCGGGTCCCATCCGCGTGCTCCTGGTCGACGACGATCCCGCGATCGGTCGTGCGATCTCCCGCCTGCTCAAACACGAGGGGTTCGAACCGGACTACTTCGAGGACTGCGTCCCCGCCGTGGAGGCCGCCCGCACCGGCAAATACTGCGTCATCCTCTCCGACATCGCCATGCCGGGCATGGACGGCATTGAGTTGATGCGCCAGGTCCGGCGCTTTGACTTCGACATCCCCATCATCCTGCTGACGGGGGAGCCCACCATCGACTCGGCGAAGAAGGCCATCGAGCTGGGGGCGTACCGCTACTTCACCAAGCCCCTGGACAACCAGGAGCTCGCCTCGGCCGTCAAAAACGCGTCGTTCGCCCACAAGATGGCCCAGATCAAGCGCAGCTCGGCCCAGGCCATGGGCCGGCCTGGCGAGGCGCCCGCCGACATGCTTGGACTGATGGTGGCCTACGATGCCGCGGTGGCCACCCTGTGGATGGCCTACCAGCCCATCGTGAACGCCGCGGACGGCAGCGTGTTCGCCTATGAGGCCCTGATGCGCTCCGAGAGCAAGTCGCTGCCCCATCCGGGGGCGATCCTGGACGCCGCCGAGGAGCTCGGCATGCTCGACGATCTTGGGCGCCGCATCCGGCTCCTGGCGCCGGTCCCCTTCATGCAAAAGGGCAACGAGGCCCTGCTGTTCCTCAACCTGCATCCCCGGGACCTCTCGGACCCGCAGTTGCTCGAGTCCGGCACCATGCTGGCCGGCTTCGCCGACCGGGTGGTCCTGGAGATCACCGAGCGGGCCTCCCTGGAGAAGATCCCGGACGCCCACGCCACCATCGCAGCCCTGCGCTCCCGGCGCTTCCGCATCGCGGTCGACGACCTGGGGTCGGGCTATGCCGGCTTGAACTCGTTCGCGCTGCTCGAGCCCGAGATCGTCAAGCTCGACATGGCCATCGTCCGCGACGTGGACACCAACGTCACCAAGCAGAAGCTCATGCGCTCCATGGTCGACCTGTGTCGCGACATGGGCATCAAGGTCGTCGCGGAGGGCGTGGAGACCCGGACCGAGCGCGAACGGTGCGTCGAGCTGGGCTGTGACCTGCTGCAGGGCTACCACATCGCCCGGCCCGGCATCGCGTTCCCCACCGTCAACTGGTAAAAGTTTTTCACTCGAGAATCAGGGGGAGACGCAGCCGACGGCCTCGACCACGCGGTTGCGGCCGGCTTCCTTGGCCTTGTACAGCGCCATGTCGGCGCACTTGAGCAGGTCGTGGATGGTCTGGGCGTCTTCGGGGAAGGAGGCCACACCCACGCTCATGGACAGGCAGCCCAGGGGCTGTTCGGTGGCGCCGGGGACGTCGATGACGTTGAGGCCCATGCAGAGCCGCTGGGCGCGGACGACGGCGCCCTTCTTGTCCGTCTCGGGCAGGATGATCACGAATTCTTCGCCGCCGTAGCGGCCCACGATGTCGCTCTTGCGGCTCGGGGAGACGGCCGGCGAGCCCAGGCGCAGGAACACGCCCACGGCCTTGAGCACGCGGTCGCCGTTGTCATGCCCGAGCCGGTCGTTGTAGTTCTTGAAGTGATCGATGTCGCAGAACAGCAGCGACAGGGGGGCGCGGTAGCGGGCCGCGCGGGAGAGCTCCTCCTCGAGGCGGGAGACCACGGTGGCGTGGTTGTACAGGCCCGTGAGGCCGTCGCGGAAGGCCTGGGCGGCCAGCCGCGCGTTGGACTCCTCGAGCTTGCGGTTGGCGTCGACGAGCTCCCTCGTGCGGGCATCGAGATCCTGCTCCAGCAGCCGCTTGTGGCGCTTGAGGTCCTCCAGGGCGCGCTGCAGCGAGGCGTTGGCGTACTTGACCTCGGCCACGAGCAGCTCGTTGTTGCGCTCCATCTCGATCATCTCGAACATCTGATGGAACAGTTCGTTCAGGTGGCCGGGGTTCCACGGCTTCCGGATGAAGTGGTGGATGTGCCCCTCGTTGACCGCCTTCTCGAGGATCTCCGCCTGGCCGTCGCCGGTGACCAGGACGCGGCGCGTGCGGGGAGCGATCTTGAGGCATTGGTGCAGCAGTTCGATGCCGGTCATCCCGGGCATCCAATAGTCGGCCACGAGGATGTGGGGATCGAAGCCGACGGAGAACAGGTGCAGGGCCTCCTCGGCCGAGGCCGCCTCACGGATGACGCACTTCTGGCCGAACTGCCGGACGAACGTGCGGCGGATCAGTTCGTCGTCATCGACGATCATCAGGCGCGGAAGGATGTGCGCGGATTCTTCGGGGTTCTCTTCGGGCATGCCATCACCTGTGGTCTCTGCAAACCACGGATATTAGTCGGTTGTTCCCATAAGACAACAGATTTTTGCGGTTCGGTGTTCGTAGATACCGGAGTCCTCGGGCCGCTATCGGCCCTTCTTCCTCCGCTTGTTCTCGTACATTCTCTGGTCGGCGAGGTCCAGAAGCGCGTGGAGGGGGACCGGGTGATCCCCTGAACTGACGCTGATCCCAAGACTGAGCGACAGGGTGTAGTCGCGACCGGGGCGGTCGTTGCGCCGCCGGATCGCCTCCTCGAAGCGCCGGTTCACGTGGACGATGGCCCCGGCGGGATCGGTGACGACGATGCACTCCGGGTTCTCTTCGATGATCTGGTTGAGGATCCGGCAGGACAGTCCGGGGCGGGCGCTGGGATCGCGGGGGTCAGTCATGGAGAATCCATCCTGGGCCCGAATCACACAGGCGCGCCGGGCTACGGTCACTGACGATGGCACTCATTTAAGCTGATTTTCACACCGGAGTCAATTCCCTGCTGGCGGTATCACAGGGCGGTCGCAAGAAGTTATGATTGACATCGGAATACACAAACTGTGAAAAGGATCCCCACAACCGGATCCCGATTTCGATTTCGATTTCGATTTCGATTTTGATTTTGATTTTGATTTTGATGCTGGAAGTGCTGCAATCCAAGATTTTCCTTGATGAGATATCAAGGCAGAGGATGGCCCAGGGAATCCCGTGTTCCGGTCGAAATCGAAATCGAAATCGAAATCGACCAGCCAGCCTCCTCAGGAAAAACTTCTTGCGATTGCCCTGGGCGTCATCAGGGACGAGGCGAGGGGGTGTTCACCTCGTCCAGTGGGGCAAGCGGTGTGGCGATCCGGTGGTGGATGGCCCGCATCAGGGAATCGGAGTCAAAGGGCTTCGTCAGCAGGTTGTGTTCCCGATCATGGCCGGCGGAGCACGCCAGCAGTCTCTCGGGGGAGCCCGTGACGAACAGGAACTTCTGGTCGGGACGAATGGCCCGGACCCGTCGGTAAAGTTCGATGCCGTCGAGATCGGGCATGTCGATGTCGGTGACGACCAGTTCTGGTGTCGTCCCGGAGGAGAGGTCCTCCAGCGCCGACAGGGAGGACTCGTGGGCGCGGGTGCGGTAGCCGTGGCGCTGAAGGATCCTCCGGGAGGCCTGCAGCAACTGCGGTTCGTCGTCCACCATCAGGATCAGGGGGGGCTCCCCGGCGGCCGGGGAGGCCTCCGGCGCGTCGGTCGACCGGCTCCTGGGGACGGGTCCGGTCGCCAACCCCGCGGGGAGGTCGCCGGGATCGTCGCCGGAGGACGTGAGCGAAGCGACGTGGAGCACGGCCGGGACGCCGTCCCAGCGGGTCCTGCGTGCGCCGAGGTTCACCGGGAGGGTCTCCCGGTCGCGGGAGGACAGCCGGAGCTGGACATGGGCGCAGGCGGCGGAGTCTCCGTGCACGAGGTCGATGAGCGCCCGGTATCGTTCACGATCCCCGGGGATCACCAGGTCCGGGATGTCCATCGCCTCCAGTTCCTCGGGCGTGAAGCCGGTGATCAGACTGCAGGCGAGGTTGGCATACAGGATCCGACCGGATGCCGCGACCCAGATCATCTCGTTGACGCTCTCGGCGAGCTGGCGGTAGGTGGCCCGGCTGTCGGCCAAGGCGTCCTCGAGCTCCCTCCGGGCGGTGACGTCCTCCAGTACCAGCACGAACCTGCCCGGCCCCCCCGGGAGCGCCACAATCTCATACAGGCGGCAGCAGGCTCCGGCCATGGCCTCGAAGCGCAGGGTCTCTCCGGACAGGGCCACCCGGCCGTAGATCGCGACCCAGGAGGACTCGGTCGAGGGAAAGACCTCCAGCACCCGCCGGCCGACCAGCTGGGAGAGGTGCAGGCCCAGCATCCGCGCGAAACGCGCGTTGACCTGGAGGAACCGGTAATCCACCGGCTGACCGTCCGCGTCGGTCAGGACCTCGTGGACGGCCATTCCCAGGTTCAGTTCGGCGAAGGTCCTCTCGAAGCACCTCGCGATCGTCTTGGTCCGCTCCAGGGCGTCGCGGGTGCGGGACAGGGCGTCCAGCAGATGGTCCAGGGTGGGTCCTTGGGACAGGCGTGGTGCTGTGACCCTGGAAGGCGGCGACGAAGGAAGTTGCTGGCTGTCTGAATGGAGCTGGTTGGGCATGGCGTGGGACAACTCCTGTGATCAATCCTCCGTTGGTTCCGGGGAGGAGGGCGGTGAGTCGTGAACGATGCGGTTGATGGCCAAAAAGCCATGCAGTATTAACGTTGTAATAAATAACACGCCAGCACGATTTTACAACGAAATAGTGATGAAACCGGCGTTTCATTTCGTGATGTCGAAAATCGGACTCACCAATCAAGGGAAATTGAGGGTCCTGCAAGCGGCGGCTTTCATGGGCGGCGTCTGGAAATACATGTTCGCAAGAAAAACAAGCGGCATTTTTTGTTGTCCCGACGGATGTGCGCTGTCCGCCTTTCGCGAGGCCGACGCCTCCGCCGGGGAACGGGGCTGCACGAAGGGCCAGGCACGGTGGGGAGCCGGACGAGTACGCAGGAAAAAACACGCAATTCGGGGGTTGACAAGCCGGAAAGGTTCTTTTACAAACCGATCCAGTTCAACACATTTCATGTCGCATCCATGTCGGGGCGGCATTCCTCAATCCAGGAGCGTTCAGCATGCAGAAACTCAACACCAATCATGGCTACCACACCCTCTCCCGCGTCTTGCGCTTTCTCGAATTGCGGCTGGCCCGCTTCCCGGAGCTGGCCGAGTTCCGGGACATCGTCGTGGCGCTGCGAAAGAACCTGGCCCAGGACCAGGGCGCCTTCGCCGAGGCCCAGGAGCAGCGCATCGCGGCCACCGCGGAGATCGCCGTCCTTGACGACGGGGTCGACGCCCTCGCGATCACCATCTCCCAGGGGGCCCTGGCGCTGTTTGACCGCAACCGGGAGCACCCCCGCTACAAGCAGGCCTTCCCCGTCTCCGCATCGAACATGGTCTCCGGTCAGGGCGGCGATCGTCAGGACCGCTTCATGGCCAACCTGTGCGTGACCCTGAAGACCGACGACGCCTATGCGCCCCTGCGCGACAAGGGGCAGCAGCTGGAGCGCCTCCTGGAGCAGTTGAAGCAAGCGCAGGCCCGACGGCAGGATCTGTGGCAGCAGGAGGCGGCCCTTGGCGTGAAATACCAGATGACCGCCGAGGCGACCCGTCGTGAGTACAACGCCCTCTATCATCATTTCATGATCCGCATGCCCGACCGTGCGACCGAGCTGGAGACGCTGTTTTTGCGGTTGGCGCCCTCCACCCATGCGACGCCTGCCGGGGCCGACGGCCCGGGCGCGGAAGATCCATCCCTGAATTGAACCAGAGGAGCCTGTTTGAGTGAACCGGGGGACATCTTCGGCCCCGAAGATGCGTGTCACGGCGTTTCGCGGGCCGTCTTCAGGCGCGAAGGCGGGTCGTTCCCGGTTCCGGTGACCCTCTCCGACCGCCAAGGGGCGTGATCGACGCGTCGGAGGAGCGCCTCGACGCGCCGGGATCGGGCCTTTGGGCAGTGGACACACGCTCCTGCGTGTCAAGGTGGGTGTTTTTTCGTGGAGATGGACAGATCAGTGGACGAGGATCGGGATGGGGCGCAGGGTGTGGCCGGCGCACGGGGGACCGTGCGCTTGGAAGATCAGGCCGGGCAGTCGAGTTCTAACTCAATTTATAGCTGAAGGGTCCACTCCCCCCGAAATCGAAATCGAAATCGAAATCGGTCCAGAAATCCGAAGGCTTCTTCGTCACGAAAGAATGGACGCTT
>JAHITJ010000127.1 GCA_018817795.1 Myxococcota bacterium | reverse complement strand
CTTCGTCTCCTCCTCGCCGGAAAACCTCAAGATGTTCCACGACTACGCCCCCATCGACCTCGAGGCCAAGGAGGGCCTTGCGCTCACCAACGGCGTGCAGGTGACCTGTGCGCTGGGCATCATGAACGCGTGGGACGCCGAGGGGCTGGCCACCCAGGCCGACATGAGCTGCGCCCTGAGCCTGGAGGCCTTCCAGGGCATCCGCACCGCGTTCGACGCCGAGATCGCCAGCGCCCGGCCATATCCGGGCCAGGTGGCCTCCGCGGCCAATGTGCGCATCCTGGTCGAGGGCAGCTCGATCCTGTCGAGCCCGCTCAACCTCGCGATCCTGGACAAGTGCATCCGCCAGCTCCAGGAGAACCAGTCCGCAGCCCGCGCCACGGGCATGGAGACCGAGGTCCTGGCCATCGCCGCCGGTCTGGAGACGGCCCGCTCGAATCCCCACGGGCTGGCCCGCGACAACGCCGACGACCTCGGACACGGCGACCCGTCCGGCAACGCCGCGTTCGCCAGCGATCCCCTCACCCGCTCCCTGCGCCGCGGCCTGCACCCGCTCCAGGTGAAGCTGCAGTCGTGCATCCGCAGGCTCTTCGACTCCGAGGAGGCCATCGCCGCCCAGCTGCGGGAGCAGCTCACCGCGGTGGCCGACCTGCTCGAGCGGGCGGTCCCCCGCATCCCGAGCGTGCAGGACGACTACTCCTTCCGCTGCGCCTCCCAGGTCCACGGCGCGGCCCGCAACGCGCTGGCCCACGTCATGGACATGCTCCTGATCGAGGCCAACTCCTCGACGGACAATCCGCTGGTCTTCCCGCCCGACGGTCCCGCCGAGCTTGAGGATTACAAAAAGTCCCTGACCATCGAGGCCTGCCGCGCGGCGGTGCGCTCGGGCGGCAATTTCCATGGAGAGCCCCTGGCCCTGGCCATGGACTATCTGACCATGGCCGTCGCCGAGCTCGGCTCGATCTCCGAGCGGCGCGTCGCCAAGATCGTCGATGGACGCCACAACAACGGTCTGCCGTCGCTGCTGATCCACAAGAGCGGGCTCAACTCCGGCTTCATGATCCCGCAGTACACGGCCGCCGCCCTCGTCTCCGAGAACAAGTGCCAGTGCTTCCCCGCCTCCGTCGACTCCATCCCCACCTGCGAGAACACCGAGGATCACGTGAGCATGGGGTTGATCGCCGCGCGCAAGACCCGCACCGTCATCGAGAACGTCGAAAAGATCATCGCCATCGAGTTTCTGACCGCGTTCCAGGCGCTGCATTTCCGCACGCCGTTCCACAAGGAGCTGGGCGCGGGCACGCAGATCATCTTCGACCAGATGGAGCAGAATCCGAACATCTTCTTTGTCGAGGAGGACCGCATCCTGGCGCCGCTGATCTTCGCCGTGCTCAAGATGGTCCGCACCCGCCAGCTCGTGTCCGCCATGGACGGCAAAGTCCCCCTCGTCCACCAGCCCGCATTTTGAAGTGACCGTGCCCCAGACGACAACCAGATCTTCCTGACTTCCGAACCGGAGGCGATCCTGGCACTTCGTGCCTTCAAATGGCGGGCTGACGCCCGGCCCGGCGCCCCAGGGAGGGCGCCTCTTCCGTGACAAGGGCGATTACCGTTCCGGCGCTGCAAGCAGCACCTCGAAATCCAAGACGGGTTATTTGTCGCGTCGGGAGGCCTTCTTGAGGGCTTCGAGGAACTTCTGCGAGGGGTTGACCTTCAGGGATTTGGCCTTGGCCACATCGGCCCAGGCTTCATCGTACTTCTGCTGGTTGAAGAAGTTGACCGCACGGCTGATGTAGGATCTTCCGTTCTCCGGCTCGAGTTCGATGGCCTTGGTGTAGTCCTTCCCGGCCGCCTCGAAGTCCTTCTTGGCCGTGTAGGCCGCGCCTCGGTTGATGTAGGCCTTGGTCAGGCCCGGCTCGAGCTCGACGGCCTTGGAAAAATCGGAGATCGCGCCGTCGATGTCCCCCGAGGTCAGATACACCAGGCCGCGGTTGTAGAAACCGTGGGCATACTGCGGATCCAGCTCGACGGCCTTCGAGAAGTCCGCAAGGGCCTCGTCGAGCTTCTTGGCCTTGAACAGGATCCGCGCGCGGTTCGAATACGCCTTGGGCAGCTTGCCGTTCAACTCGATGGCCTTGTTGTAGTCGGCCAGCGCCTTCTCGTCCGATCCGCCGGTCTCCTGCAGCAGACCGCGGTTCACATAGGCCTCGGCGTAGTCGGGCTTGAGCTCGATGGCCTTGTCGTAGTCGGCCAGGGCGCGCTTGGGATCGTTCTTCTTCTCGTACACGAACGCCCGCTGGAAGTACATGCGACCGTTGGCCGGATCCAGTTCGATGGCCTTGGTGTAGTCGATCAGCGCCGCGTCGAAGCGGGCGGCCTTGACGTGCAGCACGGCCCGGTTCACCCAGGCGATCTGGTAATCAGGCTTCAGTTCGATGGCCTTGGTGAAGTCCGCCAGCGCCGATGGGGTGTTGCCCGCCCGCAGGTGCAGCGTGCCGCGGTTGTAGTAGGCCTGTGGATCCTCGGGGTTCTCCACGAGGTACTTGTCGTAGTCGGCGACCGTGGTGAAGGCCGTCTTCTCCGCCTTGGGCCTGACCTTGCCGTCGGACGCCTTCATGCCGTCGGGCTTCCCGTGGGACGGCTCCCCGACGGCGTGCGTCGTCTTCGGATGTTGGACGGGCTTGGGATCACAGGAGGACAAACCTGCAAACAAAAGAACGATGGTCAGGCTGCCGGTGAGTGCGGATCTTTTCATGGTGCTTCCTGTCTCCCCTGAAGTCGGGGCGTGAATCGTCCGGGCACCGGGAAGCATATCCCGAAAACGCCGGTTTTTGCAATCGGTGTCGAACCCCAGGCGTGAGGAAATCGGGTTTGCACAGTTGGGCAAAATATGATATTTCATTCCAATACTTGATCGACGAGAGACGATTCTGATAGGACGACGGCCAAAGACCAGATGCTGGAGAATGTAAAAAACCTCCCCGAAACCATGGGAAAGGCCGGCGTTCTGCTGGAGGACTGCCCCATCGCGGTCCTCGTCGTGGAGACCTCCGGGCTCGTGGCATACGCCAACCCTGCCTTCTTCGAGCTCCTCAATCCCGACGAGCGGGCCCCCGTCGAACGGATCGAACATTTCCAGTGGGTCGCCCTGGACGAAGAGGGCAAGCCGGTGCGCAATGCCGGGATCGATGCCCGGTTTCTCTCGCGCCAACTTGAAACCGGGGTGGCGTACTCCTTTTTTACCAGCATGTACGCCCCGGACAACGCCCGGTACCGGCTCGCCGTCACCGCGTGGCCCGGTGACCAACCCCTGCTCTGCCTGTGGGTCGAACCCGTCGGCGATCTCTTCGAGGACGACCCGCAGCGGCGATCCGGCGAACCATCGCTGCACCGGCTCGAAGGCCACCTCTCCGAGTTGTACTCTGATCTGCTGCGGGTGGACCGCACCGAGGACGCGCTGCAGATCGTCTGCCGTCGACTGCAGGCCTTCCTTCAGTGCTCCACCGTGTTCATCCTCGCGGCCGGTCCGGAACTGAAGCCCGCCTCCGTGGCCGGAGAGTGGGGCCCGGACTTCTGGGAGCCGGTCACCGGCGGCAGCTTCACCGAGAACCATCCGGCGAACTGGGCCTTCCTGGGCCAGAAGCTGGTGCACATCCGGGACACCCAGTCCATGCCCGAACTGGGACGGCTTCGTGACTGGACCCGCACCCGCAACATCGGCTCGATGCTGTTGATGCCGGTCTCCACCGGTGAGCAGCGCTTCGGCGTGCTGTGCATGTTCCACCACCAACTGTTCGCGTTCTCGGCCGAGACCACGACGAGGCTGGAACAGTTGACCATGGACCTTGCGGTGTCCTGGTCGAACCTGCACAAGGCCGAGGGCACCGAGAGCTGCCGCAGGAAATTCCAGCAGATGCAGGACATCACGGCGTTTTCCCGGAAGTACTCGCGCGAGTTCAGCGGACGCGTGGAGAAGCTCGCCGGCGCCTGGACGTGGACCTGGCTGTCGGCCTCCTGTTATGACCTCCTGGGCATGGAGGAGAGCCGTGTCGATCAACTTCCCCATGGCCTGTTCAGCATGCTGACCGGCAAGAAGGAGCTGGAGCGGGCGCTCTCCGAACTGGAGGCGCCGGAACACCACGAGAGCACCTGGCTGTTCACCGACGCCCAGGGCTCCGAGCTGGCGTTCCGCACCTACCTGTCCCCTCGCGAGGGGAGCGACGGCACGCCGGGCTGGGATGTCTTCTGCCAGGACACCACCGACCTGTCTCTCTCCCGGAACTCCTCGCGTCGCTCCGAGGCGCTGTGGAAGGCCGTGGCGCTGCTCGGACAGGCATTGGCGACCCCCGATTTTCGCGACCGGATGCCCGGCCAGCTCGAACAACTGGGACGGGCCGCCGAGGTCAGCCGGGTCTACATCTTCGAAAATCACCCCACCGAGATCGGTGATCTGGTGACCAGCCAGTGGATGGAGTGGGTGTCCCCGGGGATCATGGCCCAGATCGACAACCCTGATCTGCAGGCATTGAGCCTGGCGGAGGCGGGGTTCCAGCGCTGGGCCCGTGAGTTGCAGGCCAACCGCATCATCGCCGGGAACGTGATCGACTTCCCCGTGGCTGAGCAGGAGACGCTGCTGCCCCAGTCCATCGTGTCGCTGGCCGTCGTGCCTATCTTCGTGGGCGACCGCTGGTGGGGCTTCTGGGGCATGGATGACTGCAAGTCCCGGCGGGTCTGGACCGCGCCCGAGATCGAGAGCCTGAAGACGGCGGCCTCCCTGCTGGGCCAGGCCCTCGCCAACCTGCGCACCCGCAGCGAATCCAACTGGCTCGAGGAGCAGTTGCTGCAGTCCCAGCGGCAGGAGAGCATCGGAAAGCTCGCCAACGGCATCGCCCACCAGTTCAACAACCTGCTGTCCCCGATCCTGGGCTACGTCTCGGTGGCGCTGCTGGACATCAAGTCGGACAGCCCGCTGGCCTCGGATCTGCGCCAGGTGCATCAGGCGGCCGAGCGCGCCAAGGACCTGGCCCACAACCTGTTGCGCTTCGGCACACGGCAGACCTACAAGATGGAAAACGTCTCCGCCCGGGCGCTGCTTCAGGCAAGCGTGGACTCCCTTTCTGCGAGCTTCCCCGGTGGCGTGAACCTGGAGCTCGAGGGCGTCTCCGACCGCACGGTGGTCCGCCTCGACCCCGAGCACTTCCAGCAGGTGCTCTTGGCCGCCCTCCGCCGTGCAGGCCACGGATCGACCGCGGGCGCCGTCGAAAGCGCCGGGCGCAGGCCCGTCTCCGTCCGCGCCTCGGTGCTGCGTCCGGCCGTCCTTGACACGGCCGCCTATGGCCCGGACGGACACCTGCTGCTGATTGACATCGTCGTTCGCAGCGAGACCCTCTCGGCGACCGAGGCCCGCACCATCTTCGAGCCCTTCGGTTCAGCCACCGGCAGCGCGACGGATCTGGATCTGGCCAACGCATGGAACGTGGTGCACGCGTTCGGCGGGAACATCACGTGGATTCCGACGCCCCCCTCGGGCAACCTGATCCGCATCCAGCTTCCGCTCAGCGATCAGGAACCCTCCGGCGTGCTGGACCTGACCCCGTCCCCGCAGCCGGTGGAGCGCGCCTGCGAGTCGATCACCATCCTGGTCGTCGAGGACGAGGATGCCGTGCGGCACTTCGTCTGCCGCTCGCTGGCCAAGCAGGGTTACCGCGTCCTCGACGCGCCCGATCCGCAAAAGGCCATCCAGTTGGCCAACTCGTTCTCCGAGGGGCCCATCGGCCTGCTGATCACCGACGTGATCATGCCCCACATGAGCGGGAAGCGGCTGTATCAGGAGCTCAAGCGCTCCATGGCGGGACTGAGGGTCCTCTACATGTCGGGCTACACGTCCAACCTGCTCGAGAAGCAGGGCGTGGCCACCGAGGAGCGCTCGTTCCTGGCCAAGCCCTTCGGCGTCTCCCTGCTGCTCAAGCGCGTGTCGGAGATCCTGACCCCCGAAGACTGACAGCGGTTTTCAAGTCAGAGTATTTCGTCTGAAACCCAGGCGGAGAAACCCTTACTCTTCCGGATTCTCGGTGAAGATTTCGAGGGGACCGGTGACCTCGCGGCCCGAGACCCGGCCCTTGCGATAGAAGCGGGAGAGGACCCCGTCGCAGTCGGCGTCGCCGTGGGCGGAGACCTCGAACCGAAGCTCCTCGCCGGGCTCGAACGAGGTGAACGAATAGCGATACAAATGGGGATCCTTGAGCTCGAAGCCCAGTTCGAGAAACGGGGTCTTCTTCCACTCGGCCGGATTGTACGACGTGGGCGTTTTCCCGCCCGGGGAGCACGCCGAAGGTTTGCCCTTGTAACAGCAGGGGCTCTCGGGGGTGATCGTGGAGGACAACGGGAAGTTGGGCTTGATGCGTTCTTTGACGGGCCGGGCCAGGTAACGCTGGGCGTAGACCGTGGCCCCCTCGTACAGGTGCCTCAGGTTCTGCGGCACCTCCGCGAAGCGGGCCGCCCGCCGGGATGCGGCCAGGCCCCACGCGCCGATCGCGAGCAGAATGAGAATGACCATACCGAGAAGGAGCTTCTGCGCCATGCCGGCATTATGCTTGGAGTTGTCTACGAGAGCAAGGGGAAGAAACCAAGGCTGCTTCAATTTCAGGCAGGGAGAATGAAGTTGAATAGTTTACTGACCAGCGTTGGCAGCAGCATCTGTCTTGACGATCTCGGCGGTGCCGGTGGTCACGCCGTTGGCATAGGTGCCACCGCGCCAATAGTATTCCTTGGTGCCGTTGCAGGAGATGTCGCCCTTGGCGGCCGCTTTGAAGGATGTGTCAGAGGTTTTGGCATATGCATATACATACAGATGCGGGTCACGCAGTTCAAACTTCAGTTTCTTCCAGGTGTCATCCCCAGTCCATACCGTAGCGAGATAACCGGTGGTTCCGGCACCACCCGGGGTACACTTCTGCGGGCGGGTCCCATCACAGCAGCCAGCGGCGAAAGCGGTCGGCGTCCAAGACACGGTGGCAGGGAATTTGATAACAGCGGGTTCACCGGTTGCCGGATCCAGATGGTTCTTGGGGTCTTCGATGTAGGACACGGAACCGTCATAGATG
>JAHITJ010000126.1 GCA_018817795.1 Myxococcota bacterium | reverse complement strand
CCATCGCGACGCCTCCTCGTTATGTGTAGCGTATTCCATAACTAGGTTCAAGTCAAGCCGATAGTGCTGAAAAATGATATTTTTCAATGCTTCTGGTGGATTATGTAGTCAGCCAATAGTTACGTGTGGCGGGAATGCAGGGTGAAACGGCCGCGGCTATGGTCGCCTGCAGAGCGGCCTTCAGCAAGATGAATTGCTCAAAAAAACCAGGAAAAGGGGCTTGTCTGCGGATCGGGAATATGATCTAACCTGACCGATGGGACACACGCCTCTCGAACTCCAGTTGATGAAGGAAAACGCAGAACTGCGGGCTGAAATCGCCGCGTTGCGGGAGGAGCTTGCGCAGCTCAAACGGATGCTGTTCGGGAAAAAGAGCGAGAAGATTCCGAGCGTGTCAAAGGAGTTCCGCGCATCCAAGAAACCCTCGGCCGACGACGAGTCCGCTGCGGTGCGCAAGCCCGAGGTCATTGAGGTGCGGCACGAAGTGGCCGCAACGCTTCCGGAGGACCAGCGGCGCTGTCCGCACTGTCACCAACTGGCGGAGAAGCCGCTGGGCGAGGGAAAAGTCAGCACGGTTCAGGACTACGTGCCGGTCCGGTTCGTGCTGTACCGGCACGTCCGGCAGACGGTGGTGTGCCCGTGCGGGAAGCACATCGTGACGGCGCCCGTGCCGGTGAAGCCGTTTGAGAAGAGCCAGTACGGGGCGGGTTTCATCGCACACATGGTGGTGGAGAAATGCGCAGACGCGATCCCGCTGAACCGGTTGGCGTCGATGTTCAGGCGCCAGGGTGCGGACATCTCGGTGAGCTCGATGAACGACCAGTTCCACCAAGCTGCGCAGACGATCGCGCCGCTGGCGGAGTTGATTGAGCACGAGATTGCAAAAGAAGAAATCGTGCAGGCGGACGAGACGCCGCTGAAGATGAAGGACCCGCACACACCGGCCTCGGAGAAGGCCCAGACGGATGGAAAGAAGAAGTCGCCGCGCGGGTACTCGTGGGTGTTTCTGTCGGACCGGTACGCGCTGTACAAGTACAGTTCGCGCAGCGGCGACACGCCGGTGCAGGTGCTGGGCGGTTCCTCCGGGACCCTGGTGGTGGACGCATACAGCGGGTACAACGAGGTCACGCAGCCTGATGGCCGGCAGCGCGCCGGATGCCTGGCGCACGTGCGGCGCAAGTTTTTCGAGGCGCGCCTGGCCGGCGCGCTGATCGCCGACCAACCGATTGGAATCATCCGCGAAATCTATCGGGTCGAGCACGAGGCCCGCGAGAAAGACGTGCAGCGCACGGAAGCGCATCTGCAGATGCGACAGGCGCGGGCCGCGCCACTGATGGCACAATTGCACGCATGGCTGCAGGGTAACGAGGACATGATTCCGCCGCAGAGCGCACTGGGCAAGGCAATCGCTTACGCGCTGAACCAGTGGGACGAACTGAACGTGTACCTGACCGACGCACGCATCCCGGTGGACAACAATGCCTCGGAACGCGCGCTTCGCAAGGTGGCCCTGGGCCGAAAGAACTGGCTCTTCGTGGGCAATCCGGAGTCGGGCGAAAACTACGCCACGCTGATGACGCTGGTGTCGACCTGCGAGCTCAACGGCGTGAATCCGGAGGAGTATCTGCGAGACGTGCTCCTGCGTATCCACACGACCCCGCAGGACCAACTCGCCGACCTGCTCCCGCACAACTGGCGACTGCAGCCAGCCGCCGCCTGATCAAATTTCGGTTATCACGAAAAGGCCCGACTGCAAAAAGCCCTTGATTTGTCAAGCCCCGTACTTCTCCGGCAGGGTACGGAGATCAAGGAAGTGACCGTCGGCGGCGACGGTGCCAAGGCGCGGCGCTACGTGATCGTGCGCAACCCCGAGGAGGTGCGCCGCGACAAGGCCAAGCGCGACGACATCGTCGCGGAGGTGGAGTGGCGCCTCGCCGAGTTGAAGAACCTGGCCGACGTGCCCCACGAGAAGGCGGCGTGCGCGCTGCGCAGCCACCACGTCTACGGGCGATACGTGACGCAGACGCCCACCGGGCGCCTGACCCTGCACCGAGAGAAGATCAAGACCGAGGAGTTGGTGGACGGGAAATTCCTGGTCTCGTCATCGGACGACACGCTCTCGGCTGAGGATATTGTTCTGGGCTACAAGGCGCTGTGGCGGGTGGAGCGTGCGTTTCGCGACCTGAAACACGTGCTCGACATCCGGCCGGTTTAACATCGGCTGAGCGACCGGATCCGGGCGCACGTGCTGCTGTGCTGGCTGGCCTTGCTGCTGGTGCGGGTGGCCGAGAACGAGACGGGTCAGACTTGGGGCCACCTGCGCCGCGTTTTGGACCGTCTGCAGGTCGGCATCCACCAGACCAAGCACGGCGAAGTCTGGCAGACCAGTCGCATGGACAAGGAACACATAGAATTGTTTGAGATGCTGAAAATCAAGGCGCCGCCTCGGTTTTTGGCGATTCCTCGCCCCCTGAAGGACCCACCCGGTCTGTAGTAACAATCGCGTTTCAAGCCCGAGGGGCAAAATTCCCTGCATTGATGCGCCTGGGATCCACTTTTCTAGTCCCTACGACCGTTCAAGACCAGCCGGGGCGCTGCGGATTTTTTGGTTGTGTCGGGCGGCGGTCAGGGTCCTCGAAGTCGTCGCCTGCGAACTCGGTGTCCAGGAGAGGAAACTCATCCTCAGGCATGCGGGCAGGTGCCACAATCGGCGCGCTGCTGGGGAGGCTTAGGTGGTCGAGGATTTTAACGACCACGATGGGGTTGGCGATGAACGCCAGCACGCGCAGGAGGGCGGCGCATTTTGGGCAGACCAGGGCGTCGGCGTGGAGCGAACGCTTGAGTTGATGGGCCCAGGAATAGCGGTGGCGTTTCGGAGGCTGCGCCAGCGCTGGCGGAGGGGCCGGTGTACTTTCGGCCTGCGGTTTTTCGGACGCCGTCCCCGCCAGTGGAGCTCCCGGCGGGGACGGCAGGAGCGGCCGCAGGCGGGATCGGTTGGCGAAGACGCCGTGGTAGCGCACGAGGTTCTGGTAGGGGTACGGCACCAACGCAGCAAGGCGGCGCAGGAAGGCCACGGGCTCGAAGGTCAGGTGGGTCCGGGGCGAGTTGGGCTTGGGCCAGGGCCGGTGCAGTTGATAGAGGACGTTTCCGTTTGGGGCGATGGAGATCCGGTCGAGCGCAAACGGGGCACGCAGGCCGTAGCGGCAGAGCTGCTCGAGTCCGGCGCGGTCGTGGGGTGCCACCGTGCGGAAGGCGTGCAGGGAGAAACCGTCGACCTTGGCGCAGAGCGGCTTTGGCGTGTCACTGCCGTGGTCGGAGGCGGTGGAGTCGTCGCCGGCGGGACCACTACGGGGAAGCCACAGGGCCAGTTGGACGGCCCGGTGCAGCAGTGTGGCCACCAGGGTGTCGTCGCGGTCGGCTTCGGACTCGCGTGCTTTCCTGATCGTCTCCCGGAGGCGCTTCGTGAGCCGCGTGGAGACGGTGGCGCCCAGGTGAGCGATGTCCTCGTTCATGGGCGGTGGCAACGGCACAAACTGTGCTCGGTCGTCTTCAGACGCACCCGGCGTGAACAGGCCATCCCGGTCGTCTTCGACCGGAGGGATCAGCACGTGAAAGTGCGGATTGGTGTTCAGCGCGCCGCCGAAGCGCTGCACGAACGTGACGGCACCGCAGTGGCCGTCAGTGAGGCCGGCGAGTCGTCCCCTGCGGCGCTGCCAGGAGAAGATGGTGCGCAGGAAGTCCCGCAGCAGGTCGGAGAGCAACTGCCGGTCGATGGCGATGAACAGACGCGCTTCCCACGGGAACGTGCCCCCATCCCACTGCCGGTACGTGGCCTCGGGAAGCACATGGTCCACCAGATGCGCGGCGGTTTCCGCAGCGCGTTTTGCCCAGCATGAGGGACATAGCCGTCCCTTGCATGAGAACGCGACGAGCCGCTCGAAGCCGCAGGTTGGGCATCGCAGGCGCGCGAAGCCGTTGGCGAGAATGCCGCAGTCGAGATACCGGCGGAACTCCTTCTCCACGAACGCGGGGTATCCGGAGTTGTCAACGCTCGCCTGCCGGGCCTGGGCCAGGAGAGTCTCCAGGTGCTCGTGCACCAGGGAGTGAAGGGCGGTCTTTTCGGGCTCGCGCCGCCGGTAGGTCGCTGGCAGCGGCCGCAGCGCATCCCCGGGCGTACGCTCGTAGTGCAACGCCGGTCCCGTGGACCCATGCACAGCCCGCTGGTGCGGTTGAATCGGCTCCGGTGTGATGAAGACAGGTCGCCCCACCTGTCTTATTATCAGGAGTTTTCAGAAAAAGTTGCGGAGGCGCCACAGGGGGACCGCTTAACTTTACAGCTTCTCCTATGCCTCAAAAAAGGCGGTTAAATAAACCTTGCATGGACCGGTCATTCCAGAGCCCCATCCCATCGGTGATCACGCCGTGGGGTTTCAAACTCAATCTTAGTAGTTTCTATTCATGCGATTCCTCCATTGTCAAAGTCGCCAAAAAGTTGCCAGTAAAAACCGTTTCTACTGGACGATTCCCGGTTGCACCTGTGACTTCGGAGCATGCGAAATACTAGCGTTGATGCGGGTCTCTCGCCTTTCCCCTTCCACGGCAAGCGGTTTCCGCTAGACCGATTTTCTTTGGGTTGTAATTCATCGAACTTGATCGGCGAAGTCAGGGAGCCGCCTGCCTGCCCCGGACACTGACGGGGATGGATCCCTCTGTGCATGGAGGTTCCGACTCGAGCCCTGAAGTTTACTGGATCTCGCGGCGGAACTCGGTGGGATCGCCTG
>JAHITJ010000125.1 GCA_018817795.1 Myxococcota bacterium | reverse complement strand
CCGCCCAAGGCCAGTGAGAACGCCACCTGGGTGCCCGGCTACTGGCGATGGAATGGCTTCCAGTGGCTCTGGCTGTACGGGTTCTGGCGGGTTCCCCAGAGCGACCTGGATCAGGAGAAGACCGCCGTCGCGCCGGCCGAACCCCCGCCTGCCAGGGTCGAGGTGGTTGTCACGGCCCCCTTCCCCGACGCCGTATGGACCCCGGGCTACTGGCACTGGCAGGCCGCGACATGGGTATGGGTGCCGGGACGCTGGCTGGTTCCGCCCTCGGCCGGCAACCAGTGGCTCCGTCCCCAATGGCGCAGGACACCCCGCGGCGTCATCTTGGTTCCCGGCCACTGGATTCGTCGCTGACGGCCTGAAAATCCCGCCTGTCAGCTTGACACTGTCGTCAAAGCGTGAAAAAGTGCTGGGCGTGGTTGAAACCAGTCTCGAACGGGTGGGTGAACCCCCTGAATCAGAAAGGAAAAAGCGATGACCGATCTCGAACTGTTGCAGAACCTGGAAGCCTGGGTTGCGAACCTGGGAGAAGACACTAAAATTCTGCGCAAGGCGCTCGACTCCGATGGCATCTCCCGCGATGCGAAGAAGTACCTGCTGGGCGGTCTTTCCTATATGCTGCGCAAAGTGGACATCATTCCTGACTATCTCGGCGGCATCGGCGTGCTCGATGACGCGGCCGTGATGCGCGTCTCGGCGAAGCTGGCCGTGGAAGCCGGTATGCCCAACGCCGGTGAAGGCATCAAAAAACTGATCTCTGAGGACGAGATGACCCGGCTGCTGTTCGACAACCTGTACGACGGCTTCGTGAGCTATGTGAAGCGCCTCCCCGAGGAGCGCATCCGCAACCGCAACGCCGACCACATCCTCGACGAGGCCGGTTGTATGGACCAGTTCGACCGTGAGCTCGAGGACGAGATCCGCGGCTACACGGCCAAACCGCTGGGCCAGAACGATCGCACCATCCGCGAGTTCCGTTCCTTCATCAAATCGAAGGTCCGCTAGGCGCCGGCCCCCTTTCCGAGCACGCTCCTTGACCTTCTTTTCGTCGTTTTCCGCAATGACTGAACATTTCGGGGAATCGGCACGTACGATTGGACGTTTGTTCTGTCCGTCCGCGTGCCCCTGACGCCCATCCTTCCCGGAGTCGACCATGCATACTTGGATGTTTTCCATCGTCTTCGCATTCCTGGCCCAGAGCTCACCCCAACTGGTCCCCGCGCCCCGGAGCGCGACCCCCACGCTGCTGCACCTGAAGTTGACGGTCTCCAAGGTCATGGACCGGTACGTTGAGCCAGCTCGCATCGACCCGAGCCGGATGCTGCTCTCCGGACTGGAGAGCATCGCCCGCGAGGTGCCCGAGATCATGATACGGGAAAACGTCAAGGGAACGTTGATCGTCGAGGTGGGCTCCGCAAAGCTTTCGCTGGCATCGAAGATCCCGTCGGCCTGGGACCTGATCGCCGGCTTCTCGCAGGTGTTCGCGTTCCTCTCCCAGCACCTCCCTGCGGACGTTTCCCTTGAGAAGGTCGAGCACGCGGCGATCGCGGGCATCCTTGAGACCCTCGATCCCCATACGAACTTCATGACCCCGGAGGTGTTCCGCGAGATGCGCACCCAGACCCGCGGCTCCTTCGGTGGCCTGGGCATCGTCGTCTCGATCTGTGATCAGAAGTTGAGCGTTATCAAGGTCATGGACAATACACCCGCCTCCCGCGCGGGCCTGATGCCCGGCGACCGCATCATCAAGATCGGCACTCAGCCCACCGAGAACCTCAGCCTGTCCGAGGCCGTCTCGCGGCTGCGCGGCGAGCCCGGTGATCCGGTGTCGATCGTCGTGTCCCGCACCGGATGGAAGCAGCCCAAGACCCTTCCGATCACGCGTGAGGCCATCTCCTTCGAGAGCGTGACCCACCGCATTCTGGAGCACAAGGGCGCCAAATACGGCTACCTGAAGCTCAAGGCCTTCCAGATGCCCACCGCGCTGATGGTCAAGCAGGCCCTCACCGAGATGAACAAGGAATCCGTGCAGGGACTGATCCTCGACATGCGCGGCAACGGCGGCGGCCTGCTGCACATCGCCGTCGAGATCGGCCGCTATTTTCTGGACAGCGGCATCATCGTGGCTCAGGTCTCCAACAACACCCGGGACCGTCGCGAGGAGCGCGCCGACGCCCAGAGCACCATCTTCAAGAAGCCCGTGGTCGTCCTCGTCGACGACAACTCGGCTTCAGCCTCCGAGATCGTCGCGGGGACCCTCAAGTACAGCGGCCGGGCGATCCTGATCGGCCGCCGCACCTTCGGCAAGGGCTCCGTGCAGGATCTGATCGATTTCCCCGGCGACTCAGCCCTGAAGTTGACCATCGCGCAGTACCTGACCTACGGCGACGTCTCGATCCAGGGGGTCGGCATCGTACCGGACATCGAACTTCACCACGTTCGAATGGATCCGAAGCAGCGCAGCCGGCAGGTCACCTACTACACGGCCGGCCGTGAGGCCAGCTCCGAGGCCCAGTTGAAGAGCAGCCTCGACGCTGCCCGCGTCACCCCCAAGGGAAAATCCATGTACACCGTGTTCGCGCTGCTGCCCGAACCCAAGACCCCGCCCTTCGTCTGCAATTACTGCGGGCTGGATCCCGAGGACGCGCAGGCGCCCTCCGATCCGGACGAGTTCGTTCAGGATGCAGCCGTTGACCTGGCCCGTGACATCCTGGTCTCGTTCAAGGGCACGGCCGTGGCGCGCCCCGCAGCCCTGCCCCGCCTCAAGAGCGTGGTGGACACCTTCCAGACCGCAGCCGACCTCGAGATCGGCAAGAAACTGAAGACCCTGTTCTCCATCGACTGGAAGCTGGCCCCCAACGATCAGCCTTCGCTGACAGCGAAACTGACCGTTCCGGGACCGACGGCCGCGGGCAAGTGGGCCAAGGTTGAGGTCGAGGTAAAGAACACCGGGAAGACCCCCATCCACCGCATCCGCGGCGAGCTTGGTTCCTCGAATCCGCGCTTCGACTACCAGGAAGTGCTCTTCGGCGTGCTCAAGCCAGGCGAGACGGGCAAGCGGACCATCGAGGTCAAGATCCCCGCCGGCCTGTCAGGCCGCACCGACACCCTGAACATGCACTTCTTCAGCCACCTGCAGGACCTCAAGGTCAGCGCTGCCGGAACCATCGCCATCGCCGGCTCCCTGCAGCCCCGCCTGCACCTTTCCCTCTCGTTTTCGGACGCCAAGGACTCCGACGGCCTGCTGACGGCCCAGGAGACCGGCGTGTTCCGCATCCGGGTCAAGAACGTCGGCGACGGCCCGACCGGCGACGCCAACCTGGTGCTGAAGAACCTGACCGGTGAGGAGGTCCAGTTGCTCTCCACCCGCGCGGACCTGCGCAACCTCGCGCCGGGCCAGAAGCGTGACTTCACGTTCCAGATCAAGGCCAACGCGGAGGCCGGCGAACAGCCCTGGAAGTTCGTCGTGGAGATCAAGGACTGCAATTACGGAACGAACATCGAGATTCCCTGGCACGTGATGCGCAAGCAGGGCGCCCTCCCCGTGACGAAGGCCCTGACGGGCTGGTTCCGGCTCGATTCCGAGGCGGAGATCTTCGACACCCCCTGGTCCGAGTCCCAGAAACTCCAGGGTCGTCTGGCTGCCGGAGCCACGTTGAAGGCCGTCAAGGAGATCAACGGCTTCGTGCAGGTCATGGCCGGCACCTCCTCCCCGCTCTACGTGAAGAAGGACGCCGGAAAAATCGTCAAGAGTTCTTCAACGGGCTTCGTCCTGCCTGAGTTCTACGTCTACTCCCCGCCCGCGATCACCGTGACCAATCCCCCCGCGGGCCCCGTCAAGGCAGCCCCTGTGACCATCACCGGTGAACTGCAGGACCTCGACGGCCTGCGCGACCTGATCATCGTAGTCTCCAACCTCAAGGCCAACGTATATGCGAAGAAGGTCGCCTACTCCTCCTTCGGGAAGGGCACCTCCAAATCAGCCTTCTCCGCCCCCGTGCCACTGTGGCCCGGCGTCAACGTCATCTCCATCACCGCCCGAGACACCTCCCGTGCAGCCGAGACGAAGAACCTGATCCTCATCGCCGAATAGACTCGGTTTTTAAGAGACCACGGAAAAGAAGAAGAAAAGAAGGAACAGGGACTTGCAGCGCTTGACGCGCGGAACAGGATTGGCGGAACCGTCATGGCCCGAGGTGACGCATCCGTCCCCGCAGACCCCCAATTCCGTCTTTTCCGTGGTCTCTTAATAGCCGAGTCTGGAGAGCACTTCGGTCTTGCGGGCCGAAGGAATGGTCACGCGCGTGGGCATGCCGCCACCCAGATCGAACAGATCCAGGAAGTTCACATCCGAGTGGAATCCGGCCGCAAGCGTGAGAGAACCCGAGTTCTCGACGACGGAGATCCTCGCGACGGCCTGGCCGCGCAGCAAAAGCTCGGTCTTGTCGAACTTCACGCCGTCGGGGACGTGCACGAAGGCCACGTCGTTGCGCACCGTGAAGCGCCCGGCCCAGACCAGGGTGTCCGCTTCGAGCTGGTCGTAGATGTGGGCGACCTCCGCGATCGTCTCGCGGAAGTTGGCGGCGGCTGCGGCGCTCTTCGTGGTCAGATAGCGAATCACCGCGATCTTGAGTGGCGTGTCCTGGAACTTCGCCCGCAGCGCCCGATCGATCAGGCGTCCGATGGGCGTCAGTTCCCCGCTGCGCGTGTCCACGGCCACAGCATCGGCGTCGGCTCCCTCGTAGGGCTCCTCACCCTCGAGGATCCACCGCGCTGCGCTGTAAAGGCCATCAAAGTCGAGGTGGCACAACAGCGTGTCGGCCGGCCCAAGCAGGCGAACGACCTCGGAAGTGACCATCGGCGCACAGGCGGGCGCGCGATCCTTGGAGGCGAGAACGAAGCGCGGATCATGGTGGTAGCGGACATGATAGGGGTGATCGTGATGATCCACGTAAGCACAAAGCCGCTCACCGAGCCTGGCAAGGAAAGGCCCCGTCATGTTCTCGAACGAGGGGGTGAGGCCCTGGGCGCAGAAGCCCAGGTCCAGCACGGCAACCCGGCCTGGCAGGCCGGCGGCATCGGGCAGTTTTTTCGGTGTGGCAAAGAACAGGTGGGGGAAATCGGACATTCGGGGACTACAGTCCAACCAGCTGGTTGAACTCGACGATGGCCTTTTCCCACTGGGGGATCACGGAGAAGATGTTGTCCCAGAACTCGGGATGCCAGATCGCATCCAGATCGCGCGGGTCCTTGCCCTGCTGCTCGACCCAGGTGAAGTATTTCAGGTTGTGCAGGGCCTTGCGATCCCAGTACCCGAGCTCGCGGTAGTTGTCCTTGCCCTGCTTGATCAGCGAGCCCTCGAACGCGATCACGGCGTTGTCGCGTGTGAACGCGCCGCGCTCATCGTTCATTTCCTTGATACGGGAACCGTACATCTCCGAAGAGTCGGTCAGGATCGTGAAGATGACGTCGTTCTCATCCATCTCGAAGTACTTGGCGGTCTTGACGGCGGCGAGCATGTTGCACACGCCCGAGATGCCCACCAGCGGCAGGTTCTCGATCACTTCGGCGGAGACGCCCTGCTCCTTGAGGTAGGCAAGCCCCGCGGGCTCGTTGAACATGCGGTACACGCGCATCGTGTCCTCGTCGTCGATGGCGGCCACGGCGTCGGTGTTGCGGACGTTGTGGATCCAGGGCACGTGCTTGTCGCCGATGCCTTCGATGCGATGCGCGCCGAAGCCGTTCATGTACAGCGTCGGGCACTGCAGCGCCTCGGTGGCGACCATCTTCATCGACGGGAAGACCTTGCGCAGGCGCTCTCCGGCGCCGATGGTGCCGGCCGATCCTGTGGCGCTGACATAGCCGGCGAAGCGGTTGGAACCGCGGCGCACCTGCTCGAACAGTTCGAGGATGGCCGAGGCGGTCACTTCGTAATGCCAGATGCAGTTGCCGAATTCGTCGAACTGGTTGAAGATCACTGCGTTCTTGTCGGTGTTGCGGATCTCCCAGCACTTGTCATAGATTTCCTTGACGTTGCTCTCTGAACCATGGGTCGCGATGACCTCGGCGCCGATGTCCTTGAGCCAGTCGAAGCGCTCGCGGCTCATCTCCTCGGGCAGGATGGCCACTGGGGTGCAGCCCAGCAGTTTGCAGTCAAAGGCGCCGCCGCGGCAGTAGTTGCCCGTGGAGGGCCACACCGCGCGCTGGGTGAGGGGATTGAACTCGCCGGAGATCAGACGCGGGACGAGGCAGCCGAAGGCGGCACCGACCTTGTGGGCGCCGGTCGGGAAGTACTTGCCGACCAGGCCGATCACGCGGGCCTTGACGCCCGTGATCTCGGAGGGGAATTCCAGGTGGTTGACGCCGTTGAACAGGCCCGTCTTGATGTCATTCTTCCAGGTGATGCGGTGGAGGTTGATCGGGTCAAAATCCCACAACCCCACGGACGGCAGGCGTTTCTTGACGTCGGCCGGGATGGAATCCGGGTTCTTCTGCTCGGCGAACGTCGGAATGCGGATATTGAGTTCGCGACAGCGCTGCGCCGTGATCTTCATGATTTCTTCGTTGAAATGCAGTTCTACGGGATTGTACATGTCTCTAGCCTCCTCAGGAGCTGAATTATTACGCCTTTTTGACCATTCCCACAAGGAATAATTCAGGTTCGGGCGCCGGCAAAGGCAAGGATGGCGGGCAGCAGCGGACGATCCGCGGGCGTGAGGTTCACGGCGTCCAGCGTCGCGGGCAGGACCCAGTCCAGGCGTTCATGGTCCAGGGGCACGGGCTCGCCGGTCTCGACGATGGCCTCATAGGCCACCAGCCGGATCGTGCCGAACTCGTAGGTGTGCACGCTCTCGCCGATGAAGGCGCCGACACGGGCGTCCACCCCCAGCTCCTCATGCAGCTCGCGGGCCAGGCAGGCCTCGGGGGTCTCACCGGCCTCGAGCTTGCCACCGGGGAACTCCCAGAGCCCCCCCAGGCGTTTTCCCACAGGGCGCAGCCCCACCAGAATACGTCCGGCGGCATCGAACACGATCGCCGCGGTCACGGTGATCATCGCAGCCCCCTCACCCGATCACGACGTTGGCCAGGCGGCCCGGAATGTAGATGAACTTCCTGACCTGCTTGTCGCCGATGAACTCGCGGGTCTTGGGGCTTTCCAGCACCAGCTCGCGCACGCGATCCTCGGCGGCGTCGGTGGGAACCATCAGGCGGTCGCGCACCTTGCCGTTGACCTGCACGACCAACTGGAACTCGTTCTCGGCGATCAACGCCTCGTCAAAAGCGGGCCAAGGGGCCGTCGCCAGCAGCGTGCCCTTGCCCAGGATCTCCCAGCACTCCTCGCACAGGTGCGGGGCGAACGGCGCGATCATCTGGACGCCCAGGCAGGCGGCCTCGAACACGGCCGTCTTCTCGGCGTCGGTCTCGGGCTTGAAGTTGGCCAACTCCGAGAACAGGACGCGGATCTCCGCCAGGGCCGTGTTGAAGTGAAAGCGCTCCATGTCGGAGGTGACCTTCTTGAGCGCGCGATGGGCGGTCTTCAGCGGTGCGCAGGGTGTCGACGGCGTCGAGGTCGCTGACTCGGCCGCCTCCTGCACGATGCGCCAGACGCGCTGCAGGAACTTGTGCGCGCCTTCGACCGCGGAGTCGCTCCACTCCAGGTCCCGCTCCGGCGGCGAATCCGAAAGCACGAAAAACCGCACGGTGTCTGCGCCGTAACGTTCAATGTACGTCTGCGGATCCACGACGTTCTTCTTGGACTTGGACATCTTCTCGACGCGTCCCAGCTTGGCGGGCTCTCCGCAGTGAATGCAGGAGCCGTCCTCGTTGACCTCGTGGGGGAACAGCCAGTCGTGCTTGTCACAGCGCGCCGTGGGCATCGTCACCATGCCCTGGGTGAGCAGGTTCCGGAACGGCTCGTCGAAGCCAAGATAACCCAGGTCACGCAGGACCTTCGTGAAGAAGCGCGCATACAGCAGGTGCATGACCGCGTGCTCGACCCCGCCGATGTACTGGTCCACCGGGGCGAAGTAGTCCAGGCTCGGGCGGTCGAAGATGCCGTCGGTGCAGCGGGGGCTGGTGTAGCGCAGGTAGTACCACGAGCTCTCCATGAACGTGTCCATGGTGTCGCAGTCCCGCTCGGCCGGGCCACCGCAGGCCGGGCACTTCACGTGCTTCCACGTGGGATGGTTCAGCAGCGGCGATCCGCCGTCGTAGGAGGCCCAGTCCACGTCGTCGGGCAGGCGCACCGGAAGCTGGTCCGCCGGGACCTTGACGATGCCGCACGCCGGGCAGTGGATCACCGGGATCGGCGTGCCCCAGTATCGCTGGCGGGAGATGCCCCAGTCGCGCAGGCGGAAGTGCACCGTTCCATCACCGAAAGCACGCTCCTTCAGGTAGGCGATGACCTTGGCCTTGCCGGACTCGGAGGGCTCTTTGTCCATGGGACCGGAGTTGACCATGGTGCCGGACTCGACCATCGCCGCGGTCAGCAGCGCACCGTCGGACGGGGTGTCGTCGTTTTTGATCACGACCTCGATGGGCAGGCCGTACTTCTTCGCGAAGTCGAAGTCGCGCTGGTCATGCGCCGGGACGGCCATCACCGCGCCGGTGCCGTAGTCCATCAGCACGAAGTTGGCGATGTAGACGGGCACCTGCCGGCCGTTGACCGGGTTGGTCACGTACGCGCCGGTGAAGCAGCCCTCCTTCTCGAAATCGTCGCTGGTCCGCCGCGTGCGGTCCTCGTTGCGGACCTTCTGCACGAACGCGGCGACCTCGGCCTCGCGCCCGCCGCCTGCGGCCAGCTTCAGCGCCAGGGGATGCTCGGCGGCCAGGCTCATGAACGTGACGCCCCAGAGCGTGTCCGGCCGCGTCGTGAAGACCTCGATCTCGCTGACGTCACCGACGGGCTGCGCCAGCGGGAAGCGCACCCGGGCGCCCTCGGAGCGGCCGATCCAGTTGCGCTGCATCGTGAGCACCTTCTCGGGCCAGCCGCCCTCGAGCTTGGACAGATCGTCGAGAAGGCTCTGGGCATAGGCGGTGATGCGAAGGAACCACTGCACCAGCTCGCGCTGCACCACGGTCTCGCCGCAGCGCCAGCACGTGCCGTTCTCGACCTGCTCGTTGGCCAGCACGGTCTGGCAGGTGTGGCACCAGTTCACGAAGGAGCTCTTGCGGTAGGCCAGGTCACGGTCGATCATCTCCTGGAAGATCTTCTGCTCCCACCGGAAATACTCGGGATGGCAGGTGGCGATCTCACGATCCCAGTCATAGGAATAGCCCAGGGCCTTGAGCTGGCTGCGCATCTGCCGGATGTTGGAGTACGTCCACTCGGCCGGATGCACGTGGGCCTTGATCGCCGCGTTCTCCGCGGGCAGGCCGAAGGCGTCCCAACCCATCGGATACAGCACGTTGAATCCCATCGCGCGCCGGGTGCGGGCCACCACGTCGCCGATGCTGTAGTTGCGCACGTGCCCCATGTGGAGCTTGCCCGACGGATACGGGAACATCTCCAGGACATAGTATTTCGGCCGTCCGGGCTCGACCTTCGCGGTGAAGACGCCACGCTCGCGCCAGGTGTTCTGCCAACGGTTCTCGATCTCGGTGAAGTTGTAAGGTCTCATGGATTTCATCCTCGGGCGACGCCGGTCGTCAGTGGCCGGCGCGCAGCCGCCCCATATATATGAAATTTGCGATTTTTTTCCACTGAAAAGCGAAGAAGGTTCAGGAGGGAGGATCCGTGCGGCCTCCCGGACCGTGATATCCGGGTGCAATTTTATAATTTGTGGATTCATCGGAGGTTTTCATATTCCACAATCAAAATACCGCGCCGATATGATCATGTCTGGTGTGACGCAGATCATGGCAACCTGCATTCCCGGACCCGCGTCATTGACGTGACGGCAATCACAAGGTATGAGAGTCCTGCGAGGGTTTCTCGATGCCACAGAGTCCGTCGAAGCCACCATCTTCTCCCACAAAGGAAAACTCATGAAAATACTCCACTTTGCCGGTATTTCCGCTCTCCTGATCGCACTGCTCCTCTCCGGCTGCGATGACGGCAAAAAGAGCTCGATCCCGAAGACCTGCGCCGACGACACCTGTTCCGGGCACGGCACCTGCGACGACACCTCCGGGCGCGCGGTCTGCACCTGCGACGAGGGTTACACCAGCCAGTCCTGTACGGCGTGCATCGACGGGTACCAGGACAACGACGAAAACGGCACCTGCGAGCCAACCTGCGCCACCTCCGGATATTCCTGCTCGGGCCACGGCACCTGCGCCGACGACACCGGCACGCCGCTGTGCGCCTGCGACGAGGGCACCGTGCAACTGGGTCCCGACACCTGCCTGATCAACGGTGACGGCTCCTCCTGCGAGTCGCCGATCCTGATCGACTTCGCAACCACGGGCACCACGGGCGACACCACCGGCGCCGGCAATGAGACCAACTCCGCCTGCACCGACGTCACCGCCGGCAACGACGTCGCCTACATGTTCGTGCTCAAGGGCACGCGCTCGGTCATGTTCGAGACCGAGGGTTTTGACACCGTGATGTACCTGCGCTCGGCCTGCGGCGACATCCAGACGGAGCTCTACTGTGACGACGACAGCGGTCCGCGCCGGGCCTCGCGCATCGAGGCGGAGCTCCCCGCGGGCACGTATTACCTCATCGTGGACGCCTACGGGGACGACGGCGAATACACCCTCACCTGGACCATCGACTGCGGCGACGGCCTGATCTACGATCCTGCCACCGGCGAATGCCTCGACGACCCCTGCGAACCCAACCTGTGTGATGAGGAGCTCAAGCGCTCCTGCATCCCGGTGCTGCCGGCCTCCTATGAATGCACCTGTGATCCGGGCGCAGTCGTGGACCCCGAAAATCCCGACGCCTGCATCCCCAATCCCAACCAGACCGGTGAGAGCTGCCTGGATCCGATCCTGATGGCCGACCCGGCCGGAACGCTCCAGGGCGACAACACCACCTCCACCGGCGAGTTCACCGGCTCCTGCGGCGGCGACGGCGCGGACCGCGTCTATACCTTCACCGTCGGCGCACGCTCGAAGGCGCACTTCTCGGCCGAAGGTTACGACACCGTCCTCTACCTGCGCTCGGCCTGCGACGACGCAGGCTCCGAGCTGGCCTGCAATGACGCAGGCAGTGCATGGGAAGCCGAGACCCTCGACCTCATCCTGGAGAACGCGGGGACGTACTACCTCTTCGTAGACACCTATGACCGCACCGGGACCTTCGACCTGTCGTGGACCATCTACCCCGACCCCTGTGCCGACGAGGAGACCGTCTGCCCGGGCACCCCGGTGTGCGAGGCGGCCGCCGACTGGTCCAGCCATACCTGCGCCTGCCCTGTCGGCATGATCGCGTTCAACAACGACTGCGTCGACGATCCCTGCGATCCGAATCCCTGCACGGCCCCCGGCCGCACCCGCTGTGTCGCCGAGCTTCCGGGCAACCACACCTGCGGCTGCGAGGTCGGCTACATCGACAACGGCGGCGTGTGCGAGTCCGATCCGGCCGCGGCCGAGTGGGCGGTGGTCGTGTTCCTCAACGCCGACAACAACCTCGAGAGCTTCGGTCTCGAGGACATCGACGAGATGAGCGCCGTCGGCAGCACCGCCGACGTGGACATCGTGGCGCTGGTCGACCTTGACACCGACACCGCCCGGGTTCACTACATCAACGCCGGCAGCACCACCATCGTTCGCGAGGATGGCGAGATCGACATGAGCGACTGGCGTGTGCTGCGCGACTTCGGCGTGTGGGCGGTCACCAACTACCCCGCGCGCCACTACGCCTTCGTGCTGTGGGATCACGGCGCCGGCTGGCAGAAGTCGCTCACGTCCGAACCGGCTCCGCTGTTCAAGGGATTCTCCAACGACGACCACGGCACCGCCGGCGAGATCCGCATCTCCAACGGGGATTACGCCCGTGCGCTGACCGCGATCACCACCGAGATCGGCCGCAAGATCGACGTCGTCTCCTTCGACGCCTGCCTGATGGGCATGTGGGAGGTCGCCGAGGCCACACGCCCCTACGCCGACGTGCTTGCTGCCTCCTCCGAGACCATGCCCGGCACCGGCCTGCCCTACACTGCATGGCTGACCCCGCTGACGGCCAATCCGTCCATGACCGCCACCGAGCTGGGCACGGCCATTGCCAACGCATACTATGGCGACGCCACGGAGAACTCGACCTATGGCATCACCGATCTGGGTCAGGTCGACGACCTGGCCGCCGCCGTGGACGCGTTCGCTGCAGCCCTGCTGGCCAACCCCGCGTTCTATGCACAGGTCGAGACGGTCCGCCAGAACACCCAGTGGTTCACCTACGAAGAGTACATCGACCTGACCGACTTCGCCTCCCGCCTGGTGACGATGTCCAGCGCGCCCCAGCAGGTCGTGCAGACCGCCTCGGCCCTCCTCGACCAGCTCGATCTCGCCATCGTGCACAGCGTGGCCCAGTCCGGCTATCCCGGCTCCCATGGTCTTGCGATCTACCTGCCTGCCTCCGGCGGCGGCTTTGACCCGGCCTATCAGGACACCGGCGCGGTCTGGAGCACCCGCACGGCCTGGGACGACTTCGTCGCCGACTTCGCCAACTAGCCCTCCTGCGGCATTGGACGTGATGGTCCGTCTGGTCTCAGCGCGCGCAATCAGGACATCATTGCATCCGGGGTTCGGCTGTGGCAGCATGACTGCGTATTCATGCAATCCGGTGCAAGGCTTCGGTTGTGCCTGTCGACTTTGCTGCTAATATAATGGTGGAGGGCCCAGAGATGAGCTCAAGTTTTCGCATGATCAGAATCTCAGGGTTCCTCGCAGGATGGCTGCTTTTTCTGGCCCCTTCCTGCACGTTCGACACCTCCGGACCCAAGGCCCCCTCCCAAAACAACTACAGTCCCTGCCAGGACGACAGCGACTGCGAGAGCCTCAACTGCGAAAACGATTCCGATTACTGCGTGCCTCCCGGCTGTGACGACGGACGACTCAACGGCGACGAGAGCGGCCCGGACTGCGGCGGCTCATGCGCCCCCTGTCCCAACGGGCTGACCTGTCGCATCCAGGAGGACTGCGTCGGCCTGTTCTGTCTCGAGGGCTTCTGCCAGGCCGAGCACTGCACCAACGGCCGTCTCGACGAGGGCGAGAGCGGTCCTGACTGCGGCCAGGACTGTGCCCCCTGCGACACTGGTGCGATCTGCCTTGATCCTTCGGACTGCCAAAGCCTCGTCTGTGATCTGGGCGTCTGTCTCGAAGCCACCTGCGTCGACGGCCTCCGCAACGGCAACGAGATCGATGTGGACTGTGGTGGCGACTGCCCGCCCTGCCCTGAGGGCAGCCGCTGCCTCGGCGATCAGGACTGCGCCAACGGACGTTGCAACGACGATTTCTGCCAGCCGGATGCGTGCACCAACGACCAGCTGGATGGAGACGAGACCGACCTCGACTGTGGCGGCGACTGCGTGGGCTGTGAACTCTTCGGGGCCTGCCTCGACACCACGGACTGCCGGAGCAGCCTGGTCTGTTTTGATGATGCCTGCCGCATCTCCGCCCTGGTCAGTTTCGACGCCCAGGGTGGCCTGGCCCCGAACCCTGTGAGCAGGATGGTGATCCTGGACGAGGCATACGGAGAGCTGGCGACCACCAGCCGGACCGGACACACCTTCGACGGCTGGTGGACCGGCCCCGGCGGAACAGAAACCCAGGTCACCGCCGCCACCGTCGTGACCAGGGCCGACGACCACACCCTCTTCGCGAAGTGGACAGCGGACACCAGCACCGTGACCTTCGACGCCCAGGGCGGCACCGCCCTCACCCCTGGCTCCAAGACCGTGACCTTCGGCGATCCCTACGGCGAGCTGGCGACCACGAACCGGGCCGGCTACACCTTCGACGGCTGGTGGACCGGCCCCGGCGGAGCCGGATCCCGCGTGTTCCCCACCTCGGTGGTCAGCATCGCCGGCGACCACACCCTCTACGCCAAGTGGCTGCCCAACACCTATACCGTCACCTTCGACAGTCAGGGCGGCTCCGCGCCCGTCCCCGAGAGCCAGGTGGTGATCTTCGGTGTCGCCTACGGAACCCTCGCCACCACCTCCCGAACCGGCTACACCTTCGCAGGCTGGTGGACCGGAACCGGTGGAACCGGAACCCAGGTCACCGCGGCCACCCTCGTGTCCAACGCAGGAAACCACACCCTCTACGCCAGGTGGACCGCCAACACCATCACCGTGACCTTCAACGCCCAAGGCGGCGCAGCCCCCAATCCGGCCACCAGGTCCGTCACCTTCGCTGCCGCCTACGGAACCCTGGCCACCACCTCCCGAACCGGCTACACCTTCGCAGGCTGGTGGACAGGCGCCGGGGGAACCGGCGCGCAGGTCACCGCAGCCACCATCGTCACCAACGCAGCCAACCACACCCTCTACGCCAAGTGGACCGCCAACACCATCACCGTGACCTTCAACGCCAACGGCGGCTCCGCGCCCAATCCGGCCACCAGGTCCGTCACCTTCGCGGCCGCCTACGGCGCCCTGGCCACCACCTCCCGAACCGGCTACACCTTCGACGGCTGGTGGACAGGCGCCGGGGGAACCGGCGCGCAGGTCACCGCCGCCACCATCGTCACCAACGCCAGCAACCACACCCTCTATGCCAAGTGGACCGCCAACACCGTCACCGTGACCTTCGACGCCGAGGGCGGCACGGCTCCCACCCCCGCGACCAAATCCGTCACCTTCGCGGCCGCCTACGGCGCCCTGGCCACCACCACCCGGTCGGGCAAGACCTTCGCAGGCTGGTGGACCGGCGCCGGCGGAACCGGGACAGAGGTCACCGCCGCCACCATCGTCACCAACGCAGCCAACCACACCCTCTACGCCAAGTGGAACTGATCCCCGAACGGTTCCCGCCGGGCTGCAACCTCTGCGTCTTTTTTTTGTATCAAAGTTTGGGGAAAAACCCCGGCGAAGCATTCTCCGAAAAATCGAGTTTGAAACCCCACGGCGTGACCACCGATGGGAAGGGGCTCTGGAATGACCGGTCCATGCTAGGTTTCTTTCAACCGCCTATTTTAAGGCATAAGAGAAACTGAAAGTTACGCCAGGCCTCCTGTGCCGCCTCCGCAGCTTTTCCTGAGAATTCCAGATAATAAGACAGGTGGGGCGCCTGTCTTCATCACACCGGAACCGATTCAACCGCACCAGCGGGCCGTGCACGGGTCCACGGGACCGGCGTTGCACTACGAGCGCGCGCCCGGGGACGCGCTGCCTCCGGTACCAGCTTCCTACCGGCGGCGCGAGCCGAAGAAGACTGCCCTGTATTCGTTGGTACAAGAGCATCTGGTGACTCTATGGCCCAGGCCCGGCAGGCGAGCGTTGACGGCTCCGGGAGACGATCGGGAAAGCACGCGAGTCCGAAGCCGACCGCGACGACACCCCGGTGGCCACCCTGCTGCACCGGGCCGTCCAACTGGCCCTGTGGCTACCACGCAGCGGTCCATCCCATCCTGCCCATTTGTCAGGAAAATGGACGCCCACCGCCCCGTGTCACTCCCTCGAAAACCCCGGTTTCTCGCAATCCCTGTTCCTTGACATCCGTCTGACCCTCGGGGATAGTACCCTCCGGAGGCCAAAACGTGCATGAAAGTTCCTATCCCCGTCACCATCATGCCTTCAGTTCCGCTGCGCATCCTGAAGCCCCACATCCTGACCATGATCCTGCTGTTTTTCACCCCCGCGTGCTGCCCCTGCGGAAAGCGTGACGCGACACCGGAGAAGAAGCCTGCCGCCGTCGTGGAAAAGGCGTCACAACTGCCGGCGGCTGCGGCCGGCTTTGTGCGCTGCGAGGGCGAGCTGGTGTCGGTGGAGTCGCATCCCTGGCACCAGCAGGTGTCCGGCGGACAAGGCGGGGACTCCGTGGATGACGGCGTCAGCCCGCTGGCCAGCTTCCGCATCATCGCGCCACCCGAAGCGGCCGGACGCACGGTGGGCGTGTTGTTCAAGTACACCAAACAGGCCGCCGCGCCCCCATCCACTGACACCGGAAAAAGATTCACGCTGGATCTGCCGGGGACGTTTCTCGACGGATCGTTCGCGACGCTGGACAACGACCAGGTGATGAACCTGCGCGCGCTGGAGCAGCCCCATGAGAAGTGAGAAATCCCGCGCCCCCGAGGTCGACGCGTACATCGCCGCTTTTCCGCCCGAGGTCCGCGCACGCCAGACCTAAGTAGCCGAAGACGCCCTTGGACCCGCAGTGCAATCGCAAGAAGTTTTCCATGAGAGGTTGAACATTTGTTTCTCGATTTCGATTTCGATTTCGATTTCGACTTGGCACTTCGACCCCCGAAGCTTCAAGGCGGATCAGCCGTGGATCCCCTTGTCCAGAAAAATGAAAACTCGATCGCCCTGGCTGAACCCGGGGCCGTCCTTGACATCGGGCACACCCCCGGGGATACTTGCTGCGGCCTTGGCCGGAGGTTCACATTGTCAGACGGTTTTCTGGCAGCAGGTCTGCTTCTTGCCGCCGCTCTTTTCCTTGGCCGCCTCTTCGCCCGTTTTCACCTCCCACAGGTCACGGGCTATCTCATGGCGGGACTGGTCCTGGGTCCGTCGCTGGCCACGCTGCTTCATCTGACACCGCTGATCTCCAAGGGCCAGCTTCAGAGCCTTGATTTTCTGACCTCGCTGGGGCTTTCCCTGATCATGTTCAGCGTGGGAAGTCACTTCAGCCTCACCTCCCTGCGGAAATACGGCCACAGGATCTTCATCGCCAGCCTGGTGGAGGCGGGAATGACCTTCCTGCTCGTCTTTTCCGCCGCGGCCCTCCTCGGTGCCGGTGTCCTGCCAGCTCTCTTCCTTGGAATCATGGCGCTCAACACAGCCCCAGGTGCCACGCAGATGGTGATGCGCGAGCTTCGTTCGGAGGGAGAACTCTCGGAGCTGGCGCTGATCCTCATCGGCCTGAACAACCTCCTGGGAATCATCCTGTTCGTGATCGCCTACCATTTTTTACTGGGTTCGGGCACCTCGGCCGCTGATTCCATCGCGTGGCAGATCGGCGGGCCCGCCGCCGCAGGGCTCGCCTGCGGTCTGGTCGTCAGTTTCTGGGAGCAGCGCCTCACCCGCGAACTGGAACGACAGATCATGCTCACTGCGCTGCTGATGCTCCTGGTCTGGGCCAGCGTGATCCTCCGCTTCAACCTGCTGTTCTCCGCCCTGGTGACCGGCATGACGGTGATCAACTTTTCTCCTCACGAGAAGCGGATCTTCAACGACATCCACAGGATCGACTACCCGATCTATGTGCTCTTCTTTGCCCTGGCCGGGACCCATCTCCGGCTGGAGGCGCTTCCCTCGATGGGGGTCGTGGGACTGGGGTACGTCGGAATGCGGGCCATCGGGAAGTTCTTCGGGAACCGCATCGGCGCCACGGCAGGCCGTTTCTCCAGGACGATCCGGCAGAACCTCGGGGGGGCCATGCTCTGCCAGGGGGCCGTCGCCATCGGCCTGGCTGCGATTGTCGCCAACACCTGGAGGGATCCGCGCGGCCTGGAGGTGCAGAACGTGATCCTGGCCGCCGTCCTCGTCTTCGAGGTCGCAGGGCCGATCATGGCCCGCCTGACCCTGGTCAGGGCCGGCGAGGTCACGGTGGTCTCCCTGCTCACCTCCCGGGCTCCCGTGGGCATCTTCGAGGGCATCCACGACCTGCTGAACCACTTCGCGGCCACGGCCGGGCTTTCGATTCAGGGGAAGCTCGCCAAGGCCGGGGACATGCCCATCAGCATGGTGATGCGCCGTCACGTGGAGTCCATCCCGGAGGACCTGTCCTTCGACGCGCTCCTGCGTGCCATGGGGCACTCACGCTACGACAGGCTGCCGGTGGTGGACAGACACCATCATCTCGTCGGGATCATCCACTACGCCGAGATCAGCGACGTCCTGTTTGCTGAAGAACTGCGGCAGATCGTGGTGGCCGGGGACATCGCCGTGCCGCCCATCGCCGATCTCGCCGAAGATGATCCCCTCGAAAGCGCCATGTCCGTCTTCCGTGCGAACCCGAACCTCAGTTACCTGTTCATCGTCGACTCCAAGGATCGGAACCGGCTCGCCGGGGTCCTGCGGCACAACGACGCGCTATCGGCCCACGGCGACCTGTAGTTGCCCGACCCGAACCCGGCGGGGACGGCTCACTCGAAGACAACGTCATCAAGAAGGAACGGGGCCTGGGCCGAGGTGTTCTGCCAGGTGATCGTGTTGATCGTCGAGATCAGCGGGCAGACGGTGGCCAGATCGACAGTGTGACGGGTCCACTCCGTGGTCAGTTCGAGGGCGGTCTCCGTGCACTGGCCGTCGGAGCCCGACAGGGAGAAGAGGAAGCTCATGGGTCCGTCCTCTGCGCGCGCCCGGAAGGAGATCGTCGTGTAGAACGCGGGCGGGAACTCCTGCCGGTAGTAGATGTGCATACCGCTCCACTGCGCCATGTTCGGCACGCGCAGGCACGAGGCGGAGTCATCATGGCAGGAGACGCCGGTCTCGGTGACGTCTGTGCCGCCCCAGGGGTTGGGCATCCAGCGCACCTGGTTGATCCCGCCCCAGCCGTCCACATAGACGTCTGCCGGTGGAAGAAACCGGCACACACCGTCGGGCGGGGTACCCTGATCGGTCAGTTGTATGCCTAGGTCGTAATGGTTGGTGGAGTCGTCGAGCAGGGGAACCGACAGGGTGGCCGCGACCGTCTCGCCCTGGG
>JAHITJ010000014.1 GCA_018817795.1 Myxococcota bacterium | reverse complement strand
GCGATCTCGGCCTGTTTGGTGGCCCGGTGCGCAAGCAGCGGCGCCCCGGTGACGTCGCCGGCGGCATAGATGTGCGACACTTTCGTGCGCAGGTGCGCGTCCACTTCGAGGAAGCGGGCCTGCGGATCCAGCCCCGCGTGCTCCAGACCGATGCCGGCGAGGTTGGGCTTGCGGCCGACGGTGATCAGCGTCAGATCGGAGACGAACTCCTGCTCACCCTTGGCGGTGGCAACCCGGGTGATCACGCGATCTCCGGCGTTCTCCATGTGGGTGACCCTGGCTGACGTGAGGACGTTGACGCCACGTTTCTTCAGCGCGCGCAGCACGACCTTCACCAGGTCGGGATCGGTCCCCGGCATGCACTGCTCCATCGCCTCGACTACGGTCACCTGGGCGCCAAGGGTGGCCATGAATCCACCCAACTCCAGGCCGATCACGCCCCCGCCGACGACCAGCAGGCTCTTGGGCAGGCTCGTCAGATCCAGCGCATGCCAGGAGTCCAGGATCCGCACGCCGTCGACAGGCATCAAGGGTATGGACACGGGCACGCTGCCCGGCGCCAGCAGCAGGAAGTCGAAGGTGATCTCCTGCACGGTGCCGTCGGCCTGGGTCACACGCGCGGCATGGGGACCGGTCAACTCGGCCCTGCCCTTCAACCAGCGGGTGCCGTTGAGTTTGAGCAACTGGGCGATGCCGCCGGTGAGCTTCTTCACGACGAGGTTCTTGTACGCGACGATCTTCTCCAGGTTCGCCGTGAGCGCTTCGCCGCCCTCCACACCGAACTCGGCGCCGTGCCGTGCGTCCCAGTACCGCCGTGCCGCCGAGATCAGCGTCTTGCTAGGAATGCAGCCGCGGTTCAGACAGACGCCACCGACGTTGTCCATCTCCGCCACGATGGCGGGCACCTTCAACTGGCCGAGCCGGATGCCGGCGGCATAGCCGGCGGGGCCTCCGCCGAGCACGAGCGTGTGGATGTGTTCGGTCTGCATGGGAGAATCGCCTTTCCGGGGCCAACAGACCCCCGGCCCCGGGTGTAGCGCAAACGATCCGTTTTGAAAAGGGAAACCCGCGCCACAGGAAGGAACGAAGTGACTGCATCGTCCTTCTTATTCCTCTTCGTTTTTATTAGGGATGTTCAGAAAGCCGCACGGGAGGCGGTACGGAAGACGGGATATCTTACTCGGTCACGGTGATCTGCAGGCGCCAGGAGTTGAGCGTGCCGGTGTCGCGCGCGGCGCGGTCGATCACGATCAGGCGCCAGTCTCCGTTGACGGCCTGGCCGTTGAGGTCGGTCACGGTGAAGGAGCGCACGAGGTTCTCCTCGTAGTCCTGGTCGTTGTCGAACAGGGTCAATTCGGCGCCACCGGGGGCGCGCAGCTTCACGATCAGGTCCGGACGGAAGGGATGCGTGATGTCCACGTCCACGGTGATGCCCGCCACGGTGCCGGCTGTGGACACGTTGATCGTGGAGGTGGCGCCGGTGAGGTCGTCGTCGGGGATGGACACGGGCGTGGTGTTGGACAGATCCACGTTCTGGGCCGTCGCACAGGCGGGATCGTCGGTGCAGGCGGCGTCGGCGCAGTCGATCGCGCCATTGCCGTCATTGTCGATCCCGTCGTCGCAGACCTCGGCGGGGACTTCGCCCGTCAGCACGAACTCGATCTTCCAGGAGTTCAGGCTCCCCGCGTCGGAGGCGGCGCCGTCGGAGACGCGCAGGGTCCAGTCGCCTGTGATGCTCTTGCCCGCAAATTCGGTCGGGGCGAAGGTCTTCTTGATGTCGTCGGCCGAGCCGCCGGCACGGTTGTGCAGCGTGACGGTGGTGCCGTCGGGGCCCACCAGCGCGACGGTCAGGTCGCCGGTGTACGGATGGGTGATGTCCACGGTGACGTTCAAGGTGCCGATGGTGCCGGGCTGGTCCACCGTGATCACGGAGTTGATGCCCGTGGCGTTGTTGTCGGGGATGGTCGTCTGCGTGTTGTTGGAGAAGATCAGGCCCGCGGTGCGGCAGGCGGCGTCGTCGGCGCAGTCGGAGTCGTCGCAGTCGATCTGGTTGTCGTAGTCGTTGTCACGACCGTCGTCGCAGGTCTCCTTGAGGTCCAGCTTGGGGGTGCCCGAGCCGTACACGGAGGCGTATTCCTGAACGTACTTGTAGGACAGCCAGCCGTAGCCGGCGCCGAACTTGTTGCGGATGCCGAAGCCCGAGGTGCCCCAGGAGTTCTTGAACAGGAAGAAGCCCTTCTCCAGCTGGGGGTTGCCTTCGGCGTCCTTGATGATGTTGCCGTCGCCATCGCGCATCGGCACTTCCAGGTTGTCGTCCCAGCCCAGCAGCACGATCGCATGACCGGCGCGCTTCTTCAGGCTCTCTTCCTTGTCCTTCTCGTTGGGATACGTGACGTAGCCCTCGCTCCAGTAGGAGGAGTTCACCGGCAGCGTGCCCGCGCGGTGGTTCCAGGACTGGTAGAAGAAGGTCATGCCGGCGATGACGGCGCCCTGGTTCTCGGTGATGAACGCCTTGATCGAACGGGTGTTGGAGTTGACGTAACGACCGGCCGGCAGCTTGAAGCGGATGGCGCTCATGGCGGACTCGGGCGGGTTGCCGTTGGTGAAACACTCGACCGGGCGGGTCTCTTCATCCCCGGTGCAGCGCGCGTCGTTGGAGGCACTCCAGGGACTGGTCTGGTACGGCCAGGTCGGCTCATCGACGATGCCGAAGCGGGAGATCGCGGCCAGGTTGTCACGGGCCGAGGAGCCCTCGGTGTTGGTGAACGCGCCGACTTCCTTCTTCACGGACCACTGCAGGAACTGCTCGGAGAAGTCCGGGTTCGGGAGGGTGCCTTCCTTGATGTACAGATGCTCCATGAGCGCCACGGTGGCGAAGATCGAGCAGACGCCGCGGCTGCCCTGGCTCTTCACCGGGCTCTGCGTGGCGATCAGGTCGAACGTGGCCGGATAGGTCGCGTCAAACTTGCCATCCTCGGGCAGCTCATCGTTGGTCGGTGCACCTTCGAACAGGGCGGCCTCGTCGGAGAGCGGGGCTTCACTGTCGTTAGGATCGGCGGTGATCTGCTTCTTTTCCTCTTCGCAACCCAGCGAAGGGAAGGCCAGCGCGAACATCAGGACCATGGAAAGTAACATCCGTGTCGTCTTCACTGTACACCTCGTATCGAATGAAAGTTGAGTATCCGGTTCATCATGAACACATACACAAGTGGCGCTCTTTAGTAGAAGGAACCGGTTTTGTCAAGGATAAATGAGAGAATGTAGGCAAAAAACGCACTTTGGTGTGCGATGGAAGACAAAAACGGTGGTCGTCGGACGTCTATTTTAATCACTGCACTATCACCGGCGTCATCGGCGGTGCCATCACCGGCGTCATCGGCGGTGCCATCACCGGCGTCATCGGCGGTGCCATCACCGGCGTCATCGGCGGTGCCATCGCAGGTGCCATCGCAGGTGCCATCGGCGGGTTCTCCACTGATGGCGGCTCGGACTCGGAGTCCGGCGCAGGCTCGGGCTCGGGCATCACCACGATCCGCGAAGGATTCTCGCGGTCGTCGATGTAGATGACCCGCACCTTCTCCAGCGGCAGATCCATCTTCGCCAGCAGATCGTCGAGGTAGCCCAGCCGGCGAGGCAGGTCCGTCGACTCCAGATGGATCGCGCAGGGCACGTTCTTCAGGAACAGCACGATCACGTCGTGGGCATGGTGGATCTCGCTGAGCTCGGGACGCGACGGATTCTCTTGATACAGTTTCAGCAAATCCAGGCTACGACGGATCACGCGCTGCACGCTGCGTGGATTCTTGTGGAACAGGTCCCGGTGGACACCCGTGATGATGACCTTCTGCCGCAGCTCCTCGGGCGTGGCCCGCTTGAAGATCTCCCCTTCGGTGTTGATCAGGTAGAATGGAGAATTCTCCAGCGAGCAGGCCTGCGCGCTGCAGGGCGACTCCCCGGAGAACAGGATCGCCGCGACGCTCTCGTGTTCAGTGATCTCGATGTGCAGCGTGTCGGGCAGGGTACGCGACACCGTGACGGAGCGGATCCACGGGTGCCTGACCAGCCGCTTCCTGACCTGCGCCGGGGAGATGCCGAACAGGTTCTGCCCGTGGGCCAGTCCTGCCATGGCGATGATCGTCTCCCGATCCACATGGTAGGTCGGACTGATTTCGACGTGCTTGAGCCCGAAGTGCGGCGAGTGGTACAGGTACCGGTAGCCACGGTATGCTCCCAGTGCCAGCACCGCCGAGAACAGGAGACCGGCGATGCCGAAGTGCAGTCGACGCGATTTGAGGATCCGCACCAGCCCCGAACCGGCGAGCCGCTCCCCAAGCGACGGCCTGGACGGTCTGTCCTGCTTTGGGCCAGCCTTGACGTCCCCGGTCGCTTCCTCCTGGATCGGGCGGTTTTCACGGGACACGGGCCTCACCGGCACGACGCCGGTCGTACGGCGTTTCGGTGGCGTCTCCCGGCCCGGCCTCCTGAGTTTCATCACTTCCGCAGGCGCTCGAGGAGCCGGGCGGACAGGGTTGTGATCGAGCCGGCACCCAACATGAGCACCAGATCCCCGGGTTCCACACGGCCGGCCAGATGATCGAGCGTGGCGTCCAGGTCACCAGTGGCGATGGCCTTCTTGTTGCTCAGGCGGTTGATGCTCTCGGCGAGCGTATCCGCGCCGATCCCGGGCATGGCAGCCTCACCGGCGCTGTAGATGTCGGTGACGAGCACCTCGTCGGCGGCGAAGAACGCACGGCCGAACTCGGTGAACAGGGCCTTGACACGGGAGTACCGGTGAGGCTGCAGGACGGCCCACAGCCTGCGCTGCGGGTAGCCCTGTCGGGCCGCAGACAGGGTCGCGGCGATCTCCGTCGGATGGTGCGCATAGTCGTCCACCACTAGGATGTTGTTGACCTCCCCGCGGATCGAGAAGCGGCGATCCACACCCTGGAAGGAGGCCAGTGAAGCGGCGATATTCTCGAAGGAAAGGCCCAGCTCCGTACCCAGCACGACCGCGGACAGGGAGTTGAGCACGTTGTGACGGCCCAGCATGTGGATGCGGATCTCCCCGAGGATCTTGCCGTGGCGCACCACCGTGTACCGGCTGCCGTTGCCCTCGAGGTGCACGTCCACAGCCTGATAGTGCGCCTTCTTGGAGAAGCCGTAGGTGATGTTGCGGCGATGCACGCGCTCGACCACCTCGCGGCAATTTTCGTTGTCGATGCAGATGATGTTGAAGCCGTAGAAGGGAATGCTCGAACAGAACTGGGTGAAACTGTCGACGATCTCGTCGAGGGACGCGTAGTGGTCCATGTGCTCTTCGTCGATGTTCGTCACGCAGGTGATCAGGGGACGCAGAAACAGGAACGAGCCGTCGCTCTCGTCGGCCTCGACCACGATCAGGCCGCCGGTGCCGCGCCGCGCGTTGGTGCCGATGGCGTTGAGCTTTCCGCCGATGACCACGGTCGGATCCAGATCCGCCAGCAGCGTCGCGTACAGCGAGGTGGTGGTGGTCTTGCCATGGGTGCCGGCCACCGCGATGCCGTCCCCGAAGCGCATGAGCTCGGCGAGCATCTCGGCGCGCGGGATCACGGGGATGTCGAGGTTGCGCGCGCGCATCAGTTCGGGGTTCTCCGGGCGGATCGCCGAGGAGTACACCACCACGGCGGCGCCCTCCACGGCGTCGGGGTTGTGTCCGATGTTGATCTGTGCGCCATGCGCCCGCAGGCGCTCGACGTTGTCGTTCTCACGCAGGTCCGAGCCGGTGACGGTGTAGCCAAGCTCGATGAAGATCTCGGCGATGCCGGACATGCCGATGCCGCCGACGCCGACGAAGTGGATGCGCTTGACACGCTCCTGAAATAAAAGGCCAGGTTCTTTCATGAAATGCTCCGCATGGGATCGAACGGAGCGACCCGCGCGCCTGCCGGCCGGGGCCGCTTCAGATCATTTGGTGGGATCGTCCCAGATGTTGCCCTGGAATCCGGGACCGGTGTTGGTGTTGTTGGAGGGCGGCCGCACGATGATCGTCGGATCCTTCGGGCACGCCCATGTGTAAGCTGCGGCATGGGCCTGGGCGATGCGCTCCTCGGGCTTCCAGTACTTGTAGGAGATTGGGATCGAGCAGACCTTCTTCTCCTCGCCGAGCTTTCTCTCGGACTCGAACTGCTTCTCGAACTCTGTGGCTACCATCAGTTCGTTGCTGCCCAGGTGCGTCAGGATCCAGGAGGGCTTCAGCAGCGAGTTGAACTTGCTCTCTGGCTTCATCGACAGGACGATCAGGCCCTTGGCGGTCTTCTGGAAGGCCCAGTTCAGGCCGGGGAAGAAGCGCACCAGCGTCATGCCGTCGATCTCCTTGCGCTCGGACAGCGACGCGATCATGGCGTCGACGGCCTTGAGCGGGAACTCCATCCGGATGTAGACCTTGTAGAACTCGCGGCGTACGACCTTGTTCTGGGTCTCGGTGTACTTCTCCCAGTAGGTCTCCTTGGCCTTCAGTTCGCGGCCGTAGGCGATCTTGAACGAGGTCGCGATGTCCCGGTGGATGTCGCGGATCAGGTTCAGCACGTCGCGCTGGCGGTCCCGGTTCTTGCCCATGCTCTTGTACCGGCTGAGCAGATCCTCCCGCGGCTGGTAATACAGCCCGCGCACGACGGCCTTCCACACGCCGTCCTTCTCCGCGATCTTGTTGCCCATGTGCTCGACGAGCAGGTCGAAGGCCCAGCCCTCGGCGTCGTTGACGCCGCTCTTCTCGTCCTCGGCCTCGAGCACGGATGTATAGATGTTCAGGTTGCCGTCCTTCTCGATGACCAGGGACTCTTCCTTGATCCACTCGGGAGGGACGTCCTGGCTGGCGTTGGCCTTCGCCGTGATGACCTCGTCGCTGGCCTCCTTCTTCGAAATCTTGTTGTAGAGGAACCAGCCGCCCACACCGACCGCAGCGATCAGCAGGACGATCGTGATGGCCAGGCCGATGATGCCGCTGCCCACGGCGCCGGCTTCGGCGGCAGCAGCCGAGGCGGGGGTCGCCGAAGCGGACTTCTTCAGTTCATCCTTGACGTTCTCGACGAACTTCACCCAGCTCTTGCCGAAGTCCGGCTTGGGAAGCTGGGCCAGTTTTGCGAGCAGCCCCTCCTGCGCCTGGGCAAACGCCTTGCCCTTGCAGTCCGGGCAGGGCAGCTCCGGCGCGGTGGCGAACTTGAGCACTTCGTAGTGCTCGTCGACCGGAACGCGCAGGTCCGTCGTGGTGTTGCAGGCCGTGCAGGTGTACGGCAGGAAGAAATCGACGATCTTGGCCTTTCCGCCGGCCATGGCCTCCGGAATCAGCAGTTTCTCCAGGAACTGGTGCGGCACGCCCATCAGGTAGACGGTCTGCACCAGCGGCTCCATGGTCTTCATCATCTGGATCCAGATCGAGGCGCCCTCGTCGAGGATGTCGCCGAGGCCATGCAGGTCCATCACGACGACGCCCTCGACGCCCTCGGCGATCTTGCGGCCGGGAAAGCTCCCGTCGAGATCACCGATGAAACGGATGTAGGTCGCTTCACCCACATGCTTGTCGATCTTGAGCTTCTGACGTTTGGAACTGACCTTGTAACGCAAGCGGTGGGCCAGGAAGGAGATGACCTCCGGATCGGGCTCGGGCTTGTCCTGGGCAGACAGGAAGGAGAGAAAGCTCTCCGGATCTTCGTCGAGGTACTCGGCGTTGCCGCACTTTTCACAGGGCTGGTCCGGAATCTTCTTGTCCTTGATGGTCTCGAAGTGGTCCGCCACCTCCAGCAGCACGCTGTCGTCGCGTTCGCAGTAGTCGCAGTGGTACGGGGCGAAAAAGCTCAGAATGCGGCCTTTGCCACCGAAGTTCGCGACCATGTTGAACTGGTCGATCAGGCGCGGCGGACACTTGATGAAATAGATGCTCTCGCATTTCTCATTGGCAATCTTGAGGAACTCGAGCCATTCCCTGATGCCGAACGATGAGATACGACGCACGCCCGAAAGATCGACGATGAGCACGTCCTTGATGCCTTCGGCAATCTGCTTGGCGTTGAAGCTCTCGTCGATGGTGCCGTTGAACTGCAGGGCAATAATCTTGTCTTCTACTACCTTGCGGACTTCCAAACGGGATTCGTCTGCCATTGTGTACTCCAATCAATATCGGACCCGGGCTCCGATCCAGCTCACCGTTCGTGAAAAACATGCACAGATCTGGGCAGTGTTGTGAATTCTCTCCGATTCAGGCCCAAGTCATAAAGTACCGTAACTTCCGTGCTGATTCCAGGTTTTATCGTGAAAAAACTGCCATAACCATGTTGATAAATATACATCATTCCCAGACCGGCGCCGCCACCTTCGGTGTCCAGTTGGCCGTTGGCTGCCAGGGCCCGATGCATGCCGCCGAAGACGTGTCGGCGCTCGAGCCGGCCGAAAGGATCCCGAACGGAAACGGCCAGCGTCTCCCCGTCGGTGCCCATCGAGAAAAGCGCCGCCTGCTCCTCCGTCAGGACGACCTCCTGCTTGCGATCGTGGGCGAACAGTTTCTGACCGTCGGCGTCCACGGGCGCGTCATAAACGGCATTCATCAGCAGTTCGTGGGCGAGCTCGGCAAAGGTCTCCTGCACCTTGGGGGGCGTCCCCAACTTCTCGCAGAACGTGGGAACCCATTCGACCACATGGTGCAGGTCCTCGGAGGAGGCGACCACCGTCTCGTGCATCCGGGCGCCCCAGTGCAAAAATGGCTTGATACCTTCTAGTTCATAGTGTTTGAGCAGCCGGCGCACGACGTGCAGGACCTCCCAGGGCCGCACCGGGTTGGCGGCACGGCGCCCGAAGACGTGGTCCACGCGCTCGTCCTTGGCGGCGGTGCCCAGCGCGCCGGTCGTATCCTCCTCGGCGAGCACCAGGATCGCACAGTCCGGAGGCGCCACGGTAAGGGCGAACTGCAGGTAATATTCAGACACCAGCAGCAGGCGCGTACCTTCGGCGAAATCGACGGCCGCGGGGGCCGTCTCCTTGGTCTGGCACTTCAGGCCGGCGGCAAAAAACACCTTCTCCAGCCGCCGCAGCGTCATCACGTCCTTGTCGCAAGCCAGGATAGATGGCTTGTTGCTCGTTTCGGTCATGGGTGCATCCTGTTCGGTGAAGCGGCCAACGAAAATCAGACAATCGTCGAACCCCGAAAAACGAAATCAGTATAATGAAGTCTTCCAAAATGCTCAAGAATCATCTAATATTCATCGGCGGGACAAGCTGAATTGCCCAATGGAGTGAACATGACGACGTTTTTGATCGCTTTCCTCATCCTCACTGCGCCCGATCCGACCGCGACCGTGCTGCTCGAAGAAGGCAACAAATCCTACAACAATGGAGACATGGCCCGCGCGGCCACACTTTATGAGGCGTACCTGCAGCTCAGCGTAAAGGATCGCGCAGTGATCGTGCGCATGGCCGAACTATTCCAGTCCTCGGGCAGAAACGACCAGGCGGTGCCCTACTTCCGCCGCATCACCACCGAGTTCTGCGGCACCGGCTGCAAGGAGAATTGCCTCAAGGAAGCCGAGTGCAAGCGGCATCAGGAGGTCCTGACCAAGATCTCGCGGGACTCCGCCACCGACGACCAGGTTCCCCTGGCGGCCAAGGTGCCCGAGATCGCGGCGAAGATCTTCAGCCAGGCCGTGGAACTGAAGAAGAACCGCAAGTTCGAGCAGGCACGCGATCTGCTCACCGTGGCGCTCAAACTCGACCCCGACCTCGTCGGCGTGTACCGCCACCTCGGTGAAGTCTACGAGCAACTGAAGGACCAGAAGCAGGCCGACGAGTTCTACCTGTGGTACTTGCGCGTGCGTCCGGCCGGCCCCCTGGCTGCCCAGGTCCGCACCAAACTGAGCAAGGCCGCAACCGAGACGCTGGCGAAGATCACGCTGACCTCCTCCTGGGGCTGCTACATCGTCATCGGTTCGGAGTCCCTCACCGACGCCAAGGGCCGCGCCCTCAAGACCCCGATCAAAGAGCTCAGCCTGCCTGCGGGCCGTTATGGCATCGGCTTCGTCTGTCAGGAGCAGCACCTCGCCCGCCGCATCTGGGTGGACCTTGCCGCCAAGGAGAACCGCACGCAGGACTTCGCGTTCGGCACGATCGCGGTGAAACTCAATCCGTGGGCGCGCATCCTGGCGGCGGCCAACATCCCCGACACCAAGCCCCAGTTCATGGACTTGGGATTGTTCGACGTGATCGGCCTGCCGGTGGGCTCCTACACCCTGAAGCTCGACGCGTTCGACAAGTCCAAGACCAAGACCTTGACCCTTGAGGTCAAGCCCAAGGAATCCATCAAGATCACCCAGTGGTGATGTGTGCGCCGGCGCACACTCCCGCCGGAAATGAGATCAAACGGAAAAAACGCGCTGGGAACACGGGGCAAATGCGGTATGCTCCAACCGCGAGGTGTACCGCATGTCGTTTCTGCTGTTTGTGCTTCTTCTTTCCCCCAACACTTCCCCTGAATTCCGGTCGGAGATGTTCTCCATGCGGGTGCCCTTCACCGAGGCGGTCACCCGGGAGCTCGCCGCCGGGCAGCTCACCCTCGAACGCGCGCTGAACCTCCGCGAACTGGCCGTGCGCAACCCCGGGGCCCTGCCCGAGCCCTGGCGGACCCGCGCGCTGTCCTCGCGGATCCCCGGCTGGGCCGGCACCGGCATCCTGGTCGAGAATTTCCAGGTCCGGAAGCAGTTTGGATTGCGCGCTGACGGAGATTTTCCCGCGCCCCTGGACCTCTTTCTCGACTCCGAGATTTTCCCGATCCGGGTGGAATATACCGATGTATATTACGAAGAACTGGCGCGCTCCGTGCTCGCCGGAGCCGAGACCGCCTGGCAGAAGGAGATCGTGGAATGGGGCTATTTCATGCCGCCCCACGTCACCGCCGGGAACCCCTACCGCATCCTGGTGGCCGACACCGGCATGCAGGCCTCCGGCTTCATGAGCCCCGTGGACTACTGGTGGGACACGGCCTGGGATGACTGCACTTCCTGGATCATGATCGACTGGCGGAATGACGCCCAGTGGGTGCGTGACACCGTGGCCCACGAGCTCTCCCACGCCACACAGGCCTCCATGGACTGCCTCGAACACATCGGTTTCTGGGAGAACACCTCCACTTTCATGGAGGGTCAGGTCGAGCCCGAACTGGGTGTTTGGTTCCAGGACTCGGTGCTGGAATACTTCCAGAGCGAGCCTCACCGGTCCGTTTCGGCCGGCGAATACATGGACTATTACTGGTATGGCGGCTTCTTCTGGCCCCACGTCCTGTCCTCGCTGTACGCCGGTGACGACGAGAAGGCCGTTTTCGTGCGCCGGATCTGGGAAGGCGCGATGCAGGAATCCGGTGGCGCCGGCAACACCGTGGACTACATGGAATCCATCGACACGCTGCTGATGGAGCGGCAGGCTGATCTGAACACGGCGTATGAAAACTACGCGGTGCAGCGCACGCTCATCGGCGAGTGGTCCGGCTCCTCGATGGCCAAGGTCCAGTGGGCCGACCGCTACAACACGATCCCTCCGGTGGCCGGGACCCTCATCGTCAGCGAACGCGGCCAGGTCTCCCCTCCTGCAGGCCAGCAGCCCCAGGCCTACGGAACCAACTATTGGGAACTGAGCTGGCCGACCAACTACACCCGCGAACTCCGGGTGACGCTGACCTCGCCGGACCAGGGTCCCTGGTCGCTGGTGCTGTTCCATCCCCAGTGGAGCACGGTGCAGACGGTCCGCATGGAAGACGCCGTCGCTGAGTTGACGTTCACGCCCACGGCCGGGCAGAGGCCCCGCCTGGCCGTCGTGCGCGGCGGGACCGAGTCGTTCAATCCGGAAAATCCGCAGTCCGGCGTGAACTACACTCTGAGCTACGGTCCGCTGGTTCCCGATCCGATCGTCGACGAGGCGTCCCCGTTCGAGCATCTCCAGGGAACCTCCGGCCAGGTCACCCTCCGGGGCCTGTACTTCCAGGATGGCGCAACAGTGGACTTCGCCCCGGACACCATCGAGGTGACCGGCGTGCAGATCGTCAACGAAAACGAGGCGATCGTGTCGATCACGGTGCCCGCCGACGCGCCGCTGGGCGCCTACGCCGTGACGCTCACCAACCCCGACGAGGGTTCCGGATCGTTCGATCGCGCAATCATCGTCAAGCCCGCGGCGGCCAAACCCGCGATCGACGGCGACTGCTCCTGCTCCACCGGCCCGGGAGGACGTTTCTCAGGCCCCGGAGGTCCTTTCTCCGGACCCGGAAGCCTCCTGCTGCTGGGCCTTGGACTGTTCATCATCAGGCGATTCGGACGCGTGTAAACTGTCCGACTTCTGTGACTTGTCAGACTGGACGCTTCCGCCGTAGAATCATCGCAACCAGGAACAGCACGCCGAAGCCGAAGCCGAAGCCGAAGCCGGAGACCGGCGCCCCACCCGTGCTGCAGCCGGATTTCTTCTTCTTCGGTGGGGCTTCAATGGTGAAAGCCTCCTCGAGCACGTCCTTGCCGGTGTCGGGGTTGATCACCATCACGCCGATCGTGTTCAGGCCGGTGTCGACCCCCGGCGTCACCGTGACGTGCAGGGTCTGCGCGTCCACGAACGTGACGGCATCCGGATCGAAGAGGTGCGGCGAAAACTGCACCGTCGCCCCCTCGACGAAATGATCGCCGGTGATCGTCAACTGGGACGGCACCCCGGCCGTGATCGTCGCCGGCGACACGGACAGGATCACCGGTGCCGGGTCGGTGGGGCCAACCTCGACAGTATAGGAGGCGCCGCTCATGGCTTCGTCGGAGTGAAAACCCGGCGTTCCCAGGCGCACCACCGCCAGATGCAGCACGCGATCCTCGCCCATCGAAAAGCGCAGGGTGGCCTCACCGCCTACCACCGGCGCCTCGAGCACCTCGGCCCTGTTGGTCGAAAAGAGCACCGCGATCCAGCCCGCGGAATCGTCCGTGGCCAGACGCAGCGTCACCTCCCGGGTGAAATCCGCCGGACGCGACAACGTCAGGTAGTTCACCGCATAGGGCTCCGGACGCCTGGACGCGACCGGCGTGAAGACGTCGGGCATGTCCACGACCAGATCGGCTGCGATCGGCGGCACGCTGGTGTAGTCCGAGGCGTGGGGCATGTCCGCGGCCGGCGCCATCGAGTGCTCGCCAACGAGGAACCGGGACACCGCGAAGTGCGCGAAGGCCACGTCCAGGGAAGCCTGTGCGCGGGCGGCCAGCACCTCGTCGATGGAGGTCATGTAACTAATCTCATTGGCGTTGCCGCCGGACTCCTGCATCGCGCCTTCCCAGATCCGGCGCACGAGCACCGCCGGCTCCTCCTGGCCGCCGTAGAGCCCGCCGAGGAAGTTCGGCCACAGAAAGCCTCCGTACCAGAAATAGCCCAGCTCCGGATCCTCATAACTGCCGCCGGCGACGCTCTCCTGCGGATAATCCTGGAAATACGGCAGGAAGCCGTCCTGCCAGCCGCGGCCGAACGGATCCACCTCGGCCATGATGAACGTGGAGGTGTTCTCCCAGAAGGTGATGGTCTCGAGACAGTCCATCGCGCCCTGCGTCGCGTGGGAGAGTTCGTGCGCGACGACGGGTCCGGCATCGCCCGTCGAGTTCAGACGATCGATCACCACGTAGGAAGTGCAGTCGTCCCAGGCCGTGTCCCAGAAGAGGTCCACCGGATACATGTAGCCACCCCCGCCCATGCCGGTGTCATCCACGTAGATCCGGTACCGACCCTCGGAGGTGCCGACCGGAGGTGCGAAGAACCCCCACTCGATGATCTCCTTCTGCCAAGCGGCCTCGGCGGCGACCAGCACAACCTGGGCCAGCTCGAGATCCGACTCGAGAGAATAGACGACGCGGATCGGAAACGTCCCGCTGTCCAGGAACGACCCCAGGGGCGGGAACTGCGAGTCATCACGCAACCCCATCCGGGCGCTCCACTGGAAGTTTTCCACCAGCACGGCGGTGGCAGCCCACGCGGGCACCGGCGCAGCGGCAAGACGCTCCCTCCAGATCGGCGGCAGCCGCCCCGGCGCGGTGACCGCCAGCCGCCGCAAGCGCAACTGGTCGGCGATCGTGAGTTCCCCGCGGGTCACGGCCCGTTCGAGGGACCGCACAAATTCATTGGGCACGCGGGAATGCAGCATCCCGGACGGGGGCGCGCCGGATGGAGGCGCGACCGGGATCGGACCAAGGCCCAGAAACATCAGTACGGCGAGAAGGTGCGGCATGGCTGATTTCCTCCGCATGGAATGTAGCATGAGAATCAGCAAAAATCTCAGCTTGCCGAGCGTCGTTAATATACTACAATACAACGCAAGCCCAACGAAGGGCCAACCACAATTACGGATGAGGAGATTGCCATGAAAAAATTATTTGCCGCTGCTCTCTGCATGGGATTTTTCGCGACCGCCTGCGTCGTCACCGACGACACCTGCGAGTGCTTCTACGACGACGCCCCGACCTGCCTCAACAGCATCGACCTGGGTGAGTCCTGCATCGACGACTGCAACTGGGACGTCCTTGACTGCGATGCTTATTGTTATGACATCGGCTACGTGAGCGGCTACTGCGAGCTGGGCGCCTACGAAGACGTCTGTGCCTGCGAGTATTAATCCCGACTGATTTCGGTTTCGTTTCGTCAACCCACCGGGGAACCACATGAAAAGTATTATTGCGTGGATTCTATCCAGCCTGCTGCTGCTCGCCTGTGACGCGGATCGCCGCCCGGACCGGGACCTGCCCGACACCGGCACCGACGCCGGCACCGACGCCGGCACCGACGCCGACGCCCATACAGGCCCGACGATCCCGCCGGAATGGTTTGCCCCCGATCCCCTGGGCCGGACCACCGCGGACAACCGCATCGAAGCCCTGCCCGAGATGATCATCGTCTCCGACGACGAGCTCGCCCCGGCCTGGGAGGAGTACGCCGTGCTGCGCAGCCTCGAAGGCCGGCACACCATGGTCGTTCGCATGTCCGGGATTCCCCCTCAGTTCGCCGGAATCGACGACGCCCAGACCCTCCAGAACTTCCTGCGCGACCAGTGGCAGCGAGGCACGCTGCGCTTCGTGCTGCTGGGCGGCGACGCAGGAAGGGTCCCGTTCAGGCGCGTGGACAACGCCATCTCCATCCCGGTGCAGGGCGACAACTACGTCACCAACGGACCCTCCGAGTCCTACTTCGCCAACGTCGAGGCCACCTGGGACGGCGACGGCGACGGCCGGTTCGGCGAGAAGGACCAGGACTTCTCCCTGGCGACCGCCCGCGAGGCGCAGCTGGCGGTGGGCCGCGTGAGCGCTGACACAGTTGCAGAAGTTCGCAACTATTTAAACAAGGTCGTCATCTACCGTACCTACATTCCCGGCTACGCCCTGCGTTCGCTGCTGCTCTCCGACGTCGCGAGCACCCTGCCCGTGATCGGCGACATCGACGCGGCCGAGGGCATCGAGAGCACGTTCTCGGCGTTCTTCCCGTCGGCGTTCGGACCGCACGTGCAGAAACTCTACGCGACCTCGACGGCCTGCACGATGTACGACGCGGAGCCCACCAGCCCCGGGGCCGTCAAGACGGCCCTGGAGAGCTATGTGCCGCTGGTGTTTCATAACGGACACGGTTCCCACCGGTGGATGACCAATGACATCGACCGCGACTTCGTCGAGGCCCTGTCCAACGAGCTGCCGGCCGTGTTCGCGTCGTGCTCGTGCCTGTCGGGCAATTTTGCCGACGTAGCCTCCACCGCTTCCTCCCCCTGGGAGGCGCAGACCCCCGAGAACGACAGCGCGGGCGAGCGCTGGATCCTCGGCCGCCGCGGCGGCGTCGCCTACATCGGCAACACCGGCACCGGACTGGGTCCGATCGGGGGCTCCCAGTTCCTGCACGCGTTCTTCGAAGGCCTGTTTGCCCAGGCGCTGCCCACCATCGGCGAGATCTTCAACTACGCTCGATCCCGCATGCGCGAGATCCCGTTCTCCCTTTCCTACCTCAGCACTGTGATGACCGACGACTCCGAGTGGTGGACCCATCATGTGTTGATCCTGCTCGGCGACCCCTCCCTCCCGGTGTGGACGCAGGACCCGCTGAAACTCGAGCTCGAGGCCCCCGCGACCTACGGCCCCGGATATCAGACGATCACGGTGACCGTGCGCGTGGCCGGCGGCGGCACCCGGGCTGGCGTTGCTGTCACCTTCCACAAGCCCGGGGACTTCCGCGTGACCGTTCCCACCGACGATAACGGCCAGGTGTCGTTCTCCTTCATCCCGCGGGGGCCCGAGTTTCTCCACGTCGGCGCGTCCGCGCCTGATTGTTCCTTCATCTCCGGCCGGATCGCCCCTGACCTGCCCTCCGAAGTCTGGCCATAACGGACCGGCGTCAGCTTCATTGTCATTCTGCGTGAATTCGGCTACGCTGCCCGTGACCCCTCTGGAAAGGAAGTGGAAGGAAGCGTCATGAGTCCCGGTTTTGAACAAGTCTTCGCAATGTGTGAGCCCTGGTCGTATGTCCTGATGTTCCTGTCAACCATCACCCTGGCCATGCTGCTCGAGCGGGCCCTGGTGCTGTTTTTCATGTTCAATATGAATCTGTACCTGGTCCTTGAAATCATCACCAAACTATGGATAGAAAATAAACTTGATCGCGCCGAGAAACTGGCGCTGGCCCTGCCCAAACGCAGCCCGTTCGCCCAACTGGCGCGCGTCGCCCTCGCCTATGCCACGGCCACCCCGGAGCGCGCCCAAAAGGCGCTCAACGGCATCGAGGCCGACGGCAATGCCGTGTTCCGCAGGCGCCTGCGGCACTTTCCCTTCGTCGCGGTCCTGGGCGCGGCCACGGGTGTGGCCGGAACCGCCGGACTCGGCGGCTTCTCGGCGCTGCCCGGGAACACGCCCCGGTTCGCCGGATTCCCCGTTCCCTACCTGCCGTTTGCCGTCGGCGCCCTGCTCACGGGCGTCGTGCTGCTGTCGTACCTGATCTTCACCGCCCGTGCCCGGCAGATGGCCGGCCGGCTGGAGAAGATGAAGACTGTCTTCCTGGATCTGATGCTCTCGCATCCGGTCCGTCCCACTGGAGATTGAAATGCACAAGAATGAACCATCCAAGTATCCTTCCAGGATCGAACTGCCCGAAGAGCACCAGCCCAAGCTCGCCGTGCTCATCGACGCAGACAACGCCCAGGCGGCCATCATCGACGGCCTCCTCGCCGAGATCGCCAGGTTCGGCGTCGCGAGCGTGCGCCGCATCTACGGCGACTGGACCTCGACGAGGCTGCAGTCGTGGAAGAAGACGCTGCTGCAGTACTCGATCCAGCCCGTGCAGCAGTTCGGCTACACGCAGGGCAAGAACGCCACCGACTCGGCGTTGATCATCGATGCGATGGACCTGCTCTACACGCGCCGCTTCGACGGTTTCTGCCTGGTCTCCTCGGACTCGGACTTCACACGCCTGGCCATGCGACTGCGCGAGGAGGGTCTGCTGGTCTACGGCTTCGGCGAGAAGAAGACCCCCGAGCCCTTCGTGCAGGCCTGCGACAAGTTCATCTACACCGAGGTGCTACGCCCGGAAGAGGACCTGCCGGGCAAGCCCGCGGCGGCCTCCAAGCCCGTGGAGAAGGGCGTCCCCAAGCCCATCGTCCGGATGATCGCCAAGTCCATCGAGGATGTCTCCGAAGAGAGCGGCTGGGCCCAACTTGGCTCGGTGGGCTCCAACCTGACCAAGGTGCGGCCCGACTTCGACTCCCGCCTGTACGGCTTCAAGAAGTTCTCCGACCTGATCCGTGCGGTGCCCGACGCCTTCGAAATCGAGGAGCGCCTGCTGCCCGGCCAGGGCCAGAAGTCTATTTATGTACGCTGCCGTGTACATGAAAAACGCCGGAAATAACTGGTACGGCTCCCTTCCCTTGTGGAAGGAACGTTTCTGCCCCTTATACCGTCCCAGGCCCGACCTTTTTACATCTTGTGTTTTCCCCATACTTGGGTATAAGAGAACCGTTTTCCAAACCGTCCCGGAATTCCGGTGTCGCGAATGCATTTTTTCAACCTCTTGAACGCTCTGACTCACGAGAACCTTCATTGGTGGCGTTCGTTGGCGTTGGGGGATAAATCATGGGCCTGACCGTCACCGAGAAGGTCCTGTCCACGCACATCGGAGAAGGTCGTCTGGCCAGGGGTGAAGAGATCGGCCTGAAGGTCGATCAGTGCCTTACACAGGACTCCACGGGCACCATGGCCTGGCTGCAGTTCGAGTCGCTGCGGCTGCCCAAGGTCAAGTGCGAGCTCGCCGTCTCCTACGTCGATCATACCTCGCTGGCCTTCAAGGGCGAGAGCGCCGATGATCACCTGTTCCTGCAGACCGTGGCCCGCCGGTTCGGCGCATGGTATTCCAAGCCCGGAAACGGTGTGTGTCATCAGGTCCATTACGAGCGTTTCGCGGTGCCGGGCAAGACCCTGCTGGGTTCGGATTCCCACACGCCCACCTCCTCGGCGCTGGGCATGATCGCCATCGGAGCCGGCGGTGCCGACGTCGCCGTGGCCATGGGAGGCGGATACTTCTTCATGAAGGTGCCGCGGATCGTCCGGGTCAACCTGATCGGGAAACTGCAGTGGGGCGTGTCCGCCAAGGACATCGTCCTCGACGTCATCCGCCAGTTGACCGTCAAGGGCGGGGTCGGCTGCATCCTCGAATACGCGGGGTCGGGCGTGGACACGCTCACCGTTCCACAGCGCGCGACGATCACGAACATGGGCGCCGAGACGGGAGCCACCACGTCGATCTTTCCCTCCGACGGAGTCACGCGCGACTTCCTCCGCCGCCAGGGCCGCGAACAGGACTGGACCCCGCTGGCCGCCGATCCCGACGCCGTGTACGACCGCGAGCTCACCGTCGATCTGGACGCGCTGGAACCGCTGGTGGCCATGCCGGGCTCCCCCGACAACATCAAGACGATCAGTTCGGTCGAGGGCTTTGAGATCCAGCAGGTCTACATCGGTTCCTGCACCAACGGATCCCATCACGATCTCTCCCGCGGGGCCGCCATGCTCCAGGGACGCCACGTCAGCCCGGACATCGAGTGCATCCTCTCCCCGGGCTCGCGCCAGGTGGAGCAGCACCTGCTCGGCGACGGTTCCTACGCCTCCTATGTGGACGCCGGCTTCCGCATGGTCGAGCCGGGCTGCCACGCGTGCATCGGCATGGGCTACGTCCCAGGCTACCAGCACCACAGCGTCCGCACCGTCAACCGCAACTGGTTCGGACGCGGCGGCTCCTCCGACGCGCGCCTGATCCTGGCCTCGGTCGAGACCGCCATCGCCTCGGCGCTGGCCGGAAAACTGGCCGATCCGCGAAAACTCGAACCCGTGGATCCCGGTGACGCCTACGAGTCCGGCTACCTCGTCGACGATTCGATGCTGATCCAGCCCCTCGACGCGGCCGACGCCGCCCGGGTCGAGATCCGGCGCGCCCCGAACATCCAGCCCATCCGTCCGCAGACGGCGCCCCCCGACGTGCTCAGGGGCGAGGTCATCCTGAAGGTCGGCGACGGCATCTCCACCGACGACATCCTGCCCGCCGGCGGCCTGACCCAGCACCTGCGATCGAACCTGCCCGAGATCGCCAAGTTCACGTACCACTACATCGACAAAGGCTTCGCCCGGCGCGCCCTGGAGAAGGGCGGCGGGTTCATCATCGGTGGCGAGAACTACGGTCAGGGCAGCTCCCGCGAGCACGCCGCCATGGCACCGTGGCAGCTCGACGTGTCGGCCGTACTCGCCAAGAGCTTCGCGCGGATCCACCGCGCCAACCTCGTCAACGCCGGCGTGGTGCCGCTGATCACCGACACCGATGCGATCGAATTCGGCGATGTCCTTGAAATCGACATCACCCAACTGGAGTTGGGTGAATGGAAGGCCCAGAACGTGACCAGGAACCAGCCGTTCTCTGTGCGTGCGGATCTGACCGGACGCGACCGCGAGATCCTCCGCTGCGGCGGACTGCTGGCCTACACCCGAAAGATGCACAGTTGATCCCAACTGCTACCAAAGGAGTACCGACATCATGGCAATTCGAGGCATTCGTGAGTATGACGGCAAGAAACTGATGGCCCAGGTCATGGACCGCTTCTCGTCCAAGCCCCTGGGCATGAACCCCAACTACGCGCTGGTCACCCCGGAGACGGATCTGGAAAAACTGCCCGTCTCCGAGCCCTGGCTGAACAACACCAGGCTGGTGGTCAAGCCGGACATGCTGTTCGGCAAGCGCGGCAAGAACAACCTTCTGAAGCTCAACGCGACGTGGGCCGAGGCCGCCGCCTGGATCAAGGCCAAGCGGGAGGAGACCGTCACGGTGTCGGGCGTGCAGGGCCGCCTCACCGAGTTCCTGATCGAGCCGTTCACTCCCCACCCCGAGGACAAGGAGTTTTACGTCGCGATGCGCTCCTTCCGCGACGAGGACGTCGTGTACTTCTCGCTCAAGGGCGGCATCTACGTCGAGGAGAACTGGGATCAGGTCAAGGAGATCCACATCCCCACCATGAAGGACAACCAGCTCGTCGAGGCGAAATCCATCTCCTTCGCCGGCCAGCTGCCCGTCGAGGGCGCGGAGAAAGCCCAGATCGAGGACTTCGTGACGGCGCTGTACCGGTTCTATGCGGATCAGGGCTTCGCCTACCTCGAGATCAACCCTTTCACCCTGGCCGAGGGCAAGGTCATCCCCCTGGACCTGGTCGCCAAGATCGACGACACGGCCGCCTTCGAGCACCTGGACACCTGGGGCACCACCCTCACCTTCCCGGCGGGCTTCGGCCATCACCTGAGCCCGGACGAGGCGAAAGTGAAGGCGATGGACGCCAAGACCGGCGCCTCGCTGAAACTGACGGTCCTCAATCCCGACGGACGCATCTGGCCCATGGTCGCCGGCGGCGGCGCCTCGGTCATCTTCGCCGACACCGTGGCCGACCTGGGCTACATCGACGAACTGGGTATGTACGGTGAATACTCCGGCGATCCGAACGAGGAGTTCACCTACCAGTACGCCTGCGTCATCCTCGACCTGATGACCCGCAAGCCCCACCCCAAGGGCAAGGCACTGCTCATCGGCGGCGGCATCGCCAACTTCACGGATGTGGCCGCCACCTTCAAGGGCATCATCCGCGCGATCTCGCAGTACGCCGACTTGCTGCGCGAGGGCAATGTAAAAATCTACGTCCGGCGCGGCGGACCCAACTACAAGGCTGGTCTGGAGCAGATGCGCTCACTGGGCGGAAAACTGAACCTCCCGATCGAAGTGTACGGACCCGAAACCCACATGACCAACATCGTGCCCATGGCCATCGCGGCGCTGCAGTAGCGGGCACTGGAGGAAACGAACATGACGCAGTCCTATCAGTTGTTTTCCAAGAACACGCGGGCCATCATCTACAACCTGCAGGTCAACGCCGTGCAGCGCATGCTGGACTTCGACTATGTCTGCCGCCGCGACAAGCCGTCGGTGGCCGCCATCATCGATCCCAATGCCAAGCAGGGCGGCAACCACAAGGTCTTCTGGGGCACCAAGGAGATCATCATCCCTATCTACAGTTCCATCGCGCAGGCCACCAAGCGGCACCCGGACGCCGATGTGCTGATCAACTTCGCGTCCTTCCGGTCGGCCTACGCCACGTCGGTCGAGGGCATCAACGAGCCCACGATCAAGACCGTGGTCATCATCGCCGAAGGCGTGCCCGAGCGCCGCGCCCGTGAACTGGCCGCGCTGGCCATCGCCAGGAACAAGGTCGTCATCGGCCCGGCCACCGTGGGCGGCATCCTCGCCGGCGGCTTCAAGATCGGCAACACCGGCGGCACCATCGAGAACATCATCGAGAGCAAGTTGCACCGCACCGGCTCGGTGGGCTTCGTGTCCAAGTCCGGCGGCATGTCCAACGAGGCGTACAACATCATCGCCTGCAACACCGACGGCCTGTACGAGGGCATCGCCATCGGCGGCGACGCCTATCCGGGCTCCACGCTGCTGGATCACCTGCTGCGCTTCGAGGCCAACCCCGAGGTCAAGATGCTCGCCTGCCTGGGCGAGGTCGGCGGCACCGAGGAATACCGGATCGTCGAAGCCATCAAGGCCAAGAAGATCACCAAGCCGCTGGTCTGCTGGGTCACCGGCACCATCGCCTCGAAGATGAAGGGCGAGGTCCAGTTCGGCCACGCCGGCGCCAAGGCCGGGGCCTCCAACGAGACCGCCGAAGCCAAGAACCAGGCGCTTGCCGAGGCCGGCGTCATCGTCCCGAAATCGTTTGACGACTACGGCATGAAGCTGGCCGAGACCTTCGAAAAGATGAAGGCCGCGGGGAAGATCCCCGAGCGCACGCTGCCGGACACGCCGGCGATCCCGGCCGACTACAACGCGCTCAAGGCCAAGGGCCAGGTCCGCAAGGGCACCAACTTCATCTGCACGATCACCGACGACACCGGCGACGAGCCTCTGTACTGCGGCATCCCGATGAGCAAGGTCGTCGAGCACAACATGCCCCTGGGCGAACTGATCGCGCTGCTGTGGTTCAAGAAGCGCCTGCCCGCCTGGGGTGCCCAGTTCATGGAACTGGTGCTGCGCCTCACCGCCGACCACGGCCCCTGCGTTTCCGGCGCGCACAACACCATCGTCACCGCCCGCGCAGGCAAGGATCTGATGACCTCGGTGGCCACCGGCATCCTGACCATCGGTCCCCGCTTCGGCGGCGCTGTCTCGGGCGCGGCCAAGCAGTTCTCCGAGGCCATCCGCAAGGGCCAGACCCCGCTGGAGTTCGTCAACCACATGAAGAACACCAACGTGAACATCCAGGGCATCGGCCACAAGATCAAGAGCGCCTCGAATCCGGACATCCGCGTGACGCTGCTGAAGAAGTTCGCCAAGGAGAACTTCCCGAAGACCCCGCACCTGGACTTCGCCCTCGAGGTCGAGAAGATCACGCTGACCAAGCGCAACAACCTGATCCTCAACGTCGACGGCGCCATCGGCATCCTCTTCCTGGATCTGATGGCCTCCGGCGGTGACCTGTTCACCGATCAGGAGAAGGCCGAGATCATCGAGTTCGGCATCCTCGACGGCCTGTTCATGCTCGGCCGCACCATCGGCATGGTCGGCCACTTCTTCGATCAGAAGCGCCTGCGCTCGGGCCTGTACCGTCATCCCATGGACGACGTCCTGTACGACCTGCCCGAGCCCTCCGACCTCGGCTACGACTGGTAGACCGGCGCCTGCCCGCGAGGAAAGCACAAGAGACCACGGAAAAGACGGAAGGGGAACGGAAGGGACGGATCCACCACGCCTCCGATCCCTGAATTCTTGGGTTGCGTTTGGCTTTGGGGCGGCTACCATGCAGGTGCAGAGGTGAATCATGCTGATCTGGTGGATCTGTTGCGCGCTGCTGGCCGGGGGAACGGTTCCCGAGAACCGCGTCACGTTCGCCGTCGAGGTCCGGCCCCTGCCCGGCACCGTCTGGCGGCCTGCGGACTACCTCCTGCTGGGAGCCGTCACGCTCTTTTCCATCCTGACCTACGGATTTTTCATCATGGCAGCATCGGACGACTGAAGACGGTGGACAGATTCACGGATGAACGAAATGCACGCGACCCGGCACCTTCCCGGGAAGGAGAAAACAATGCCAGATTTCAACTTGGATGACCTGACCGCTGGAGCGCCGCCTGTTCCGGGACGGGCAGGTCCTCGCGGGCACCTTCGAACCGCCCGATCTCCTGAGCGCCCGGACCCGTGGCACCCGCGCCAGGGTGCGCTTTGAAGTGGAGGGGAGCTCCCACACCGCCGAGTTCTTCTCCTCGCGCCCCTTCGACGTCTCCCCGAACACCCCCTGTTCGGTGCTGTTCGAGGCGGGCTGTCCCTACGTGGCGGTCTATCCGAAGGAAGGCAGCTTCGTCCCTGCCCGCTGGAAACGCGATTGAACCCGGATCATCCACCATCGCCCCCGGAACAAGGTTTTCCTTGGAAATCAACCATCACATGGTCATAATCGATGCATGCGCGTGACGGGTCTGTGGCTTCGTTTCTTGATCTTCGCGGTTCTGGCGGGCTGCACCGGTGCCGATCCGAAGCCGGGATCACAGCCCACCAACTGCTCGCAGATCCCGGCCGCCCCGTTGGAGATCAACGAACTGGCCGCACCGCGCGGCTCCAAGGATCTGGCCTTCGACAAGTTCGGGTACGTGACCGGCTTCGACGGTTTTTCCCTGGTGCGCGCCAACCTCGCCGGTGACACGCAGGTGCTGACCACGGCGGACTTCGGAGGGGAGGGACCCGACGGCCTGGAGTACCTGCCCGACGGACGCCTCCTCGGTGCCTCGCAGAACCAGGGCGTCTTCACGGTGACCCCCGACGGCGCCATCAACTCCCTCCTGCCCGACCTGCGCGAGGTCTTCGGCCTCCTGCAGGGGCCCGACGGGATGTTCTACGCCGGCGACAATGCCAACATCTATCGTATCGATCCCAAGAAGGGCACCGCCACCGTGCTGCTGCGCGGACAGGATTACCCCGAACTGGGGGAGTTCCGTCCCCGTATCGTCAATTTTACGCTTGATTATTTCACCATGATCATCGGCACCCACGAGAACCAGCTCTTCCGGGTCCCCATCGATGCGGACCTGAACCCGGCGGGGGACCCCGTCTTCTGGCTGGACGTCGCCGGCAGTTTCAGCGGGGTCGATGGCCTGGTCGTGGACGTGTGCGGCAACTTTTACGTACCCTCCTATCCGGACGAACTGTACCGCATCACCCCCGACGGCGTCGCCCACCTCTACCACAAGTGGGCCGGCGTGGAGGCGTTCGGGCACGGTGCCCGCTGGGGCACCGGACGCGACGGCTGGCGCGACGACGCGCTGTACCTGCCGCGACCCTACGGTGACTTCAGGGTCGTCGAGGTCGTCACCGGCGTGCCGGGAAAACGGCAGATGCCAGTTTCGCAAGGCGATGATGCCTACAGGCTCTCGTGCCGGTCCGGGAGCCCAGGCTCCCGAGCCTCAGGCCCAGGTTCCGCCCCCCCCTCACGGCCGCCACTCTGGCCGGCCGGTCTCTTGTTTCTGTCCACCCTTCGGCGATGGCGCCGAAGAGAACACGGAGTTGATGAATGAAAAAAACAGGTTTTCAATTAATTTTGTGTATTGCTCTTGGTTGTCCGCTGCTGTCCGGTTGCGCCTCCTCCCCGGAGGAGAAGACCCTCACCACCGCGCCGCGCACCGCCGAGGCCGGCACCCGGACGACGCTGCCGGCGGAGCCCGGTGCAGGAAAAGAAGAGCCCCTGGTCTTCGGAAGTTCCGTTGACGCCGATGTTTCATCCAGCGGCGGGGACCGCGACGGCGACGGCATCCTGGATTCTTCAGACAAGTGCCCCGACGATCCCGAGGACCTCGACGCCTTCCAGGATGGCGACGGCTGCCCGGACGCCGACAACGACGGCGACGGCATCCCGGATGTGAACGATCAGTGTCCGAACGACCCGGAGAACCTCAACGGCAAAGATGACGCCGACGGCTGCCCTGAACTGTAGTTTAGCGGAACCGGATTGACCTGAATTATTTCTTGCGGGATTTGGTGAAGTCCCAGAAGCCCCAGCCGACCAGGATCGCGCCGATGCCGGCGACCACACCGCAGGCGAGGTTCTTGCCGCCGAGGTTGTACAGGGCGGCGATGAGGGCGTTCATGCGGCGGGAACGATCATGGGAGTTCTCGAAGTCGGTGAAGTACCAGTACAGAAAGCCCGCCAGTGCGAACATGAACAGACCGCCCAGTACGCCTTTCCACCACTCGTTGACATCACTTCCTTCTTCTTCGTTCTCGTCTTCTTCCACTTTGTTTTCCATTTCTTCGGACATGATGGTGTCTCCTTTTTCCTGTGTTCCTGTTGTGTTCGGTTCAAACGAAGCCGCTTGAATTGCCCCCATGTTGCCACCCGGGTGCGGGCGTTGCAAGCTGTTTTCTATTCGCCTTCGTCGCCGCCTTCGGCCAGGCCCAGTTCCTTGATCAGGCGATGCAGGTAGGGGCGGTTCACGCCCATCAGGCGGGCGGCCTCGGACTTGTTGCCCGCGGTGCGCTCGAGCGAGCGCAGGATGTAGTGGCGCCGGAAGGCTTCCACGGCCTCCTTGTAGGGGAGCTCCAGTTCGCCGGTCTCCGGTGAGGATCTGCGCGACGCATCCACCGACGTGCCCGCCTGCGCCGGGTGCGGCTGCAGCCCAGTTGCGCCACCGGTCACCGGCAGGATGACTCCCTCGTCGAGCACGGGGCCCTCGCTCAGCGCCACGGCGCGCTCGATGACGTTGGCCAGCTCGCGCACGTTGCCCGGCCAGGCATAGGCGCGCAGGCGGTCCAGTGCCGCGCGGGTGAAGCCATTCACGCGGCGTCCCATGCGCCGGGCGTGCAGTTCGAGCAGGTACTGCGCCAGCAGCGCGATGTCCTCGCCGCGCTCGCGCAGCGGCGGCAGGTGCACGGGCACCACGTGGATGCGGTAGTACAGATCCTCGCGGAAGGTGCCGGCCTTGACCATGGCCGACAGGTCGCGGTTGGTCGCCGTCAGGATGCGCACGTCGACCTTGACGGGGGTCTCGGAGCCCACCGGGTGGAACTCGCGCTCCTGCAGCACCCGCAGCAGCTTGGACTGCAGCGAGAGTGGCATCTCGCCGATCTCGTCGAGGAACAGGGTGCTCTCGTCGGCCAGCTCGAACTGGCCGATCCGGCGCCGGGCCGCCCCCGTGAAGGCGCCCTTGACGTGGCCGAACAGTTCGCTCTCGAGCAGGTTCTCCGGGATCGCCGCGCAGTTGACGACCACCAGGGGACGGGCGGCCCGCGCCGACAGTCCGTGGATCGTGCGGGCGACGAGCTCCTTGCCGGTGCCGCTCTCCCCGGTGATGATGACGGTGGCGTCGGTGGGCGCGATCTTCTCGATCAACTGCCGCACCTTCAGCATGCCGTCGCAGGCGCCCACGAGATCACCGAAGCGCGCCGCCGACAGCAGCTCCTGCTGAAGGTATACGTTCTCCACCTCGAGCCGGCTCTTGAGTCGCTCGATCTCACGCTTCTGGATGGTCAGGTTCTCCGAGAGCGACAGAATCGTCGAGTACGAGAGCGCGTTCTTCATGGCCACGGCCGCCTGCTTGCCCACCGACGCAAGCAGGTCCACCTCGTCGCGCGAGAACACGTTGGCCTCGGCGGGCGCGCCCAGCGCGAGCACCCCGAGCAGGTCGCCCTGGAACTCCAGCAGCACCAGGCATTCGGCGTCGAGCTCACCGAACAGGTCCAGAAGGGGCGCGTTACCCTCGTCACCGGCGATCCGGGACTTCAACAGCACCGTACCCTGGTCGTGGACGCCCCGCGAGCGCCCCAGACGGGCATGGGGGCACGCCACCTTCGCGGGCCCTGAACCTTCCCCCCAGCCATGCAGCAGCGTCAGGCTGTGGTTCTCGAAGCGGTACACGCGGGCCCAGGTCAGCCCGACACTCTCACCGACGATGCGCACGAGCTGGGCCAGCAGGCGCGGCAGCTCCATGATCGCGGACATGCGCTCCCCGAGCTCCCTGAGGGTCTCGGCGTAGCGGTAACGCGTCTTGAAGAACAGGCGATCCACGTACTCCTGCACCACGTGCCGCACCGAGAAGAGGCCGGCGGTGGCGAGCACGGCGGCCCAGATCGTGACCGTGCGCGAGGTCAGGCCGAACATCTGCGTGAGCAGCAGGCCGATGAGCCAGCTCAGGCCGATGTACAGCACCAGGATGCCCGCGGAGATCGCGCCGTAGACGAAGCCGCGGTGCACCCAGCGATCGAGGATCCGCGTCCACTTCGACGAGGTGGACATGGTCAGCGAGACGGCCAGGACGCTGTAGAGGACCATCAGCAGGTCGTTTCCGCCCAGGATCTGGGCTACCGCCGTGGACTGCGAGTGGATGAACACGAACGAGGTCAGCCCCAGAAGCGACAGGACGAAGCCGTAGCCAAGGTACAGGATGCCCAGGCGCTTCTCCTGCCTCCCGGAGCGGATGCGCAGGACCATCAACGCGACGACGGCCAGGCCGTACCCCAGGTTGGTCACAGGCAGCGCGATACGCGTGTAGGTCAGGAACTGCCCCTGCATGGCCTCGTCAGGGCGTAGGAGCAACCGCACGTACATGACCACCGTGGCCAGAAACTGCAGCACCGAGGGCACGAACAGCCACCCCGCCCGCGGCCAGCGGCCCCACGCCATGGGCGTGGGCGTGCGCAGGAAAAAGAGCACCAACGCCGGCGGCGCCAGCACGTTCCAGGCGAAGAACTGCACCAGCAGCGGCGGTGATGCGGCGATGCTCTCGAGGTTGGTGTAGGAGAGCACCAGCACGTAGGTGGCCACCTCCGTGAGCACCAGGAACGGGAAGATGGGGTTCACGTCGGGGCGACGGGCCAGGTACAGCGCGCACAGCAGCGTGATCAGACCCGGGATGATCGTGTACAGGGCCTTGGGGAAGAGCGGTCGTCGGCCAGGATGGACCAGCAGAGCGCGCGGCGCAGCTTCCCCCGGGGTGCGCACGTGGAGGGTGACCGGGCCTGTCATGGGCTCGTCGAGCCAGCGCAGCCAGGCAAACACGGAGGGAAACGGGGTGCGGTGTCCGGCAAGCTCGGCGGCTGAAGCGCCGTTCGCGGTGTCCCCACCGCCGTACTCGGCGGCAAGTATTTTGTCACCCCGCGCCAGTCCGGCCAGCTCCGAGGAGGTGACGATCAGTTCGTCGTCGACGGCGAAACCGAGCTGGGTGCGGGTGAACACCTTCACGTGCAGCAGGACCGCGAAGATCGAGGCCCAGGCGAGCCCGGCGAACACCAGCCACCAGCGCAGCCGGCGCCAGTTCCACAGGCTACTGTGGTGCACGCGATTTCTCCGAACTGGCCAACTGGCCGCAGGCGGCGTCGATGTCGGCACCGGCGCTGGACCGCTCGATCACGGTTAGGCCCGAAGCCTGCAGGAGCTCCGTGAACGCGGCCTTGCGGGCCGGCGGGGAAGCGGAGAACTGCGAAGCCGGACCGTACGCATGATAGGGGATGAGGTTGATCTTGACGCGCAGGCCCGAGCAGAAGCGCACCAGGGCGCGCGCGTGGGCCGGGGAGTCGTTGACGTCGGCCAGGAGGATGTACTCCATCGTGATGCGACGGCGGGCCGGCAGCGGAAACTCCAGCAGGGCCTCCCGCAGGTCCGCCAGCGGAAACCGGCGGTTCACCGGCATCAGGCGCGTGCGGATGCCATCGTCGCAGGCATGCAGGGAGATGGCAAGTTGTCCAGAAAAATCGGGATGCCCGGCCAGTTCACGCAGGCCCGGCACCCAGCCGGCCGTGGAGATCGTGATCCGCCGCGACGAGAAGTCCAGACCCGCCGGATCGGAGAGCACCGCGACGCTCTGCAGCACCGCGGGCAGGTTGAGCAACGGCTCCCCCATGCCCATGTAAACGATGTTGGTCAGCCACTGGGTGCGGGGCCGCTCCCCCAGGTCCCAGGCGTCGGGCTCGGCGGCCATGAACTTCAGGATCTCGTGGATCTGGGCGACGATCTCGGAGGCCGAGAGATCCCGCAGAAAGCCCATCGTGGCCGTGGCGCAGAACGTGCATCCCAGCGCGCAGCCGATCTGGGAGGAAACGCACACGGTGAACTTGCGGCGGTCGCGCCCGGAGCCCGGGATCAGCACGCTCTCGATGAGGTGCCCGTCGGCCGTGCCGAAGCCGAACTTGATGCTGCCGTCGACAGAGCGCTGCACGCGCTCTACGCTCAACGGTCCGGACCAGACCAGCTCCCGGGCCAGCTCCTCCCGGAGATCCTTGGACAGGTTGGTCATCGCAAAAGGGTCGGTCACGCCGAAGCGGTGGATCCAGGTGAAGACCTGGTCGCCACGGAACCCGGGCCGCCCGCGGGTGGAAAACCACGTCCGCCAGTCGGCGGGGGTCCATCCCAGAAAAGTGGGATCAGACCAGACCATCGAGGAACCGGCCCCCGAACATGTAGGCGATCTCTTCGTCGGCCGTGTCATGGGCATCGGAGCCGTGCACGGCGTTGCGGGTGATGTCGGTGCCGAAGCGCGCACGCAGGGCCTCGGGTTCGGCCCGTGACGGATCGGTGGGGCCCATCAGCGCGCGCCAGCGGGTGATCGCTGCGGAGCCCTCGAGGACCATGGCCACCACGGGCCCGGAGGTCATGAACTCGAGCAGGAGCGGGAAAAACGGCTTCTCGACGTGCACGCGATAAAACCCGCGGGCCTGGGCCGGCGTCAGGTGCATCAACTCCAGGGCGCGGATCTTCAGCCCGGAGGACTCGATGGCGGCGACGATTTCCCCGACGTGGCCGGCGGCGACCGCGTCGGGCTTGATCATGGCGTAGGTTCGCTCGGTGGTCATGGCATTTACCGGCGCGAGTAGGCGTCGACGAACGCCGCGTAGAAGGCCATGGCTTTTTCAAGATGCTCGACCGGGCACTGATCCATCGGGCTGTGGGCGTAGATCTCGTTGGCGGGGCCAAAGCCGATGGTGGGGATGTTGAACATGCCGGCCGTGGCGATGCCGTTGGTGGAGAACACCCACTTGTCGACGATCGGGGGACGTCCGAGGACGCCCTCGCCGGCTTCCACGGCGCTCTGCACGGCGTTGTGCTTCTCATCGAGAACCCACGTAGGATAGAACTTCTTGGTCGGGTACCGGGTGCCCTTGTAGGAGGGCACGTCGTAGTCGAGGATGCGCACCTTGGCACCGGCGGCCTTGGCTGACGGCAGCGCCAGAATCTCGGCAACCGACGTGTCGGCGTCCTCGCCCTCGGTGAGGCGGCGATCCAGGTGGATCGTGCAGGAGTCGGCCACCGCGCACAGCGACGGAGAGGTCGAGCGGATATGGGAGATCGCCACGGTGCCCTTGCCCAGGAAGGCCTTCGGAGGGAGCTTCTTGTTGAGCTCGTCGATCTCGATGATGATCTGGGCCATCTTGGTCACGGCGTTGTCCCCGCGGGTGGGATCCGAGCCGTGGCAGGAGATGCCGGAGGTCTCGACCTCCATCTCCATGCGGCCGCGGTGGCCGCGGTAGATGTTCAGGTTGGTGGGCTCGGTGAGGACGACCACCTCGGGCTCGAGGACCTTCTCACGCAGGATGTACTGCCAGCACAGGCCGTCGCAGTCCTCCTCCTGGATCGAGCCGACCATCCACACGGAGAAGTCCTTGCCGAGGCCCAGCTCCTTGATGATGCGGGCGGCGTAGACCATCGCGGCCATGCCGGCCTTCTGGTCGGAGGCGCCGCGGCCGTAGATCACGCCGTCGACCTCGACGGGTTCGAAGGGCTTGGTCTTCCACAGTTCTGGGTTCCCCACGTCGACGGTGTCGATGTGCGCGTCGAAGGCGATCTGGCGCGGGCCGGTGCCCACGCGTCCCATGACGTTGCCGAACCCATCGGTCTTGACCTCGTCAAAGCCGGCCTTGATCATCTCCTGCTGGATGCGGGCCACCACGGCGGCCTCTTCGGTGCTGGTGGAACGGATCGCGATGATGTCCTTGAGGAATTCCTTGCATTCCACGAGGCTGGCTGCTGCTTTTTCATTGATTTTTTTAAAGTCCATGTTCAAACCTCCATCGAGTGATCGTTTGTACGGCGATTTCGCTGTTTGGTCAATCGCCGTTTTGGGCGGGACGCGAACTCTTCGCGCTTCAATTATTAATTATTGGGGAGAAAGAAAGAGGCGGGGAAGGTTCTCCTCCCCCGCCCGGGAAGCGTCTTACTGGTCGGTGTAGTCAGCCCACTCAAGCATGCGGGTCAGACCGCGAACCATCTCGAGGTTGTCGACATAGTTCTTGTAGTTGCGGTAGGCGATCTGCAGGGCGTTGTAGTTGGCCTCGGAGGCCGTGTTGTCATAATCGTCCTGAGCCGTCTCGTACAGACCCAGCAGGTCTGCGGCGTAGTCGAGCATGCGGGCGCCGATGCTGACATTGAAGGTCGAGCCGTTCTGCACCGCGTCGTCATAGCGCAGGGTCACGAACACCTTGTGGGACAGGGGATCCTCAAACTCGATGACCATGGCCGGGTCAAGATGGGAGAAGTCGATGCCTTCGCCACCGCCCTTGACGTAGATGCGGGACTTGTCGATGAAGTCCTGGCTGTAGTTCATCGGGAACATGGCCATGCCCAGGACCGCGGAGTACAACTGCACCGTGAAGGTGTTGTTCGGGTAGATGTTGCCCAGGTACGTCCCACCGGTGAGGGTGGAGCAGCGCGGGGCGTCGAGGTCGGCCGCGTAGGGATGCTCGACGCGGGCGACGTAGGGGATGCCATTGACGGTCTCGGTACCGCAGAAGGCCGGCGCGATCTTGGAGAAGTCGTTGGTCTGGATGCCCGCGAAGTAGTCGAGGATCTGGTTGGGGAACAGGCGGGCGAAGTTGATCGTGTACTGGCGCTTGTCCTCCTGGGTGTCGCGACCCATGAAGTTGTTCTCGGCGGTGGCCAGCGTCTGGATGGCGATCTGACGGTCAAAGAACTGGCCGCGGCGGGTGATCTTCATATACCACTCATAGCCGTAGTCGAAGTCCCACGAATCGTCGATGTATTTGCCGGCGATGAGGGGAACCAGGAACTCGCAACCAGTGCCCGGACCAAATTGGCCGCCGCAATACGCGCCGGTTTCGTCGGACATCTTGTAGTAGCTCTCGCCGTTGGGACCGGTGACTTCGGCATAATAGCCGGGGACCGGCATGGTGACCACGCGCATGAACATCGAGAAGATGTCAGCCACGGCGGCGGTCCAGAAGCCCCATCCGTTGACCGGATCGGTGAAGAAGTCCTCGACGGCCGTGTCGCCGCCGATATCCGGGCCCAACTGATCCTGGAAGATGCCCAGGTAGAGGGCGTAGTACTGGGCGTGGTTCTGCGGGACGTCGAAGTAACGGCCGGCGATGCGACTCATGTAGGCGCCTTCGTCCCAGCCCCAGGTGTAGCGGCCGCGGGAGAAGTTGTTGAAGATGTAGTAGTTTTCATACATCTCTTCGAGGGTCTTGGAGATCTCGTACAGGTCGGCGCCCTTGTCGAAATAGTTGCAGCCCAGCTGGCTCTGGCGGAACTCGTCGGAGCAGTGGCCGTAGGGGATCATGAGACGGCCGGTGCCGGCCGAATCCAGGGAGGCGTCGGTGACGCGCAGGTCGTTGGACTCGCTGTAGACGATCCAGTTGTTGGGGACCCAGGAGCGGTTGGACTCGCTGAGGTTGGCGAAGTTCTGGAAGCGCGTGTAGTGAACGGCCTGCAGCGGGATCGAGAAGATCATCGCGGTCGGCCAGCCCCACTCGGAGAAGTTCTGCACCGCTTGCAGACCTTGCATGTCCGTGCCGGTGGTGTTGAAGACCTGGCGCATGCCGCCGTAGCCGTAGTTGATCGCCGCGAAGTCGTAGCGACCCAGCTTCATGAAGTCGGAGTTGAACTTGGCGCCGTAGTCCATGATGGAGGAGTAGGCGTAGTCTTCCAGGCGGTTCTCGATCTCGTACTGGGTGATGGGGTCGGACGTGCGCGGACCGGCCGTGCCGTCGTGGTTGCGGATTTCCCAGTATTCGTCGTAGAAGTTCATCGCATCGTAGGAACCCTTGAAGTTATGGCGCAGGCCCTGGTTGTGGCCCATCTCGTGGATGGTGACGCCCACGTAGATCTCGGCGCGCAGGGCGTCGTAGATCTTGGTGGCGCAGTCCCAGCCACCCTGGCCGTCATCCCAGGTGCCGCCGCAATAGGTGTCGACCAACTGCTTGGCCACGCCGTAGGTGGCGGGGTCCTCGAACGGAGCGAACTCGGTGTACATGATGCAGCCCTTCTGGGCGAAGTGCTTGTACTTGAGATCGTTGATGGCGCGGTGATACTTCAGGTTGAGGGTGGTCAGCGGGGAGACCTTGGCGCGGATCGTGGAGCCGTACGGCAGGGCGCCGGCGTCGACGGTCTGGGGGTCATAGCCGGCGGCCTGCAGGGTCGCAGCAGAGGCCAGCAGCACGTCGCGGGTCATCAGGCGATCCTCGATGGGCGTGTTGCGCAGGCGGTTCAGGCGGCTGTAACCGGCATAGTAGCCCGTGCCGTCGCCCAGGGCGCCGGAGACTTCCAGGGCGGCCATGCGGCGGTTCAGGGAGTTCTTGAAGGCGGCTGCACCCTGGCCGAGGGCCAGCGGGGCCTCGGGGGCCAGGCCGTGGGACCAGGAGGTGTCCATGTTGCGGAACAGTTTGCGGATGCGGTCCTGGGACATGGCCTGACCGGTGCGCTGCCAGTTGAACTTGTTGTTGTTGAGACTGTCGAGGGACTTGTTGTGGATGCCCTGGCCGGTCATGGCGGTCCAGACGGCCTGGTAGTCGCCGATCAGGTAGTCGTCGAAGGCAAAGTTCTGGTCGGTCAGCAGACGGACCACGTCGCGGGCGTAGGCGGCATAGGAGTCCAGCGCGGCGCCGTAGATGTTGGAGACCATGGAGATGCTCTCACCGGTCAGGGGGTCCGGCAGCGGGGGGCCGTAGCCCAGCGGAGAGGACTGCTGGGGAGAGTCGACCCACACGACCTGCGGGAAGCGGAGGTCGCCCAGGCGGACGTCCTTTTCGCAGATGACCTGCTTGTTGGAGCCGTAGGCGTACCAGGTGCGGGTGTCGTCCTTGGCAACGTACGGGCACATCAGCACGGACTGCTGCTCACGACCGTCGGCGCCCAGGCGGGAGACCTTCAGGAAGTCGAGCCAGCCGTTGTGGGCCTTGGCCCAGTCGTCGATGACGTCCATCAGCGGGCCGGTCAGGTTGCCGGTGGGGGCACCCTGGGCGTCGAGCTCCCAGTGGGCGATGCTGTCGGGGGTCATGGAGTTGGCGTAGTACACGATCGGGCGCATGGTGCGGTCGACATAGCGCATCTGGACGGGCTCGGCCTTGACGGGGTTCTGCAGCCAGTCCGGGTTGGCCGCGACGTAGACCATGCCGTCGTCCTTGAAGAAGCAGGGACGGGGGTTGCCATAGTCGTCGTTGTCACCGGGGCAGTGCACGAGGGGGCGTTCATCAGGGAGGACATCGGAGTTGGTGTACACACGGAAGCCCATGATGTAGACCTTCTTGTTGTCGTCCAGGTAACGGCAGGGCTCGGAGCCGCCGGGGCACGTGAAGAACTCGCCGTTGACGGCCGTGTGTTTCACGGTGTCAGCATACAGGGTGGCCTGGGTCTGGGAGGTGGCCTTCTTGAAGGTCTCCTCGAAGAAGTTCCACTTGTTGGCATACTGCTTCAGTTCCTGGATGAGGATGTCATACTGACGATTGTACGTCAGGCGGTTCGACATGAAGAAGCCGAACTTGTCATGCTCACGCTGGGTGTACAGATGCGGCGAATACTCGTTGTCCGGATTCAGTTTGCGGAACGAGTGGCGGATCATGATCTGCGAAGCGTTGCAGGAGGTCGTGGTCCCGTAGAAGAAGCAGTCCGGGATCGCGGTCAGGCCCATGAAATCCCAGCCGTCGAGGGTACGCATCTCGGGGGCCATGATGACATGGTCGGTGATCTCGATGTAGTTCAGGTCGCCTTTGGCGTCGCGGACGTACTTCGGATAGTACGGGGAGTTGGGGTCGGTCACGTTGTAGCTGGCCGAGTCCACCTTGATCACGTGGGTCCACATCAGGGCCCAGGAGGTCGACTTGTTCGCGGACCAGTCGATGCGCATGAACTCGCGCTGATACCAGGGACGCTCCTGCGTCTCACGGATGATGTTGGTCTCTTCACCGGTGGAGGCGTTGTAGTCGCGTATGATGTCGAAGTGGCTGATGGCCCACGCTCCGACGATCTCGCCTTTCCAGTCTTCATGCGAGCTCGCCTCGGCGCCGGTGATGCGATCGTAGGCCAGACGGGCGAGGATGGTGTCTTCCTGGATTTCCCATCGGATGATGGCGACGTCCATGGAAGTCTCACCGATGAAGGTCACCGTGGACGCGAAGCCCACATCGACTACCGTGGGAGCGTAGTACCAGTCACCGGTGAAGTCGGTTTTGGCGAGCACATGCGGCTGCACATACGAACGCGGCGGGCGTTCCTCGGCGCAGCCCATGACCACCATGAACATGGCGATGAGCATTGTTGTGAAGAGTTTGCGATTTTTCAACATATTGACCTACCTCCAATTCCTGTGATTACTTCAATACCTTGTTATAAAAAGCGTCCACAGAATAACTGATATTAAACATGAGCGAACTGTAGTTGTTCCGGTCGAAACTAAGGAACGGCTGCTGATAATCCTCGGTGTTGGCCTTCAACTGCGGCGTGAACGAGTTCAGCGTCAGACCGAGCGTCAGATAATCCAGCGCCTTGTAGGTGACACCGGCGGAGAACATCTGGTAGTCGCGACGGCCGCGGCCGCCCGGATCGTAGCCACGCACGTCGGTGGTCGAGGCGCACACGTCGATGACCTCGCCGCTGGGCGTGGTGTACAGGCAGTTGTCGAGCTTGTAGGAGCGAAGGGTCAGCAGGCCGTAGGCGACCGACAGGTTGACCTTCTTGGCCGGCGAGTAGCCCACTGAGAACATGTTGGTGAAGCCGAACTCGTTCATGCGCGCGACGGACTCGTTCTCGAGGGTGTCCACCGGGATGCCGTTGACGAGAATGGGCTCACTCATGTGATTGATCAGAGCGGTCTTATACTTATAGAAGTAATAAGAGAACGTGATGCCGTAGGACAGGGTCAGGTCCCGGCCCCCCACCTTGAAGGTGCGGGAGAAGTCCAGGCCGGTGTCCCACTTGGTGTTCAGGCCCACGTTGCGCGAGGTCAGGGACAGCGGGATCAGGAATCCCATGGAACCGGACACCTCGATCTCGGCGCCCGGGATGGTGAACAGGCTGCCGTGGGCGATCGTGATGTTGATGTCACTGTAGTCGAGACGGCGCTGGGTGCCGTCGACGCGACGATCCAGGGCATCGGCCTCGGCGCGGTTCAGGATCGAGTCGTTGACGCCAAGGTAACTGAGGTTGTTGGTGTACAGTTCTGTGTCGTTGAAGAACTGCGAACGGTAGCGGGGATCATTACCCATGATTTCATTGGAAAAACTGAAGGAGGCCGACAGCGTCAGCGGTTTGAGGTGCTTGTTCTCAGAGAACAGCATCTTTCCCATCTTCCAGCCGGCGCGCAGCGAGTACGAGGTCGACCAGTTGGCGTTTTCGGGCTCGGCGTTGAGCACATGGTTGCTGCCAAGGCCGAGGTTCAGGGAGAATCCATGCCAATGGGGCTTCTCGGATTTTGTCTCGCCGGCGTCCTTTTTGACCTCCACCGAGGTGTCATTGTCGTCGACAGCGGGAATATCTTCCTCGGATTCGGGTTTGGACCAACCGGGTTGCGCGATGAGAAGCGTGAGGAAAAATGGAATGATTACCTTCAGGTTCTTCACGATCGGGCTCCTTTGAAAGGTACTTCGCCGTGGGGAAGCACCCCGTTTGTGTAGGACAGTTCCAAAAAGCAGTCAAGAACAATTCACCTGCTATTTTCAAGGCGGGCGAAACCGGGCCCGTGGTCTGTGACCTGGCACACGGCAAATTGGAGAGTGCCATGAAAAAATTCCGGAAAACTCCGAAAATCAAAGGAAATTCCAGGATCTTTACTTTCGGGGCGTCCTCGTGGCCCCACGGGTGATATGGGTCACAGAAAATCACCCCTTCGGCGACCCTGCGGGGGGTTCGGGGGGGGTTGGCGACACCCTTCCGGCGAAAAGTGGAAATCTCTTCTGGACAGTTGGAGGAAATCCGAGGCTGTGATATGCACCGTTGTCCTGACGCCCTGACGGCGGGGTGGTTCCCATGTGGCCAAGACTTCAATTACCGGATTCCGAGTTTTTCAAAAAGCCCTTCCTGGTGTCTTATATTTTAATATTGGCTCTTGCCGGTTCCATGCTTTTGCCGGCCGCCGGGAATCCCTGGCCGTCCTTCGCCGCATTTTTTATATTTAAGGAACGTCCCACCGGCCGGATTCCGGATGCGACCGATGTGCGCTCGGAAATCGCCCAGGCCGAGCAGGCCGTCCGCGCCCGGACTCCTCCCGCAGCCGGAAAGCCGGCCGAACATGTGCAGCAGCCCTGCAGCCGCGACCCGAAGACGCTGCAGCGCTTCGGCCACCTGACCGTGCCCTGCCTGCCCGGGGTCCGGGACGGCTCCCACGCGCTCTCGCGGTTCATCGAGCGCCTCGATCTGACACGCCGTGGCCGGGAGCTCACGCGCATCAGTTATTTCGCCGATTCGATCACCTCCGGGGACAAGATCACCTCCACGTTGCGCAACCGGTTCCAGCAGGCGTTCGGCTGCGGTGGCCCCGGTTATGTGGCCGTCTATCCGCTGAGGGCATGGCACTATCACGCGCAGGTCGGCCTGACGCTCTCGCCGGGCTGGAGACCCTACTGTCCGATCAGTCATCCGTCGCGGGATCGACGCTATGGCTTCGGCGGCATCGGCATCGGTCACCAGGGAACCGGCAACACCGTGAAGTTCCAACTGAAGACCGCGGCTACCTCCTTCGACGTGGTCCAGATCCACTTCCTGCGCCACCCCGAGGGGGGCGCCTTCGCCGTGGTCGCCGGCCAGAAACGTATCCGCGTCGTGGAGACCCGTGGTGACAAGTTCCGCGAGGACTTCATCCGCGTGCCGGTGCCGTCCGGACGCGAACTGATCCTCGAGAGCGTCTCCGGCGGCGTTCTGCGCCTCAACGCCGTGTTCCTGGAAAAGGAGGGACCGGGCGTGGTCGTCGACAGCATCAGCCTGACGGGGGCCCGGTACGAGAACTGGAGCAGCCTCCCCGCGGACCATCTGCGGGCCGAGGTGGCCGCCCGCGCGCCGGATCTGGTCGCCTTCCAGTTCGGGCTCAACGAGAGCGACACGGGTGTGGAGGATAACTACCGCGACCTGATCATTGAGTTCTTCACGCGCATGCGCGCAACCCGTCCGCTCTCCTGCCTGGTCGTGGGTCCCTCGGACAAGGTCGAGAAGCGCAACGGCCGCTACCGCACCCTGCCGGTGATCCTCGAGATCGCGCGACTCCAGAAGGAGGCCGCCCTGGCCGCCGGCTGCGCCTGGTTCGACACCCTCGCAGCCATGGGAGGCGAGACCGCCATCGTTTCATGGTATGAGCACCGCCCGCGCCTGGCCATGGGCGACCTCACCCACATCACGTCCGACGGCGGCGAACTGATGGGCAACCTGATCTACCACGACCTGCTGCTGGCCGTCGGTTCCCTGTGAGTTGAACCATGCTCTTCAACAGCGTCGCCTATCTCCTGTTCTTCCTGGTGGTGTTCTGGGGTTTCTGGGCCCTGGTGCGCCGTCCGGCCTTCCAACGCTGGCTGCTGCTGGCCGCGAGCCTGTTCTTCTATGGGTTCTGGAACCCGGCGTACCTGAGCCTGATCCTCGGGGTCATCGTCGTCACCTGGGTGTGCGCCGCGCGGATCCGCACCGATCCGGACCGCAAGGGCCTGTACCTGATCGCCGGCGTGGGTGCGTCCCTGCTGGTGTTGGCAATATTTAAATATACATGGTTTTCCCTGTCCTCGCTGGAGATCCTGCTCGACACCTTCGACGCGTCCCTGCCGTTTTCCATTGCTTTTTCCAAAAAGATCGTCCTGCCCGTGGGCATCTCGTTCTACACCTTCCAGTCGCTCAGTTACCTCGTCGACGTCTATCGCGGCCACCTCGAACCCGAGCCCTCGCCGATCCGCTACGCACTGTACGTGAGCTTCTTCCCGCAGTTGGTCGCCGGCCCCATCGTGCGCGCGGTGGACTTCCTGCCGCAGCTGGACCGGCCCCGGGAGTTGACCGATGCACAGGCGGCCCGCGCCATGTCCCTGATCGCCATCGGCCTGTTCAAGAAGATCGTCATCGCGGACTTCCTCGCGATCAACCTCGTGGACCGCGTCTTCGACACCCCCGAGATGATGTCCTCCCCCGAGACCGTCGCGGGCATCTACGGCTACACGCTGCAGATCTTCTGCGACTTCTCCGCCTACAGCGACATCGCCATCGGCAGCGCCCTCCTGCTGGGCTTCCACCTGCCGGAGAACTTCAATGCGCCGTTTCTGGCGCAGAACCTCTCGGACTTCTGGCGCCGCTGGCACATCTCCCTGTCCTCCTGGCTGCGAGACTACCTGTACATCCCGCTGGGCGGGAGCCGATGTTCGGCCGTGCGCACCCAGGTCAACCTGGCCATCACCATGTTGTTGGGCGGCCTGTGGCACGGACCAGCCTGGACGTTCGTTTTCTGGGGCTTTCTGCACGGCGCGGGCCTGGTGATCATGCGCACCGTGGGCTGGCACCGCCCCGCGACCTCCTGGCCCTCCCGGATCCTGCGCACGGCGGTCACCTTCCACTTCGTCGTGTTCGCGTTCGTGTTCTTCCGCGCCGGCTCCTTCTCCCGGGCCATGGCCGTGCTCGGCCGTGCCCTGGACGGACCCTCCGGACTGATGAACCTGCCCTGGACCGTCGCCCTGGTGCTGGGCATCGGCTTCGGGCTCCACGGCTTCCCGCGGACCTGGACCGAGCGCGGCGTGGCGTGGTTCTCGCGCCTGTGGTCGCCGGTGCAGGCCGCGGTGATCCTCGCCTTCGCCTTCTTCCTGCAGAAGGTCGCCTCCACCGACGTCGTCCCCTTCATCTATTTCCAGTTCTAGGACCTGTCTCCCCGACGCCCCGCCTTGACACAGGCTTCCGCACGTGGATACTTCATGGGATCGACCTGAAGGAACGAGGCGATTTCATGAACCCACTTCCACTGCACGTCCGGACAGACCGATGATCCGAATTCTCTGCCTTCTCTTTGGATTCCTGGTGATGGCCGGTTGCGCCCGCAAGGCCCCGCTGGACCGGCCCTACGAGGACGACTTCGAACGTACCAGCCCCGGAAAGGACTGGTTCGACACCATCGGCCGCTATATCATCGACCGGGGCGCGCTGTACATCTCGGGCGGATACAACCACCCGCTGTGGCTGAGCCGGCCGCTGCCCGCGGAGGTCGAGATCACCCTCGACGCGCGCGGCCTGTCTCCCGACGGCGACCTGAAGATCGAACTGTTCGGAGACGGCAAGAGCTTCGCCTTCAACCGCGGCCGCTACTGGGCCACGGGCTACGTCCTGTGCCAGGGCGGGTGGAACAACACCAAGACGTTCATCGCCCGGCGTGACGAGCACGACCGCGCCCTGCTGCACTCCACCCGCTACCCGGTGACGCTGGAAAAATGGCATCACTGGCGCATCCAGACCTTCCTGGAGGACGGGAAGATGATCATTTCCTGGTGGATCGACGACTCTCCGGCCCTGCGCCTGGTGGACCCGGCACCGCTGTACGGTCCTGGCAACCGCTACTTCGGCTTCTCGAACTGGAAGTCCGACGCCTACTTTGACAACCTGCGCATCGTTCCCCTGACCCCGGAGGCCAAGGCGAAGGCTCAGGAGGCCTGGCAAACAGCCATGCAAGATCCGCGACGACAACCACCCACCCGCAGTCCGGCGCCCGCGGCCGCGCCCGTCCCTGCGGGCGTCCCTGCGGCCGAGCCTGCGATGGTGCCCGATCCCTCCGGCGGCATTCCGGAATAACCGCGCCCGGGCAGCCGCCCAATCCATCTAGCTCCCTGCACAGATCCGCCAGCCGCCGCCGCGCCAGCCGATTCCATTTCGCCACGGCGTGGTCCCGGCAACGGACAGAGACACAGCCGGCGGCAGAAACCCTCAGGCTCCGCGCCTGACGCTCCCAGGCCGAAAGACGCAGCCACCGCCGCGCCGGCGTCTCGTCCCTTCCGGGACGGGTCCCCTGACAAGCACCCATTAAATAAATCGCCAGACAAAAAGGCAGCCCGACCCTTGACGAGGCGGAAAAGAAAACTATAGGAGCAAGTCGGGAAATTCCAACCAAGGGTTTTTCCAGACATGCTCCCAACGGATGCGATGTCCTTTTTCCGGAGGTGATCCATGACCGAACAAGTAGATTCTTCATCAGCCGTTTCCTTTGCCGACCCCGAGAACCTCGTGATCGTGGGTTCAGGTCCCGCCGGACTGACCGCCGCGCTCTACGCGGGCCGGGCCGGCCTCAACCCCCTGGTGATCGAGGGAATGATGGCCGGTGGCCAACTCATGGACACCACCGAGGTGGAGAACTTCCCGGGCTATCCCAAGGGCATCCGTGGTCCTGAACTGATCGAGGATCTGCGTACCCAGGCCCTGCGGTTCTCCACACGCATCGTCTCCGACGAAGTCACCGCCATGGACCTTTCCGGGCACCCCAAGAGCCTGACGCTGGCCTCCGGCGCCGTGATCCGCGCCCGGGCCGTGATCCTGGCCACCGGCGCCACCGCCCGCTACCTCGGGCTGCCGTCGGAGCAGAAGCTGCGCGGCTACGGCGTCTCCGCCTGCGCGGTCTGCGACGGCTTCTTCTATCGCGACCAGGACGTGGCCGTCATCGGTGGCGGAGACAGCGCCCTCGAGGACGCGCTGTTTCTGACCCATCACGCCCGCAGCATCACCGTGGTGCACCGTCGTGACTCCCTGCGCGCCTCCAAGATCATGCAGGAACGGGCGCTGTCCAACCCGAAGATCTCTTTTGCCTGGAACTCCCAGATCCTCGAGGTCCTGGGCGATCCGGGGGACTCCGGTGTGACCGGTCTGCGCCTGCGCGACGTAAACACAGGCGCCGAGCGCGTCCTGCCGGTCACGGGCATGTTCGTGGCCATAGGGCACGATCCCAACACGCTGCTGATCCGGGAACAAGTCGAGCTCGACGATGCCGGCTTCATCAAGACGCGCGCCCAGACGACCCAGACCAACCT
>JAHITJ010000124.1 GCA_018817795.1 Myxococcota bacterium | reverse complement strand
GAATGCCACCACCGTCATCGCTACGATCACAACGCCGACGTCGGCCTGATCCTCGGTCCCACCCCGGCCGACACCGACGAAGACCTGGACATCACACACTCCCTGTTCCAGCGCTTTTCGAAAAACACCCGGACGAATCTGCGGCTGTTCGCCACCACGTCCACGCCCATCGAGGAGGTCCTTCATGACGCGCTTACTGCTTAACGGCTCACCCCGTGGGAAGAACTCGAACTCCCGCCTGATCCTGTCCTGGCTCACCCAGGGGATGGCCAAGGCCGGCGTGGCCGAACCCCCGGTGCTCGATCTGGCCAGGATCAGCGACCTCGAATCCCAGCGCGCAGCCTTCCTGGCTGCCGACGAGGTGGTGCTCGTCTTCCCGCTCTACACCGACTCGATGCCCGGCCTCGTGAAGGCCTTCCTGGAGGCGGTGGGCACTGCAGAGCCCGCGCAACTGAAGGGGAAGCGGATCGCCTTCGTCGTGCAATCGGGCTTTCCGGAGTCCATCCACTCCGAAGCCGTCGCCCGCTACCTTGCCCGGGTCAGCAGCAGGCTGGGATGGGTGCACGCCGGCACCCTCATCAAGGGCGGCGTCGAGGGCATCCGTGTGATGCCGGCCTGGCAGGTGGCCAGGACGAAGGCGGCCTTCATCCGGGCGGGTCGAGAGCTCGGCCGCGATGGAAGTTTCTCCGACGAGCTGCGGGCCAGGCTTGCCGGTCCGCGCACCTTCGGTCCGTGGCAACTGCGGGCGCTGCGTGTGGTGATGCGCACGGGTCTGCTCAACTTCTACTGGAACAGCATGCTCAAGAAGCACAACGCCCACGCGCGGCGCTTCGATGCGCCCTATGGCTCCGCGGCGCGGAGGTGAGCGGACCCTTTTCCGAAGCGGCTCCTCCGGATGTCCACCCAAGCGTATTTCCGGCGCATTCTCGGTGAGTCACAGCGGTGGCCACTTTCGATGATCCCCTATCACCGTTCGCCGCGCCCTGTCCACAGGGCAGGGGTCCAGTCCGCGTGTTCCGCGTTTTCCGTGGTAAAAACTCTTTTCTTTTCTTCTACGGATGGGAGAAGTGCGCGAAGTTGTCCTGGTTGGGGAAGATGTAGACCTTTTTGATCTCGGACAGGACACCCGAGCCGAAGTCCGCCTGAATCGCGTAGGGATCCTTGCGGGCGCGCAGACGGAAGACCTTCTCGCTGCCCTTGTTCTTGCCGGCGATCAGGATCGTGCACGGCGCCGAGCAGGTGATCTTGAGCACGCCCACGCCACCGGCGAGATCCACCGGACCATCGGCAGGCGGCGCATCCTGGGGCGGCGGGTCCTGGGCCGGACGCATGCCCGATCCAGTGGAACCCGATCCCGTGGGACGGTACGTGCCTCCCGAGCCGGTGCCCGAGCCGGTGCCGGTGCCCGTGCCGGTGGAGTCGGGCTCGACGCTCATGTTGCCGCCCTTCTCCAGTTTCACCGACAGCGTGATGCGGCCGCCCTCGACGGGGTAGTCCACCTTCTGCTCATAGGAGAGGTCGCCCTTGACCATCCGGATGGCCAGGGGGACGTTGTAGCACATGTCGGTCTTCACGTTGTGCCAGGGGGACGGAAGATCCATCTTTTCACCGTCGAGCCAGACCTCGGCGTCGGAGGGATCCGAGACCAGCGTCAACTCGACGGGACCGCGCTTGCAGTCCTTGGCCGGATCAGCGATGGGCGTTCTCTTGGGATCCTTCTTCTCCTGGGCCTCCTCGGAGCGTGTGAAGTACAGGATGCCCGCCCCGATGGCGATGACCAGCACCCCGAGGAAGATGTTGACCAGCGTGTTCACGAACGCCTTTCCGAGGCGGTCGACAAACGGCCACACCACGGAAGGACGCTTGACCCTGGGGAGGGCCTTGGCCGCGGCCTTGGCGTTGACCCGCATGGTCTCGTTTTCCTTGTCGACGCGGACCTGCTCCTCCTTCTTCTGGTCACGCTCGCGCTTGCGCCGTTCGCGCGCCTTCTCCGAGGTGCCCTTGGTCAGCCCCACCGGATGGGCCTCAGGCAGCGGCGCGGGGGCCGGCGGCACAACCCCAGCGGGGGCCGGCGGCGGCGGCGGCGGTGAGGAGAAGTCCATGGTGGGGGGCGGCGCCAAATGTGCCGGAAGCGGCGCCGGACGTGCCGACAGGGGCTGCGGAAAGGCCGCAGGCATGGAACCGCTGCCCGCGGCAAATCCCGGGCCGCGCGGCATCGACTGCATCTGCCCGGTCTCGGGCAGCGGCGACAATTCGAGGATGTCCCCGGCGAGCTGCTCGATTTCGTCGACGCGGGAGCCGCGCGAATACACGTCCGGGAACATGTTGTTCAGATACGACGCCATGGCCTCGGGCGCGACCTCGAGCCCCTCGCGCTTGACGATCCCGTCCAGCGCGGTCCGGAACAGCCGCGCGCTCGGGAAGCGCTCAGAGGGATCCTTCATCAGGGCCTTCCTGACGACCTCTGCCAGGTCCCGGGGCAGGTTCGGGACCACCCGCTCGATGGGCTCGAACGCGCCGGACTGTGCCTTGATGATCAACTCGGCATCGGTGGCGCCCTTGGAGTGGGTCTCCCCGAGCAGCAGTTCATAGAGCACGACCCCGGCGGCAAAGATGTCCACCCTGTGGTCGATGGCCAGACCCATGGCCTGCTCGGGCGCCATGTAGCGGAACTTGCCCTTGATCACGCCGTCCTGCGTGTGATGAAGCCCCTCGGCCGCCTTGGCGATGCCGAAGTCAATGATCTTCACGGCACCGGAATACGAGACCAGGATGTTCTGGGGGCTGATGTCGCGATGGATGATGTTCAGCGGGTTGT
>JAHITJ010000123.1 GCA_018817795.1 Myxococcota bacterium | reverse complement strand
GAAGAAAGCGGGTTCTCATGGTGATCCTCCTCGCCCCTAATACTGGGGATTTCCTAAAGTGATGTAGGGGTTGCCGTCGCCGTCGGCCAGGGACGTGACCACGCAGGTGACGTCGTCTCCGACCACGGTGGTGGTGACGTCGGCGACGCGCCAGAAGTTGCCGGTGGAGCAGCCCATGCCGCCGGAGTCCGAGAGCGTGACCTGGTTCTGCACCGGATAGCCGTAGGTGGCCACGCGGCGACCGCCGCAGTAGATGTTCACGACCGGGTGCGTGATGATGCCTGCGGCGCCGTAGTAATAGTCGACGCCGATGCGGTAGGTCTCCCCGTTGCCGGGGACGTCGATGTTGGTGTTCTCGGGGGTGATGCCCTGGCTGTCGAAGATGTTGTCCAGATCGAGCCGCGGGTTCTTGCAGTTGCCGTCGGGATGCTGTGCCCAGAACAGTCCGAGTTTGGTGTCCACGCAGTTGGGCAGATCGGTGGCGATGAGGTTCCAGTCGCCGTGGTTCCAGTTGTCGGCCTTGCAGTTGTCGTACGAGCAGTCCGAGTCACTGCAGAAGGCGGTGCCCAGTCCCTGCTTCATCAGGTGCAGGTCCACATCGGTGACGTCGTGGTTGTCCCAGCAGGTCTCCACGCGCAGGCCCGGGCCGAAAACGCGCAGGATGAACACGCATTCGTAGTAATCCACGGGTGTGTAGTACACACGCATGACGATGGTGTACTCACCCGAGAGGGTGAAGTTCAGCGTGATCTCCTCGGAGGTGGCGACGTAACCCAGCGAGTTGGAACCGTTGACCGAGTAGGAGGTGACGCCGAGGACCTCGTCGCAGGGGCCCGTGGAGACGCGCCACTCCCAGCGGTAGGCCTGGCCGCTGAAGTAGTTGCCGCCGTCCAGGACGAAGTCCTTGAATGGTTCGGCGCCCTCCAGGGTGGTGTCATTGGAGCTCGGGCAGTTGATCGGCGGCTCGCAGCACAGGCCGTCGTCGATGCAGCCGTTGCAGTCGTTGTCCAGGCCGTCACAGGACTCACCGGCGGGGGAGATGCCGCCCTCGCAGGGTCCCCAGGTGCCGAACTCGCCGGAGGTGCGCAGGCAGATCTGCTGACCGTCGGCGCAGCCGCCCTCGGCGCGGCGTCCCGGAGGACCCAGGAAACAGGCGCGCACGGCGCCTGGCAGGCAGACATTGGAGCCGCCTTCGTCGATTTGTCCGTTGCAGTTGTCGTCGAGGCCGTTGTTGTCGACCTCCGCAGCGAGGCAGCCTGTCGGAACGGGGCTGTCGCAGGGGATTTTCTGATCGTCGGTGCAGTTGCCGGTGTCCACGTCGAATTGATATGGGTTGTCGTTGGTGCTGTCGTTGGAACCGTCGTTGTTGTTGTTGTTGTTGCCGTTGCAGTTGGGATGACGCAGGCAGTCCAGGTCCAGGCAGTCCGTGAGTCCGTCTCCGTCGTTATCCAGCCCGTCGGTACAGATCTCGTTGCCATTATTATTAATATTATTGATATTATTAATATTATTTAACTGACCACTATCGGGATCATTGATATAACTGACACCTTCACAAGCAATAAAGAAAAAAATCACCAAAGAAGAGAAGATATATTTGTTCATCGCGGTGACTCCAGATGCAGGCCCATATATTCTTAGCATAAGAACCCCTGCAGATCCACGGCTGTTTTGAAAAAGAAGACATTCGCCCTCCCCGCGGAGTTCAGCGGTGGACGTCTACAATCCGAGGACGTTTTTCATTGTATAGCGTCCTGGTTGTTGTCCCAGGAGCCACATGGCGGCACGCCATGCACCATTAGCAAATATAACACGGTCCGTGGCACGGTGGGACAGTTCGATACGCTCTCCGTCACCGAGAAAGAACACGGTGTGCTCGCCGACGACATCCCCACCCCGCACCGCGGCGACGCCGATGGAGCCGGTGGGCCGGCCGTCGGTCATGCCGGGACCGTGGAAGAGCACCGGGTCGGGCTTCCGGGCGCGACCTGCGCTTGAAGCGCGACCTGCGCTTGAGGCGCGACCCGTCTCCACGCTGGCGACCAGGACCTGGGCGCTGCCCGAGGGAGCATCCTTCTTGTGCCGGTGGTGGGCTTCGACGATCTCGACGTCGAAGGACTCCGGAGCGAGCGCGCCTGCGGCCTGGGCGGTCAGGGACAGGAGCAGGTTCAGGCCGACGCTGAAGTTGGACGCACAGATCAGCGGCACCCTTTCGGCGAGGACGTCGAGGGCCTCGTGGTGGGCGGCCGTCAGGCCGGTGGTTCCGATCACACACGGCACCGGCCGAACCAGCAGGCGTTCCAGCAGGAGCGTCGTGCCCTCCGGGCTCGAGAAGTCGATGACCATCGAGGCCTTCAGCAGGTGTTCGTCGAGGGCGCCGCGGACATCGGGATCCTGCCGTGCTTCAACCTCCAGACAGCGGTGGCCCTCCCCGCTGATGATACGGAACAGGTGACGACCCATGCGGCCGCCGGCGCCGAACAGCAATACGTTAATGGGAGTGTCCGTCATGGTTTTCTTCCTGGGAGGGTGGTGCCACGGGAACGGCAGGGGTCCTCGCAGGGATCATGCCGTCGGTGGGCGTCATTCCGGGTTCCATGCCCGGTGGTGGGACCGATTCCGCAGGTCCAATTTCTTTGCGCATGGTCTCCAGGGCCAATTCGAGCGAGTTTCGTTCTTCGTCATTTCGGGCCAGGGGTACGGCCTTCTCGAGGATCGCCCTGGCTCCCGCCCAGTCTTTCTTCAGTCGCAGGGACTGCACCAGAACGTCATAGTAGAACAGTTTCTCGTCGGTCGTACCGGTGTCTGCCCCGACCAGGGCAAGCAAGCGTTCGGCCTCGGTCCGGGTGCCTGGCGTCTGCAGCAGCAGATAGGCCAGCCAGATGCGGGCCATCGGGTCCGGCTCCAGCCTGCGGATGCCGGCAAGACCCTCGGCGGTTTTCCCGGTGAACCACAGCGCCAGTCCCAGCTCCAGGGCCAGCCGGCGATCATCGGGAAACGCCTGCGCCAGCGGCGTCAGGATCTCCACGGCCTTGTCGTACATGCCTGCGTGGCGTGCGAGGATCCCGGCCTCCCGTGCGAAGGTGTCATCAGAGCGACCGCTGACGGTCAGCCGCGACATGTGGGTCTCGTAGGCCAGCCGATACTCGCCCCGGGCCTCGTGGAACATCGTCTTGAGTCGATAATACTCGGGATCGGTGCCACGCTCGGTGGCCAGCTCGCCGAAGAGCGTCTCGGCCATCTGGTGGCGGCCCTTTTCGATGTAGAACGGCAGCAGCTTCCACTTGACGAGCAGGTTCGCGGGCTCGGCGGCCGAGGCTGCCACGAGACAGTTGTAGAGATCGTCGCTGCGTTTGAGGGTGGCCAGGCTCTCCGCCTGCGCCAGATAGATTTCGACCCGGTCGGGATCAAGCTCCACGGCCTTGGCAAAGGAGGTGACCGCTGAGGCATGGTCTCCGAGTGCGGCCAAAGCCAGACCTGCATGGTAGTGAGCCTGTCCGCTGCTGGCCTCGCTCTGCACCCAAAGCTTGAAGAATTTCATCGCTTCGCGGTTTCTCTTCCGGTTCAGGTAGAAACCACCCACAGCTTCAAGCACGGCAGGCTCGGAGGGCGTCAGTTGGAAGGCCGACAGCAGGTATTGTTCGACCTTCTTTTCGTCCTCCGGGCGCAGATCCTTCTGCAGGATGCGTCCCAGACGCAGCAGGACGGGAACCAGCGGTGGACCCAGCGACAGGTCGTCGGCGATGGAACTGTAGGTCTGGATCGCCGCGGCCCATTCCTCGTATTCTTCATAAATCGTTCCCAGCAGCAGGATGGCCTCGGGGAAACGCGGCCGCTGGTGCAGTGCCTCCTCCAGGCTCTCCACCGCAGCTTCGGATTTGCGCTCGGAGTAGCGTGCCAGGGCCAGCATGTACCATGTGGTCGCCTCGCCCGGATGGGTCGCCAGATAGGTGGCCAGCACCTCGGAGGCTTTCCGGGGGTTGCCGTTCTGGATGTATGCCTTGGACAGGTACACGAGGCCCTCCTCGTGGGTCGCATCGCGGGCGTAGGCGCGCTCCAGGTACTGCAGGCTTTCGATGACCTGTCCTGCGTCGAGCAGGCGCTTTCCCTCCGCCCAGAACCGTGCGGAGGATTCGCCGTCCTTTTTCCTGCACGAGAGCGAGGGAAGGATGCACAACATCATGAAAATAAAGGGAAGGGTGCGACGAATCATGAGGCAGCCTTTGATCGGTGAGCGCGCGTGAGAGAACGTACGCCGGTGACGCCCAGAATCAGGGCCAGACTCATCAGGAAGGCGGAGATGGTGACCAGGATGTATTTTTCCTTGCGTCCGAAGTCGTAGATGTTCCAGGCCAGGGCCGCCATGGTAACCGCGTAGATGAAGATGCCCGGGATCAGGGCGAACAGTGAAGGCTTGCGGATGAACACGAGCCAGAGGGAGATCGTGAGAAAGGCCAGGGCCGCCACGAGCTGGTTGGCCGCCCCGAAGATCGGCCAGATCTCGGTGGCCGAACCTGAGAAGACCAGCAGGGAGGCAACCGCAACGGTGATCCCGGTGGCGGAGTAGCGGTTCGAGAGCATGCGCCGCGCGGGCGTGGGGTTGGGTGACTCGAACAACTCCTGGATGGCATAGCGGCCCAGCCGGGTGGCGGTGTCCAGCGAGGTCATGGCGAAAGCCGCCACGCTCAGGGACATGAATAACGTGCCGAACCGTACCGGCAGCCCGATCGATTCGGTGATCCGTGCAGCGCTCGAGGAGAACAGCCCGATGGGATTTCCGGCGGCCTTCCCGTACTCCGATGAGGACAAAACCGCGGCCGTGATCAGGGCCGCGACCGCCAGCAGGCTCTCGATGAGCATGCCGCCAAAGCCGATCGGCTGCGCGTGACGCTCGTTGTCGAGTTGCTTGGATGTGGTGCCAGAGGCGACCAGGCTGTGGAAGCCCGAGAGTGCGCCACAGGCGACCGTCACAAAGAGCAGCGGGAACAGGGGTCCCTTGGCGGTCTGCCAGGCGGGCGCGGCAGGCATCCGGAACTCAGGATTGGCCACAAGGATCCCGGCGACCAGCACCGCGAGCATCGCGTACAGGATGAAGGAATTCAGGAAGTCGCGTGGCTGCAGCAGGTACTGGACCGGCAGCGTGGACGCGAAGAAGATGTAGCCGATCAGCAGGAAGCGCCAGGTGTTGAACGAAAGCCGCAGCGGCATGTTGTATCCGAACACCATGCAGCCTGCCAGCAGGGCGACGCCTGCAATTGTTGCAGGCACGAACGGCAGGTTCCATCGGTACACGGAGAGCCCGAACACGACAGCCAGCGCGATGAAGAGGGTGGAGGCCGTGGCGGTCTCGGGCACCGATACGAAGGTCTGGGCGACGGCGTTGGTGAAGACGGAGATCACCAGGATCAGTGCGGAGAAGATGAACAGCAGGAAGAGGCTCTTCATGCTTCTTCCCACGCGTTCCTCCAGCACGCTGCCCAGTCCGCGGCCCTCATGTCGTACCGAGATGATCAGCGCTGAAAAATCGTGCACAGCGCCCATGAAGACGCCGCCGAGCAGGATCCATACCAGCACGGCGGTCCAGCCGTAGGATGCGGCGGCGATGGGACCGATGATCGGTGCTGCACCGGCGATCGAGGAAAAGTGGTGGCCCAGCAAAACCGAGGGACGCGTGGGCACGTAGTCCACTCCATCGGTGCGGGTGTGGGCCGGCGTTGGCCGGTCGGGATCGACCCCGAGCCAACCGGCGACCCGGTTGCCCCAGAAACGATATCCAGCGACAAAGAAAACAATGGAGGCAGCCAGGATGATTGCGCCGGTCATGGTTACACCTGTGGGTTCAGGCCTTCCGGTGCGCGGGTCGTGACCATGATCGGCAGGTACACGGTGAAGCAGGTGTCTCCCGGAACGGATGTGACCTCGATTTCACCACCATGCCGGTCCTTCACGATGCGGGACACGATGCCAAGTCCAAGTCCCGTACCCTCTCCCTTTTTCTTGGTCGTGAAGAAGGGATCGAATATACGGTCGACCAGTTCAGGAGGGATGCCCCGGCCGGTGTCGCGGATCTTGATGGCCACCCGGTTTCCGAGGTTGATCGTCTCGATGATGATGTTTCCCTGTCCGTCAATCGCGTGGGCGGCATTGGAGAGCAGGTTCGTCCAGACCTGGCTCAATTCATCACCATAGACCGTGATGGGTGGCAGGTCGCCGTAGCGTTTTTCGATGGTGATGTTGTGCTTGAGGCGGTTGGCAAGGATGATCAGCGAGGTCTCGATGACGTCATGGATGTTGACGGGCTCCGGAACGTCCTGCTTCACATGACTGTAGGAACGCAGCGCCATGACGATGCGCTTGACCGAGTGGATGGCAGTGGCAGTGGCCGCGGCGGTGCGGTGGATCGTGAACAGTTCATTCATCAACTGCAGATACATCGCCGCATCGATGTTCTCATATTGGTTGAGGAAATTCTCCACAAACGAGTCGGTGCCGTTCTCCACGAGCCTGCGGGCCAGGGAGCGGGCGTTCTCGATGTTGCGCGTGGTCAGGAGGTTCGTCATCTCGCGGATGCGTTCCCGGTTCTGGTCGCGCTGCGGGAAGGTGAGCGTCACGTTCTCGAGGTAGTGCTGGACCAGGGTCAGCAGGTAGGTGAGGACGCGAGGATCCTTCTCCGTGTCAACAATGTACAGCAGCGAATCGAGCATGCCCTGCATGCTCTTCTTGAGGTTGTCCACAGCTGCGTCGATCGCGCCGATGGGGCTGTTGATCTCGTGCGCCACACCGGCCAGCAGGGAGCCCAGGCCGGCCAGCCTCTCGCTGATGAGCACCTGTGCCTGCGTGTTCTGCAGCTCGTTGACGGTGGATCCGAGCTTCTTGTTCGTCTCCTGCAATTCCATCGTCCGCCGGTGGACGATGTATTCGAGCTGCTCGTTGAACCGGCTGATCTTCTCGAACAACTGGGCATTGACGATGTACATGCCCATCTGCTCGGAGACCGCGCGAATCACGTTCTTGTGGGTGTCGGTCCAGGCCGGAGAGGTGGAGGGACGCAGCAGGAAAACCACAGCGATGACGCGGCCCTGATACCGGATCGGCACGGCCAGAAACGGCCCCGACAGCGTCTCGGACCACACATGCAGGTCGGCCAGCTCCAGCAGGGAGTCCTGCGTGGCGACGAAGTCCACCAGGGGTTTTTCCTCCCGCGTGAGGCCGGCCAGTTCCTTCTCGTTGCTGCCGATATGGTGCGTCTTCTTCCAGCCGTTTTCCTCGTGAAGCAGCCAGATCTGCGCCGACGAGGTCTGCAGGGCCACCGAGATGGCCTCCAGTCCTTCGGAGACCACCGAGGACACTCCGACCTGGACGCTCATGGAGTTGATGATCTCGTTGAGCGTCTGGATCTCGCTCATCTGCTCGTTCTGCCGGTTGTTGCTCTCCTGGAGGTTCTGGATCATGTCATTGAAGGCTTCGGCAAGCTCCCCGATCTCGTCTCCGCTGTCCACCTCTAGGCGCTCGTCGAGCTTGCCGCTGGCGACCTCACGGGCACCCCGCAGGAGCCGTCCCAGCGGGTTGGCGAGGTTACGGGAGAACCAGGTGGCCAGCACGATCACGACGGCCAGCGCCAGCAGGGCAGACAGCATCAGCGTAAAGACGGCGTCGGACTTGCCCTTCTGCATCTTTGTGATGTCCAGCGCCACGACCAGGAGCCCGACGGACTTTCCCTCGATGTCGTGCAGCATCTGCATGGAGGCCGCATATTCCATGTCGTTCCAGGTGAACGAGTTGAAGTGCCGTCCATGGGGGCTTTTCCAGGCGGTCATCACCGCACCGCCGCCCAGGGGACTATCCACAGGGCGGCTCAGATCCTGGGGGTTCTCGAAGGATGTGGAGAAGGTGCCGAGCAGATCAGGGCTGTTCGGATACAGGATGATCTGGGATCCGAGGATCGTGGAGATGTTCTTGCAGAACAGGTCGTCCAGGGCGACCGTGACGATGACGCCGCCGAGCAGGTTGTAGTGCTGGTCGAGCAACGGGGCACCGGCCTGCACGAACAGGAAGCGCTGCTTCTTGTTGTCGGTGAACTGCCCCTCCCAACTGTACAGGTTGAGCGTGATCGCATAGTTCTTCAGCATGTTGGACCACTGGGGCACCGAATGGTTGAGCAGCGCCTCAAAGCTCTGTTCCTGGTTCTTGACGGCCACCAGCCCGGTCTGGTCCCCCAGCGAGATGGAGCCGGCGAGCTTCCCCTGCACGTCGACCACATGGATCACGCCGTTTCCCAGCGGGGCGAACTCGGAGCGGATCACGTCCTGGTCCTGACGCGAGAGGTCCTTGCGGGTGGCCAGCTCAACTACAGCGGATTTCTTGGAGAGCGTGATCGCCGCGTTTTTGACGATGTTGATGTGATCGATGGCGACGTTGATGCCGACGCGCAGATTCTTCTCGGATTCGTCCTGGAGCGTGTCGGTGAACCGGTCGGCGATGATGGTCACACCACGGCGTGAGGCCACAAAGGCGGGGATGACGCCCACGACGAGCATCCAGATGGCGAGCTTGTGCCGGATCTTGAGTTTCATTTTTCCACCATCCGGATGCTGCGGTACACCAGGAAAGTGGCCGGTGTGATTTCGATGCCCTCCAGGCGCTTGCTCGCGGTCAGTACCATCCTGGAGTGGGCCAACGGTACCCAGGGTGCCTCGTCACGGAAGATCTCCAGGGCCTGCCGGTACAGGGCGATGCGCTGATCGACGCTCTCGTGAGCCTGGCGGGCCTGCTTGACGAGGTCATCAAAGCGGTCGTTGGTGAAGAATGCATGGTTGGTGCCGGTGGCCCGGGTCACGTTGGAGCCGTGGAGAAGGCCGTAGAGATACTCGTCCGGATCGGAGATCTCGCCGACCCAGCCGTGGATGGCCATGTCATGCAGACCGAGCTTCAGGATGCGTTTGTATTCCATGTATTCGGCGGGCTTGACCACCACGGGAATGCCCACCTGCTCCAAGTCATGGCGGATCATGTTGGCCATCAGGAGGGGGTCAGGAAGGTAGTTGCGCGGGGACTGGATCAGGTACAGCGTGAACTGGCGCTGCTCGCCTTCGAGGCCGAATCCGCCTTCGCGCAGCAGCGCGCGGGCCTTCTCGGGATCATACTCGTGCCAGCGGGCAAGGGGATCTTCCTTTTTGAAGATCGGCTTGCCCTGGATGAGCAGTTGGTCGGACAGCGGACCCTGCGCGAGGTCGGCCATGCCCTGATACACCATCTTGACGATCTTGTCCCGGTTGATCGCGTGGTTGACCGCCAGGCGGATCTGACGGACCGAGAACGGCCCGCGCTTGGTGTTGAGCGCGAGATAGACCGTGTTGTTGGATGCCTCCGCCCGGAGCTGGAGCAGGGGATGCAACTGGATCGTGAGGTAGCGCGCCGGATTGAGGTGAAAGGCGAAGTCGATGCGCTGGCCTTCGAGGGCGAGCAGGCGCTGCCGGGTCTCACGGATGGTTTGGAAGACCAGGTACTTGAAGGCGGGAACCTTCGACTTGTCCCAGTAGTTCGAGTTGCGGGTAAGCACGATGCGGTCGGCCATGCGTGACACGAGCTTGAAAGGACCGGTGCCCAGGGAGCGCTGGTTGAGGGTGTCCGCGTTCTCGGTGTCGAAGGGGCGCACGATGCTCACCGCGAACATCTCGAGGCTGTTCAGGAACGGGGCGTACGGATACTTCAGCACGATGCGGAGCTTGTGGGAGTTGATCACCTTCACGCTCTGGATCAGCCCGTCGAAGTAGGCCTTCCAGTAGTCATAGCCGCACTGGGCGATCCGGGGATCGTCGGGCCGGGCACGGTGGGCGACGACGGCGTCCATCTGACGCCGGAACGAGAACACCACGGCATCCGCGTCCAGTGGTGTGCCGTCATGAAAGCGCAGGCCACGGCGAAGCGTGAAGTCCCACACGAGTCCATCGGGGCTCTGCTCCCATTTTTCAGCCAGCAGCGGGCGGATCTGGCGGGTGACGGGATCGGTCGTCACCAGCCCTTCGTACATTTGCGCCACGACCTCGGCCGACTCCATGCCGACGGCACAGGCGGGGTCGAGCGTGTTGACATCCTTGGACCAGGCGACGGTGATGGTCTCATGCCGTCCAAACGGATTTCTCGCCGACTCTTTTTGACAGGAAAAGGCTGATATCAAAAATAGAATCGACCAGCAGATCAGGGATTTTTGCATTCATTACCCCACACAAGGGGAGAATCTACCCCAATCCACCAATACATACAAGAAATGAGTCCAGTCAATGGATGCTCACCATGTCTGTCCACAGGGCCCATGGCCCCTCCAGGGACAGGGTGCCTGCCAGGGCCCGCAGATGGTCGAGTCCGGTCACGCCAGCGTCGGCAACCGCGGCCTTGAGGGCCCTCTTCCAGAACGGTTCCGGTGCCGGGTAGACGATGAACACCGGGGCGTCTGCGGAGAGCCCTGCCAGTTGCGCGGCGCGAGCATTGGCGGCCAGCAGTCCGCCGATGTCGTCGACGAGGCCCTCGCGCTGCGCCTGCCTGCCGAGCATCACCCGGCCATCGGCCCTGCGCAGGGCGGCGGCGGCAGAGAATTTCCGTCCGGCGGCGACGGCTGTGACGAAGCGCCGGTACGTGCTCTCTAGTTGGCCACGCACGAGTTCGCGCTCCTCGTCGGTGTACGGTCGGAGGACGCTGTCGGCGTCGGCCAGGGGCGCCCGCTTGTGGGTGGTGATTCCGACGCCGAGCCGGGAGAGCAGGTCCTTCACCTGGAACTTGCCGCCGAACACGCCGATGGAGCCGACGAGGCTGCTCTCGGTGGCGAACACCACGCGCCCGCCGACGGCCATGTAGTAGCCGCCCGAAGCGGCCATGTCGCCGATGGAGATCACCACCGGCAGACGGGTCGAGACCTGCAGGACCATCCGCCACAGGGCTTCGGAAGCAGAGGCCGAACCGCCGGGGGAGTTGATGCGCAGCACGACGGCTCCAAACCGGGGATTGCCCGTCACCGCGGCCAGCGCGGCGGCCGCCTTCTTCAACTCGATGGTATCGCCGCCGGTGAGCGGATTGGGCAGCGTGCTCTTCTGGGAGACGATTTCCCCGGAAAACAGCAGCCACGCCACGCCACGGCCCCCACGATCGGGTTCCGTGTATCGCGAGGCGTCCGCCAGGCCGAGGACCTGTCCTGCCTTCCGGAACACGACAGGGGCCACCTGATCGGCGTACCACAGGCCATCCACAAGACCTGCCGCGAGTGCCTGCTCGCCGGTGAGCTCCATCTTCCGGGTGATGTCATGAAAGCGATCAAGTGACAGATTCTGTCGCTTCAGGACAAGGGCTTTGAAGCGCATGTCCAGGGCCAGCAGCAGGCGGCCCGACTGCGTGAAGGCCGGGGTCGACGGGCTGCGGCGCATGAACATCTCGGGCGCGCTCTTGTACGTGCCGATCTGCACGAGATCGGCGCCGATCCCGAGGTTCTGCATCGCCTGGGCGAGGAAGAACTGCTGCGTGGACAGGCCCCGCAGTTTGACGCTGCCGCCAGGGAAGAGATAGATCCCGTCGGCGCCGGCGGCCAGCGCATACGAAGCATTGGAGAACGTGGCCCCGTAGACGAAGACCTTCCGGTCTGAGGATTTCAGGAGATCGATCCAGTCCGACCACTCGTCCACATGGGACCAGGAAGGGTCCGCATCACCGAGCTTGACGAGGACGCCCCGGCAGGCCCGTGTCCGCAGGCAGTGGCGGATCGCCAGCGCAAATCGTGCATGCCTGGTCTCGTCGGCCTTGTCCGAGAGATCGTACAGCTGCAGGAAGTCCGGATCCGGCAGCACCGAGCGTCCGGGGATCCTGGAGGACCAGCGCAGGGCGATGTTTAATGTTGGTTCAGGCAGGGAGAAACCCTGGAACAACGCGAGGTTCTCCAGTTGGACGACGACATTGGCGGCCACAGTGAATGACTCGGGCTGCGACAACTCCAGCGGCGCGCCGTCCCGCCAGGCCTCGCGGGTGCGCTGGGCCCAGCCGCCGGAGAGGACCAGTTGGACGCCCCGGTACAACTCCATGCGAAGGCCGCCGGTGAGCGCCCAGTCGAGGCGTCGCTCAGCGAGGTGAAAGCCCGTCCAGAAACGCCAGCGGCTGCCCAGTGCGAGCTCCAGGCGGTGCACACGATCCTGTGGAAGGCCTGCGACAGGCCGCATCAGCAGGCTCTCGACCTGATACGAAGCGGTGAAGCCGCCGCCGGGGGCGAACAGCGCCGACAGCGCCCAGTCCCGTCCGCCGTCGGTGGATGGATCGGAGGGGGCCTCGCGGGCGAGGAGGCGAAGTCCCAGCGACCAGGACGGGCTGACGGACCAACCGCAGCCGGCGCCAAGGATGCCCCCGCTGTAGCCGTCGACGTCATGCAGGGCCGAGCCGGAGATGAAGCAGGCGGCTTTCACCAGCGGAAGGCTGTGGGACAGCCACAGGGTTTCCGAACTCACGTGCCAGGGTTGCAGGGGATCGGACAGGTTCTCGGAGACTGAGAATATCGCATGGAAGCCGGTGAGCGCCGACAGATGGGCCGGCGCGTTCAGCGAATATGGAGAGAACCAGGCACCCTGGTCGAAGGCGGGCGCGGGCACGGTGGTCGTGTAAGGAAATTCCTGGGCCGCGGCCCGGCCCGGCAGCAGGCAGAAAAAGGCGCAGAGGGCCCGGATCAGCATGTGTCTCATGATTCACTCCGCGTCGGTGGAAAAGGGTCTGTCGTCTTCGAAGACCGGCGTGAGGCCGCAGCGGGCGGCGAAGCGCCCGGCGAACGCATGGGCGGTTTCGGGGACGGTCGGGGCCGCGCCCAGCTCGGACCAGTACACGATGCCACGCCCGACGAGGCCGCATGGCACGATGTGGCGGAACCCGTCGTGGGCGCGCCGGACGTTCAGGCAGAAGCCGTGCAGGGATACGCCCTGCCGGATCTCGATGCCCACCGCGGCGATCTTGCGCTGGTCGACCCACAGCCCGGGATTCTCGCTGTCGAACGAGGAGGTGATGCCCGCTTCCAGGAGCAGGTCCTCGAGGGTGCCGAAGATGCGTTCGACGTGACGCCGGACCATGCGTCCGACCGGAAGTATCGGGTAGCCCACGAGCTGGCCCGGACCATGGAAGGTGATGTCCCCGCCACGGCTGGTTTCGGTCAGTTCAATGCCCTCGGCGGCCAGCGTCTGCGCAGAGCACAGCAGGTGTTCCAGGTCCGCGCGGCGCCCCAGCGTTACCACAGGCTCGTGCTCGAGCAGCAGCAATTGTGGTGGGGCTCCGCCGGCGACCTCATCGACGGTCCGGTCCATGAGGTCGATGGCACGGGAGTAGGAGATGCGGCCGAGGTAGGTGCACAGGAGGGGGTTCATCGCGCCGAGCATATACCGCCGGAGCAGAAAGCGATCAAGAATAAAGGCGCGTTTTGCACCTTCGGGGTGTAGGTGGCCTTCTGCGGCAGGAACCAGCCGGAGCCCGGCTGCACCACATGCGTATCCTTGCCCAGCGCGAACTCCCCGCCGGCGCGGACAAAGAAGGCGAACCAGCCCCCCCGGGCGGGTGGTTCGAAGGTCACGGTGCGGGTCGCGGGGGCGACAAACAGGGCGAGTTCTCCGATCTTGGGCAGGGAGATCAGCGTCTTCTTCTCCAGTTTTGCAGGCGGGTTTTTTGGAAAGGCCACGTCGGCGATCTTCCACTCGGCTACGCGGGCGAAGGAGGTCGCCGGCACAGGATCTGGACTTTTGGGGGGCGGAAAGAAGTGCACGTCATTGAGGGTGGATTCACCATTTAGAAAAAACTGATCAATTTTGGAAGGAAGAGCCCAAAGCAAAAAAACAAGCGGTTGATCGCCGGACGGCCCCACAAATTCATGAGGGAGTCCGGCTGGGATGTATCCGGTGGTGCCCGTCGACAGTGGATGGGACTTGTTCTGTTTGGCTGAAGTCCAGAGATCCAGACGTCCTGTGCCCTCGATCACGGCAAAGAAAATGTCCGTCTTCTGGTGCACGTGATGGGCGAAGCGGCCGGCCTTGTCAATGCGGATCACGCTCAGGGAGGCAGCCGTGGACTGGACGGAGCCCGGATGCAGCAGCACACGGGCCGCGGTGCCGCTGCCGATGGTGCGCGAGATGGCCACGTCGGAGGCGAATACGCCGTACTGTGTCATGTTTTTTGGAAAGGAGAACTTCAGGGTCAAAGGACTCTTGCGTCCAGGAAAGAACATTTTTTGCATGTGAAAACGAACACAGCGCTCGAGAATGGCATCCGCTGACGTGTTTTTGATGATGCTGAGTTGATCCACGGCACCGGTGGCCTTGAGGGTCATGCGGACCTCGAAATCGCCGCCGGTCTTCCACTCCCGCGCACGGGCAGCACGGTGGCATTCGTTGAGGATGGACAGGTCCACCGCCGGGGGGGTGATGGCAAGAAGGAGGGAAAATAAATGGAAAAACATGATGACCTCAATGATTCGGACACGCAGTGCCCTCGTTTTCTGGCTGTGGTGGACCCGGCCCGCCGGAGGCGGCGGAGCCCGTTGAATGCACCGGAAACAGACATCCCACGGCGCGTCGGGTTGCGCCCGGGGGGGCGCAGATCCTCCTACGCACCGTAGAACGGAGGATTCACGAGCCAGCGTCCGTCCTCGTTGCCGGTGGCCATCCTCACGGCACGGTTGTCGCGATGGGCGATCACGAGCCGCAGGCGGGAGGCGTCCTGCAGGAAGGCGAGATCGCCGTCGCTGTCGCCGGCCGCAAACCACAGGCGTGCCCGGGTCCGGTCGTCGGACCGCTCAAGACAGGGGTCCGTTCGCCCGCAAATGATCCGTTGTATCCAGCAGCGCTTTCCCAGGTCATAGGGAATCACACCGTCGTGTCCACCGCAGGTCTCCAGCCGCGACAGCAGGCGACCGTCGTTGGCGAGGCGACTCCGGACACCGATCACGCGTACGGGATCGAGGCCGACATGTCGCGCGCAGGTCTCCACGACGTGCTGGGGTGAGGCCGACACGATCCACACCGGAACGCCCGCCGCCTCGAGCCGGTTCGCCAGGTTGATCATTGGAATGGCCTGCCGGGCCCAGTCGGCCCATCCATGCAATCCGGCCAACTCTCCGGTGGCCCCCGCCGGACGATCGAACAGGTGAACCATCACTTCGTGCGTCAGGTCCGCGACCTGGGACGGGGTGTGGCCGGCCAACAGGGAGGCGCACCAGGCGTAGGAGGGATGCGTGGTTTCCGGATTGAAGCCGGAGAAGGCCGCCGCGCCGCCGCTGGTGCGGTGGTGGAGGTAGATCGACACCATCTCCCGGGCAAGTCCGGAGCCCCCTGGGCCAGGAAGGCGCGCCGAGTCCCGTGGGGTGAATCCTGCCAGCGCGTCGACGGCTTCGTGCGTCAGAAAGGGGCTGGTATCCTGCCAGGTTAACGGGCGGAAGAAACCGTCGTTTTTAACCATATGTACAAAAAGTGCATCGCCGATGTCGCCGTGAAACAACGTGTGATCCCAGTCGAACACGGCAAACGGCGCGTCGTCACGCCCCGGCGCGACCGCCAGTTCCCGGGCGCAGGCCGCAAGAAACGCATCCAAACGTGCGCGCACGGGCGGTTCCCAGCGTGCGTCATCATCGAGGCGCGGCAATGCGGGAGGCGTCGGAGTGGTCATGCGTGGCGAAAATTTCCTGTGCCGGAAAGGGAACTACAACTGCGGCTCGTCCATCTCCAGGTCCATGGTGAAGGGCGTCGGTCCGGCAGGGACCGTCTCGCAGGTCTTCACAACGGCGCCGCCGGTGACGCCGAGATCATCCTCGGCGCACAGGGTGAATCCGGCGGTGGCAGACTGGAGCACCTCGGGCAGGGCCAGAAGATCATAGGCGCCTCCGGCCTGCGAACGCGCGCAGTAGTCGATCTCGTCGATGGTGGCGCAGACGTTGAGGTCCGTCAGGCCGGTGCCGTTGTGGAGCACCCGTCCGGATACCAGGGGTCCTCCTTCGTCCACGGGTCCGTAGGCACAGGCGATGAAGAAGGTGCCACCGGCGGAAAGGGCGACCCGGAAGAGGCGCATGATAGATCTTTTCATGCAGAGATCCTTTCTGGAATATGTACAATAATTATTTATTAAAAGTGCTCACAGGGGAGCAATACCACACGTTGTTCAGATCTTCGAGGCACTCCTCGAGGTCCGGCATCGGGCAGTCCAGCGTGGATATGCAGGTGTTCACGCACACGGGGGAATAGTCAGGAATCGTCAGACAGTAGCCGTCGCCGCCCATGCATTCGGAGTTGAGCTCACAGAAGGCGCCGCGCTCGCCGGCGCTCCCGGCGGTCATGCTGTTGAGGAGGCGGTCGATGCAGAACCAGCCCTCGGCGGCCTCGGAGAGGTCCATGTCCACCGGTGCGTCGAACGGATCGACGACGATCGAGTAGGATCCGGGCGCCACGTCCGACAGCGTGTAGACCATGTCATACGGGCAGACGCAGTTGCACAGTCCGCCGTTGTCGCTCTCGGTCAGCGTGAACACGCTGTCGAGATAGGCGACCGTGCCGGTCATGCCCAGGGTCTCGTCGGGGCAGCAGTTGAACACGGCGTTGACGTGACGCAGGTCCAGGGAACCGATGCCGTCGTAGGCCCACACCACACACTCGAAACCGGAAAAGATGGAGAAATCGATGGCCTTCTGGTCCAGGGAGTTTTTGCATCCAGAATCATTGAAAGATACGAGTTGAGGATTAGTAATATTGTTAGTGTTGTTTATATTATTAACATTATTTGCATTGTTTGTCGTGTTTTTTTCCTCGTCACAGGCGAAGAAAAGGGTTGAGGTGAGAAGCAGGGTAATAATAAAAGACTTTTTCATAGGTATACCTTCCTTTCAGTAGTTCACAGGTAGCATGGGACCCGACCACGACAATACTCCGGTGGGAAAAATTATAAAGTATTTTTTTCCGGCGTGCCATGGATCACAATGTACACCGAAAGAACCGCCTGCCAGGGCGATCGAGTTCTCATTTTTCTGGACAAGAGGATCCACGTCGTATCCGCCTGGAAATTTCGGGGGGCAAAGTGCCAAGTCGAAATCGAAATCGAAATCGAAATCGATTCAATTTCCTCGTAAATCAACAGTTTTTCGATGTCATCGGTTCTAATGAATCCAGCCAATAGACTCGACGGCTGGTTGGCAAGCGTCCATT
>JAHITJ010000122.1 GCA_018817795.1 Myxococcota bacterium | reverse complement strand
CGCGGACACCACCACGGGCCCGTGTTCGACCTCGACGAACGAGCACTGGCCGTGGGCGTCTCCATGTGGCACCAGCTCGTTCGCGATCTTGACTATTTGCGCCTCTCCCCGATGGCGTAGGTCTTTTTCCGGATGTTCTGCTGGGGTTTCAGTCAGCCTACAGCAGCAGGTAGGCGACATAACCCGAATAGATCAAAAACAGAGCGGCACCTTCGAGACGAACGAGGGTCATGCCGGTCCTCATCAGGGGCCACAATAGCAACGTGACGCCCAGCATCACGGACATGTCTACGAAGTAGCGGGTATCGACCGCGACCCGGATGGGGTGGATCATGGCTGTGATGCCTAGGATGATCAGGATGTTGAAGATGTTCGAGCCGATGATGTTGCCGATGGCCATCTCGGCCCTGCCCTTGAGCGCTGCGGCCAGCGACGCTGCGAACTCCGGCATCGAGGTGCCCACCGCGACCACGGTCAGGCCGATGACGCGCTCGCTCATCCCGAAGAGCCGCGCGAAGCTCACCGCCGAGTTCACGCAGAGCTTCCCACCGGCCACCAGTGCAACCAGGCCCAGGGCGACCAGTCCCCCGTTAATCAGGAGCCTGCGGTCCTTTTCCGGCACCTCCTCGGAGTCCTGACGTTCCTTCCGTCGAGAACCGGCGATCAGGTGCCAGGTGTAGCCGAGACCCAGGGCCAGGAATACCGCCCCTTCGAAGAAGCCTAATGTTCCGTCCAGCATGGCCACGAACACCAGGGCTGCGGCGCCGGTCATCCAGAGGAAATCGCGCCCGAGGAAGTCATCGGCGACGGCCATCGGTGCAATCATGGCCGTGACGCCCAGGATCAGCGCGATGTTGGCGATGTTGGAACCCAAAATATTGCCCAGGGCAATGCCGGTGTTCCCCGACAGGGCCGACGAGACATTGACGGTGAGCTCGGGCATGGAGGTCCCGAAGGCCATCACCGTGAGCCCCACGACGGTGGTGGAGATGCCGATGCGCAGGGCCAGCGTGGAACCTCCGGTGATCAGCCAGTTCGCACCGTAGGTCAGCAGCAGGAAACCGCCGATCAACTGAGCCGCGTTCAGTGCAATGTCCATGGGAATCAGGTCTCCGGGAAGCAGGAGGAGGGGACTAGTACTTCACACAGTTTCGACCAGCGTCCTTGGCCTCGTAGAGCTTGGCATCGGCGCGGGAGATCAGGTCCTCTGGCTTGAGATCCAGGAATGGAGTGGAATATTCCATCACGCCCAGGGAGATGGTCACCGGCATGCGGTTGCTCTCTGCCTCGAACGGGCTGGCGCAAACGACGGCACGTGCGCGCTCGGCGAACTCGACCGCGCCTGTCATCGGTGTCTCCGGCAGCACCACGGCGAATTCCTCGCCGCCATAACGCGCGAAGACCTCCCCCTTGCGAACGGTGGAAGCGATGCGCCGGGCGACCTCGCGCAGCACCAGATCACCCACCAAATGTCCGTAGGTGTCGTTGAGCGACTTGAACTTGTCGATGTCGATCATCACGAAGCACATGGTGCGCTGGGCGCGGCGCGCCTTCTCGATCTCGCGATCAAGGAAGTCAAGCAGGTATCGCTTGTTGTAGGTCTCCGTCAGCGCGTCGGAGATCGTGAGCTTGTACACGTCGTCGTGGTAGGCCGCCTCGATGTCATTGCCGGTGAGAAACTTGAGGAGGACGGTCCCGATGCGCAGCCGGTCACCGTTGGCCAGCGAGCGGAGCCGGCGAATCGGGGCGTCGTTGACATGGGTGCCGTTGGTGGATCCAAGATCCTTGACCGTGAAATTGCCGTTGCCATCGTTGGCGACCTCGGCGTGACGCCGGCTGACGCTGTCGTCGTTGATCTGGAAATTGCAATCGGGGTGGCGTCCGATGACCACGGAGGTGTTCACCGGGATCGCGATGCGCTGACCGAGACCCGCAGATGGGGGATACAGGATCAGCAGGAAGCCGTCTGGATTGGTGACCTCGGGCGCCTTCAGGTTGGCGCCCTTGATCTTCGTCACCTTGGTGCGCTCCTCGGAGAGGTCGTCATCATCGGGCAACTCGGAAATGGGCACCGGCAGCGGTGTCAATTTTAACAGTGGCCCCAGATGCACCGTTGGCCGCGGCAGCCTGGCCGGTGCGGACGTCGGAGGAGCCGGATCTCGGGGTTCGCTCATAAATAGACCTTTCTATGCCCTGGCAACCATGAGGCGCCACTGATCAGTATAGTACTGTACCCGCTCATGGTCCATGGCGGGGATGAACCGGCGATCCAGTTGAATCAATCCCGGAATCTGCTCGATTCCTTTCAGCATGCCAATGCCAAGGGCCGCCATCATGCCGGCGCCCGCTGCCGTTGTCTCGATGTTCGCCGGTCGATGCAGCTCCCGCTCGACGATGTCGGCCTGGAACTGCATGAGCAGGTTGTTCCTCGAGGCACCTCCATCGACGCAGAGATGGGGCACGGTGACTCCCGCGGTGGACTCCATCAACTTCAGGAGGTCCATGTTCTGCAGCGCGATGCCCTCGAGCACGGCGCGCGCCAGGTGACCCTTCTGCGTGCCACGGGTCAGCCCCCAGAATAAACCACGAGCTTCGGGCTTCCAGTGCGGGGCGCCCAGCCCGGTCAGGGCGGGCACAAAGAACACGCCGCCGGAGTCCGGCACGGTGGACGCCAGGGTCTCGATCTCGGCTGCGGATCGGATCAGGCCCAGCTGGTCGCGCAGCCACTGAACGGCTGCTCCGGCGACGAAGGCAGAGCCCTCGATGGCGTAGGTCAATTCTCCGTCGAGGTTCCATGCCACCGTGGTCAGAAGCTCGGAGGACAGCGGCACGCGCTTTCCCACGTTCATCACCAGGAAGGAGCCGGTGCCATAGGTGCACTTCATGTCTCCCTCGGCGATGGCCCCCTGTCCGAAGAGGGCCGCCTGCTGGTCGCCAAGCACCCCGGTGATGGGGATGCCGTCGGGGAGGCCGGGGACGCCCCTGGTGACCCCGTAGCGATGGCAGGAGCGATGAATCTCCGGCAGCAGCACCCGCGGGATGCCCAGCGGCTCCAGCAGGGCGTCATCCCATTGGCCGAACCGCAGATTCATCAGCAGCGTGCGCGAGGCGTTGGTGCTGTCGGTGGCATGCACCGCCCCCCCGGTCAACCTGAACAGCAGATAGGAATCAACGGTGCCGAAGGCCAGCTCACCGTTTTTGGCGCGCGGGGTCAGGTGGTGCTTGTCCAGCATCCAGTGGATCTTGGTTCCGGAAAAGTAGGGGTCCAGCACGAGTCCGGTGCTGCGGTGATAGAAGTCCGCCAGCCCCTGGCTCTTCAACTCCTGGCAGATGCCCTCGGTGCGCCTGCACTGCCACACGATCGCCTCGGCGACCGGAAGACCCGTGCTGCGGTCCCACAGAATGGAGGTCTCCCTCTGGTTGGTCACGCCGATTGCGGCGATGTCGTGCGCGTCGAGCTCTCCCTGCAGAAGCGCCTGGGAGATGGCCCGCACCACGGAGTCCCACAGGTCCGTCGCATCCTGCTCAACCCAGCCGGGCTGTGGGTAGTGCGTGCGCACCTCGGCGTAACCGCGCGAAAGGACCGAGAAACTTTCATCGAAGACCACCACGGTGGAGCCGGTGGTGCCCTGATCGATGGCAAGGATGAGGGCTCTGCGCGTCATGGCGTCACTGCAGCAGTCCGGAAAGGGTTCCCGCGATCGAGCGAAGCTCGGTGGCGGCGTTGATCATGCCCAGCAGTTCCAGATCTCCGGTCACCCGCAGAATCTTCTCCACCGACGGACCCAACTGGTTCTGCATCTTGACCTGCATGGTCAACAGGTTGCCCTCCATGATTCCAAGCTGGACGTTCAGGTCATGGATCGTCGCGCGGTTCTTCTCGGCGTTCTGGGCACCCGCCTCGCCGGCGAGCTCGAAATGTTCCAGTTCGGCAGTCTGCAGCCGATCCGCGAGCAGGCCGCGCTCTGCCTCCAGATGCGCCAACTGCTCGGTGATCCTCTGGAACACCGAACCGATCGATCCCACCAACTGGTCCAGCGACTCGGACAGCCGCTGCGTGCGGTCCTCCTCGAGGGCCAGGTTGTCCTCGAAGCCGTCCACCTGATGCTCGATTTCGTCAAACAGCCGCCGGATCTCGGGCAACTGCCCCTCGATCAGGCGAGCCTGCTCCTCGGAACCGGACCGCTTCTGGATCTCCTCATCGAGCTGAGCGCGGACCTGCATCAGTTCGGTCTTCAACTTGTCCGACCAGTGCAACACCTCGGTGTTCTTCATCTCGGCGGTCTTGATCTGTCCGCTGAGCCGCTGCACCTCGATGCGCTGGGTGGCCAGGGTGTTCTCGAGTTCCTGGATACGCTCAGCCCGCATCGCGAGCTCCTGGTCTTTCCTGTCGCCACCGGCCTGCATCTTCTCGGTCTGCCTGGCCAGTTCGTCCTTGAGGGCCCCGGCGGACTCCGCAGCGACCTTGGCCGCGCGCTCGAGGTCGGCCAGTGCCTTCGCCTTCACCTCGAGCTCACGCGTGAGCACCTCAGCCTCTCGTTTGGAGTCACGGGCGGCATTGGTCACCTCCGCCAGCTGGGCTTCCTGGGTGTTGTGCTTCTCCTGCAACGCCTGCAGTTGCGTCGAGGTAGAGCGGAGACGCTCGTCGAGGGACCGCAGGCTGTCCTCCTTGCGGTCAAGCAATTCCATCGCCGCGACCAGGTTTCGCTCGTGCTCGGCTGCCTGCGCCTCGCGCTCACGCTGCAACTCGGCCTCCTGGTCTGCGGTCCTCCGGGATGTGTTCTCCTCGAGCCTGAGGTTCAGTTGCTCGATCGCGGCGGCATCCTCACTGACGCGGGAGTCCAGCGCTCCGGCGTTCTCCTCGAGCAGGGACAGGGCCTCGCCCATTTGTTCGGCCTGCTCCCGAAGTGCCAGGTTCTCCTCTTCCACCTGCAGCATCCCGTCCTCAAGTTCCTGCACGCGCAGAACCAGCGCGGGAACCCTGGCAGCCTCGTAGCGTGCCAGTTCAAGCTGCCCCGCACCGGCGCTCAACCGCTCCTCCATCTGGAAGATCTGCGCGGACAGGCGATCGACCTCGTCCTCCAGGTTCTCCTGGCGGGTCTCGGCGGCCCGCAGGGCGCGTTCGCCGTCGGCCAGCTGCCTGGACTGGGCGGAGACCTGTTCCTGCAGGCGCCGGATCGTGTTCCGGCTGGAGTCCTGGTTGCGCTCCAGGCTCGTCTGCAGCTCGATGATGCGATGCTTCTGCTCCAGGCTCTCGGCCTCGACGACGCGGTGCCGGGTCTGCAGTTTTTCGAAATCCAGGGCACCCTGGTGAAGGAAATACTTCAACTGCTGGATCTGCTTGTCCTTCTCCAGCAGCACAAGTTGGTCGGCCTGGCGATGGGAAAGCGTCGTCTCCATCTGGTGCAGCCGGATGAGCAACTGATCCTCGCGTTCGAGGGCGGCCCCCAACTGCTGTCCAAGCTCTTCGTCGGCCCCGGAGCCGGATGCCCTGCCGCGGCCCGATATCTCGAGATACCGCAACTGGGTCTCCAGCGTCTCGACCTGGGCGCGGGAGTTCTCCAGCTCGCCGGCAAGCTCTCGGAGCTCGCGCTTCTGAGCCAGGAGGATTTCGGGATCGGGCGCGGGCGGCGCGGGCGCGGCCTTGTACTGGCGCAGCTCACGGGCCACGGAGACCAGTTGATCGGCGAGCCTGCCGATCCTGGCCGGCAGCGGCTCGGAAACGACGGCGTCCACAGGCGCAACCTCGGCGGGCTGGCGGGCGAACACCAGTTGTTCCTTGAGGAGCTCTCTTTCGGCCCATACGCGATCCCGTTCCTGTTGTGTCCGCAGAAGTTCCACGAGCAGGGATCTGGAATCGAGTGAATCGGTCGGATGATTGGGAGGTGTTTTCGTCATCTGTGGCCTCGAAATGGGGAATCCCGGAGCATGCGCAGTACAAAATTTACGAAAACCGGGAAAAACCCAGGTTGGTCTTCTACCATGAACGCCATTTAAAAGCGATCACGTAAATGGGTCCACCTGTTTTACTTGACTTTCCATGGGATTATGCACTATTTGCCACAGCCCAGGAGGCCCTCCATGATCCTGAGAATAGAAGCCGGTCCCCAACCCCACAGGCTGGACCCCATGGGTCGGAAAGCCTTTTCCACCGTGGCCGCGGAGCTACCCGGTCACATCGACGACATCCGCGTGGTGCGGGTCTACACCGTCAGTGAAGATCTCCCCGGTGAGATCCTCACCGTCTGGGCCAATTCGGCCCTCTCCGACCCGATCATGGACCAGGTCTCCGTGAACGGCCACCTCCCCACCGACGCGGACTGGATCGTCGAGGTCGACTTCAAACCCGGCGTGACCGACAACGAGGGCCGCACCGCCCGCGAGTCCCTGGGGCTGCTCATGGGCGACAGGCCTGTTCCCGCGGTCTATTCGGGCCTGCAGTACCGGATCTTCGGGCACCTCGAGCGCAACCAGGTCCACCGGATCGCCGAGGACTTTTTCGCAAACACGCTGATCCAGCGCATCCGCATCGCCTCCCGGACCGAGTTCCAGGGCGGTCAGATGCTGCGTGCCAATCCGCCGGTGGTCCGGCTCTCCCACGAGCCTCGCGTCAGGACGGTTTCCCTAGAGGGCGACGATGCCGTGCTGGAGCAGTTGTCCCGCCAGAATGTCTGGGCGCTCTCGGCGTCGGAGATGAAGGTCGTGCGCGCCTGGTTCGAGAGACCCGAGGTCCTGGAGTCCCGCCGCCAGGCCGGTCTCGACACCGCCCTGACCGACGTGGAAATGGAGTGCATCGCCCAGAGCTGGTCCGAGCACTGCAAGCACAAGATTTTCAGCGCCAACATCGACTACACCGAGAATGGAAAGACCGAGCACATCCCGGGCCTGTACAAGTCCTGCATCCAGAGCACCACCCGGACCATCCGTGAGCGAGACGGCGAAAACGACCGCTGCCTGAGCGTGTTCGTCGACAACGCAGGCGTCGTTCGCTTCGATGAAAAGCACGGCCTGGTCTTCAAGGTGGAGACCCACAACAGCCCGTCGGCGCTTGATCCCTACGGCGGCGCCCTCACGGGCATCGTCGGCGTGAACCGCGATCCGTTCGGCACCGGAATGGGCGCGGAGCTGCTCTTCAACACCGACGTCTTCTGTTTGGCCGATCCCCGCCGGGAGGAGCCGCCGCCGACGGGCCTGCTGCATCCGATGCGCATCCTCGAAGGCGTGCGCACCGGTGTCGAGCATGGAGGAAACCAGAGCGGCATCCCCACGGTGAACGGCTCGGTCGTGTTCGATGACCGTTACATTGGAAAACCCCTGGTCTACTGCGGCACCGGCGGCATGCTGCCCCTCGAAATCAACGGCCGTCCCGGCTACAAAAAGTACGTCAATTCCGGCGATCTCGTCGTGATGGTCGGCGGCCGCATCGGCATGGACGGCATCCACGGGGCGACCTTCTCCTCGGTGGAGCTCTCCGAGGAGAGCCCGTCCTCGGCGGTCCAGATCGGTGACCCCATCACCCAGAAGCGCATGTTCGACTTCCTGCTCAAGGCCCGCGACGCGGACCTGTACAGCGGGCTCACCGACAACGGCGCAGGGGGGCTCTCCTCCTCGGTCGGCGAGATGGCGACCTTCTCCGGCGGAGCCGACATCGACCTGGCGCTGGCCCCGCTGAAATATCCAGGACTCGATCCCTGGGAGATCCTGGTCTCCGAGAGCCAGGAGCGCATGACCGTCGCCGTGCCCCCGGAGAAGCTCGACGCGTTCATGGCACTGTCTCGCCTGATGAACGTGGAGAGCCGCGTGCTGGGCACCTTCACCGACACCGGCACGTTCACTGTGCGGCACCGCGAGAAGGTGGTCGCCCTGCTGGACCTGGAGTTCCTGCACAACGGCCTGCCGCGCATGGAACTGAGCGCGACGTGGACACCGCCTACACCCGTGGAACCCGATCTCGGCGCGGCGCCTGCATTGCAGGACAGCCTGCTGCGGATGCTTTCGCGGCTGAACATCGCGAGCAAGGAATACTGGGTGCGCCAGTACGACCACGAGGTGAAGGGGCGCACCGTGATCAAGCCGCTGTGCGGAGTCAAAGGACAGGGGCCCTCCGACGCCTCCGTCATGCGGCCGTTCTTTGAGAGCATGCGCGGCATCGTGATCTCCCACGGGCTGCAGCCGCGGTACTCCGACATCGACGCCGGAGCCATGGCCGCCGCCTCCGTCGACGAGGCCGTGCGCAACGCCGTCGCCGCAGGAGGCGATCCCGACACCTTCTCGGCCCTGGACAACTTCTGCTGGCCGGACCCCATCGCCCCCGCGCCGGATCACGAACGCAAGCTGGCCGCGCTGGTCCGGGCCAACCGGATGCTGGCCGAGACCTGCCTGATCTACAACCTGCCCCTGATCTCTGGCAAGGACAGCATGAAGAACGACGCCCGCGTGGGCAACCGCTGGATCTCCGTGCCCCCCACACTGCTGGTCTCGCTCGTCGGCATCGTGCCCGACGTGCGCCGCGCCGTCACCATGGACTTCAAGCGCGCCGGTCACCTGGTCTACGCGCTGGGCACCACGCGGCGCGAGCTCGGCGGCTCGGAATATCTCGCAGAGCTTGGACAGTCCTCCACGCAGGTGCCGGTGGTGCATGCCCAGGACAACATCCGGCTGTACCGGGCGCTGTTCTCGGCCATCCAGGGCGGGCTGGTCGCCTCCTGCCACGATCTCAGCGACGGCGGCCTCGGCGTCTCGCTGGCCGAGTGCGCCATGGCCGGAGGGCTCGGCTGCTCGGTGAATCTTGCACTGGTTCCTGTGGACACCCCGGACCTGCGCGACGACGAACTGATGTACTCCGAGTCCGCCGGCCGCTTCGTCGTCGGCGTGGCTCCGGATCACGCGGCGGCCTTCGAGAAGCTCCTTCACGGACTGCCGGCGGCCCGCATCGGCGAGGTCACCTCCCCGGCCGTGCTCGAGATCCGCGCATCCCGCGGCCAGACCGTTTCCTGGAACGTCCGGGACTGCTTCACGGCCTGGCACGCTCCACTGGCGTTTCACCAGGGGAAGGAATAGAAAGCCATGAATCTTCGCGCCCTTGTTCTGTGCGGTAATGGAACCAACTGCGAAGTCGAGACCGCCCACGCGGTCCGTACCGCCGGTGCCGACGAGGTGAAGATCCTCTCGGTCTGGGAGCTCCTCGCCGGCCATGACACCATCGACGCCTACAACTTTTTATGTCTGCCCGGCGGCTTCCTCGACGGCGATCACCTCGGCTCGGCTCGGGCCGGCGCCTTCCGCTTCGCCCACGGCAAGCCCGACGCAGGCCGCGATCCGATCCGGGTCCAGCTCGATCGCTTTCTCGATGCAGGCGGGGTGATCATCGGCATCTGCAACGGCTTCCAGCTGCTGGTCAAGCTGGGGCTGCTGCCTTCCCGCACCTGGGAGCCCCGCGTCACGCTGACCCACAACCTCAATGGCCGCTTCGAAGACCGTTGGGTGACCCTGATCGCCGATCCCGAGAGTCCGTGCGTGTTCACCAGTGGCCTCCAGACGCTCGAACTGCCAATCCGCCATGGGGAAGGCCGCCTGGTGGCCACCAACGATGCGCTGCTGAAGACCATCCTGAAGGATCACCTGGCCCCCCTCAAGTATGTGGACCCTGCGACCGGCCTCCCCACCGAGGTCTATCCTCTCAATCCCAACGGCTCCCCCGGCGGGATCGCGGCGCTGTGCGATCCCACAGGCCGCATCTTCGGCCTGATGCCCCACCCGGAGGCGTTTTCCCATTACACCAATCATCCCCGCTGGACCCGCGAGTTCCTCGACGGCGCCCCCGAGAATCAGGAAGGAACCGGTATCCTCCTGTTCCGCAACGCGGTGGACTGGCTCCGCCGGAATCATGGATAATCCCGAATGACCCGCAAGACCCCGAATTTCTCCCGAACCCCCAGGCACCCTCTCCGCAAGACCCGCCAGTCGCCGATCGACGTGCCGGAAAAGACCCGGAAAAAGGCTGCCCCGAAGAAGCTCACCCTTGAGGAGGCCCGCGCCTTCCCGCTGCCCGTGCTCAACGGCATGGAGCGCACCCGCCTGCGAGGCGAGGCCCACCACCTGAAGCCCATCGTCATCGTCGGCGAGAACGGCATCTCCGAGGGTCTGATCCTGGCCATCCACGAGGCGCTCTGCCAGCACGAACTGATCAAGGTGCGCATGCACGATCCCGAGGACAAGCACGCCGCGGCCGAGCAGATGGCAGCCGAGGCCCATGCGGTCCTGCTGGGCCTGCGCGGCCACACGGTGATCCTGTACCGGCCGTTCCTGAAGATTTGAAGAGACGACGGAAAAGCCTGATGGGGGAACGAAAGCACCCTTACGGTGTTGGACCCCAGGGTGTCGTCCGCAATGATGATCAACTGTCGAAAAGGCCCCAGCATTTTTGGTTGCGCAGCCGTTCATCGTCAAGCACGAGCTCGCGGATCCCGGCTCCCCTTGTATGGCATGACCATCATTTCTTGCTTAGGTTTCATGACCCTTCATGTTTTCAGAGGTCAGCCGTGCCGCGATGCGGCATCGGATAAGATGAAAGAATGTCCATCGGAGAAGCCGGCCTTTTTCTTCTAAAACAGATGTCCGAAGAGCTCCGACGCGTCGAGGATGTGATCGCAGTACTTGCAGCGCAGGGTGTGTGCATCAAGCTTCTCGAAGCAGCAGGAGACGTGCTCCTGGTGCTCCGGACGCGTGATGCAGCCGGCGTTGGGGCACATCAGCGATTCGACGCCGGAGATGACCGCAGGCAGGTCCAGTTCGTACTTCTCGACCACCCGGCCGTTTTCGATGCGGTTGACGCGGGCGCCCGGGCTGACGGTCGCCACCAGGCGAAGCTCGTCGGTCGTCAGCACCCGATCCTCGATCATGAGGATACCCTTGACGTGATCAGGTCGCGCCACCGAACGCACGCAGCCCGCCCGGTAGACGTCCCTGCGGTCCTTGACCCGCAGCAGCAGCGCCAGCAGGCTCTCCGTGTGCGGCTGCAGGTGGTCCACGACCACTCCCCGATCACGGATCGGGCGAATGGAGACGCCCTCGCGCGGCGGCTTCTCGTGAATCTCCAGACGGCGGCAGAAGTCATCCTGGCTGCCGGCGGGCAGGTGCACAGGACGACCTGAGACCGGCAGCTCCACCAGCCCCATCGCCAGGGCCAGCTCGGCCATGCGGGTGGGAACGCCATTGCCCGCCTGGGTCTTGTAGAGGGCCTTCGGGTGCGCGTCGAGCTCGGGCATGATGCCGGGGATTCGCTTGTCGATGGGCAGCGGGTGCATCAGGCCGAACCCGGGACGGGTGCGCTCCATCATGGCCAGGGTGAAGGCGCCGGCCTTCTTGGCCTTGTCAAACTCGTTCTGGTCGGGCATGCGCTCACGCTGGATGCGGGTCTGGTAGAAGATGTCGGCTGTCTCGAGCCCCTCCTTCATGTTCTCGGACTCGATCACCTTCACGCCGCGACCGCGAACCAGCTCGGTGATCGCCCTGGGCATGGACAGGTTCGACGGGGAACAGAAGTGGAAGGTGTTGCCGGCGAACTGGCTCAGCGCCAGGGCCAGGGTGTGGGTCGTGCGACCGTATTTGAGGTCTCCCGAGAACACGATGTTGAGGTTCTCCAGCCGTCCGTGGTGCTCCAGGATCGTGAACAGGTCCAGGATGGTCTGGGTGGGATGCTGGCGTTTCCCGTCTCCGGCGTTGAACACCGGCACGCTGGTGCGCTCAGAGGCCCAGAGCGCCGAACCGTCGAGGGGATGACGCAGCACGATCGCGTCGCAGGCATAGGCGTCGAACATGTCGATCGTATGGGAGAGGCTCTCCCCCTTGCTGACGCTGGACCCCTCGGTGGAGCCAAACCCGGTCACACGGCAGCCCAGGCGCAGCGCGGCGATCTCAAAGCTCGCCCGGGTGCGCGTGGAACTCTCGTAGAAGAGCTGGGCCACGAGCCTGTCGCTGCCGGCTGCCAACTGATAGCCGGGGACGTCCCTGCGGGCGAGCGCGTCCTTCAACCGCCCCGCCAGTTTGAGGATTTCCAGCATGTCCTGGGTGCTCAGGTGATGAATGTCCACGAGGCCGTTTTTCAGAAGAGACATGGTGTATCCTTTCGGTCGAAGGGTTGGACTTCACAACGCCCGGAATATATGCAAGGTTTCACACAGTTACAATGCTTCTGTTGGGAACGAAGACCCGGCCGGGAACGAAATGGCCGGTTCATGGAAAAAGGACTTCCATTTATGTGCAAAAACGGTGAAAACCAATCATCCCGGATCCACGAATGGATCGGCCTGATCAACATGGACTGGACCCTTACCTCTATCTCATCTCACTTCGATTCCCGGCTCGACGGGATCATGCGGCAGACCGCGCGCCATCTCCTCCCGGAATCGGACACCTCCGGAATGCTGGAGTACCTGCTGTCCCAGAAGGGCAAGCGCATCCGTCCGACGCTCGTGCTCGGCACGCACCTGGCGTTTGGCGGCGACGGCGAGACCGCCCTCCCGCTGGCAGCCGCGGTCGAAATGATCCACAGCGCCTCGCTGATCCATGACGACATCGAGGACATGGACGAGTTCCGCCGCGGTCAGCCTTCCGTATGGAAACGGTTCGGCGTCCGTCAGGCCCTTAACCTGGGGGACCTGCTCCTGCCGGCGGGCTTCTTCCTTTTTCTGGAAAGTCCGATCAACGCCGCCCTGCGGGTGCGGGTGCTCACGCGCATCTCCCGTGAACTGATGCGGCTGGTGGAGGGTCAGATGACCGAGATTGCCGGAGTGAACCAGGAACCCTCCGGCTGGTCCGATTACCGAAACGCCTGCGCGGGCAAGACAGGGGCTTTGTTCCGCATCTGCCTGGCGTGTCCGGCAGAGCTCTGCCTTTTCATGGACGGGAACCCTTCCGACGCTGCGGAGGCGGCCGCTACTCTTCCGCTGCTCGAGGAGCTCGGCACCCAGCTCGGACAACTGTTCCAGAGCCGCGATGATCTGATCGACATAACCGGCCGCAAGGAAGGCCGCTTCGCGCTGGGTGATCTGCTCGAGGGCAAGTTGTCGCTGCTGACCGTGCTTGCGTCCGAGCGCCTGACCGGCGCCTCGCGGCGGGAGTTCTTCACCATGCATCAGACCTCCCGCCCACGGAAGGACGAAGCGATGGCACTGCGCATGAGGGACATCCTCTTTGCACAGGGCATCGTCGACCACGCACACGTCCTCCTTGCGCGAGACATCGAACTGTTCGAAGCCCGCATGCGCGAGCTGCAAGCCCCCGGCCTGATATCCCTGCTGGAGGATCTGCTCCGGCGTCTATCCCTCGAAACCGAGTCGGAGAAGCAACCTCCCACATGACCCATCTCTACGCCGATCTGTTCACCCTCGTTGATCGTCCGCTGCGCTACCTCGGCGGCGAACCCCGCACCACCGTCAAGTCCGGTCCTGGCATCGACTGCCGCATCGCCCTGGCCTTCCCCGACGTGTACGAGGTTGGCGCAGCACACCTTGGCATGCCGATCCTTTATCAGTGCGTCAACGCGCATCCGAAGCTGGCGGCCGAACGCGTGTTCGCGCCGTGGCCCGACATGGAAGCCCAGCTCCGTTCAAGGAGCCTGCCCTTGGTCACGCTCGAGACGCAGACGCCGCTGCGTGATTTCCCGCTGGTAGGCTTCTCCCTGCAGTTCGAGCTCCACTTCACCAACATCCTGCAGATGCTTGATCTGGGTGGAATTCCGCTTCTGCGCCGGGACCGCCGCGAAGGGGACCCGATCATCATCGCCGGTGGCCCCCTGGCGCTGCATGCTGCGCCCCTGGAAGATTTCATCGACGTTTTCGCCATCGGCGACGGTGAGACCATGATCGTGGAGTGGATGCTCGCCGACGCCCGCTGGCGGGCCCAGGGATTGAACAGGGCCGAACGCATCGCCCGGATGGCCCGGATGCCCCATGCACTGGCCCCCGAACATTTCCCCGATGCACCCGTGTGCCCTGCACGCGTCAACCTGACCGGTCATCCCGGCGCCGCCACCGGCCCTGTTCCGCTGGTCAGCGTGTTCGCCCGTGCCGCCATCGAACTGTCACGCGGCTGCAACCAGGGCTGCCGCTTCTGTCAGGCAGGCATGACGTACCGGCCGTTTCGGGAGCGCCCCCCCCGGGAGGTGTTCTCCCAGGTCGAATGCGCCCTGCACGAGATTGGGCAGCAGGAGATCGGACTGACAGCCCTGTCCACGCTGGACTACACCGGCATAGACCAACTGCTGACGAAGCTGGCCTGCGTGATCGGCGCTGCCGATGGCTCGCTCTCGGTCGCCTCCCTGCGGGCCTACAACCTCTCCGAGGCCGTGATCGACGCGATGCGCACGGGACGCGGAGGCGGGCTCACCTTCGCTCCGGAGGCCGGCACGGACCGCCTTCGGAACGTGATCAACAAGAATGTCACCACCGAGGATCTCCTGTCCACGGTCTCCTTCGTGGCCCAGAAGGGCTACAGCCGCATCAAACTCTACTTCATGTGCGGACTGCCCACCGAGACCGAGGATGACCTGCGGGCCATCGCCGATCTCGGGCATCAGGTTCACAGGACCGCCCAGCGGGCCGCAGCCGGCAAGCCGCCGCGCATCACCTGCTCGGTCTCGAACTTCGTGCCCAAGCCCCATACGCCCTTCGAGACGCTGGCGATGACCCCGGTGGCGTCGCTGCGTGAGAAGCACCGCTTCATCGAGTCCCATGTCAATTCGCGGATTCTCTCCCTGCGTTTCCACAACCCCGTCGAGAGCCACCTCGAGGCCATCTTCTCCCGCGGCGACCGCAGGCTGGGACCTGTCATCCTCGAGGCCTTCCACAACGGCGCCCGCTTCGACGGCTGGCGCGACCACTTCCGCTACGATCTGTGGACCCGTGCCTTCGAGACCTGCGGCGTGGACCCGCAGGAATTCCTGCGTGAGCGTTCATGGGACGAGGCCCTGCCCTGGAACCGCGTCGACCCCGGCGTCTCGCGCGCTTTCCTGCAGGGCGAGTACCACCGCGCGCTGGCCGGTGAGCCTACCGCGCCCTGCCTGGTCTTCAACGAAAGCGGCGACGATCTGATCTGTCACGGCTGCGGCGTCGGCTGCGACACCCGCGCCCACGCCGCTGACAAACGTGCCATCCTGCTGTCCCTCGACGAGATCCATCCGCAGGCGCCCCCGCGCCCGGCCCCCGAGCCCTGTCGCATCCTGCTGACGTACTCCAAGACCGGACACGCCGTGTTTTTATCGCACCTGGAGATGATCGACCACTTCCCGCGCATACTGCGTGCGGCAGGCCTCTTCCCTCGCTACACGGAGGGGTTCCATCCGAAACCGAAGATGACCTTCGGCCCCGCGCTCGGGCACCGCACCGAAGGCTTGAACGAACTTCTTGAGGTTCATCTCGAAAGTCCGCCGCTGTCGGAACCACAGGATGTCCTGTCCCGCCTGAATTCCAACTCCGTGCACGGGCTGGTGTTCAATTCCTATGAATTGATCGGCGCCCAGACTCCCGGTCTGGCCCGTCGGATTACCCAATCGATCGTGTCCATGCGCATCCCGGCTGCGACGATAGATCTCGCCGAACTGCAGTTCCGGATCGGCGAAATCATGGCTTCTCCCTCGCTGGAACTGACCCGTTCCCATCCCGGAAAGCCCGACCGCATTTTCGACGCGCGGCCGTCGCTGGCATCCCTGGAGGCCATCCCCCAGGGCGACCGCATCCACCTGGTCATGCACATCCGGAACCTGACGACGTCCCAGATCCGTCCCCAGGACGTGCTGGCACTGTGCCTGCCGGACCTGGACCCTGAAGGGACCACCATCGCCCGCGAGGGCTTTGTCCTGACCCCTGCCTAGTTTTTCTGAAGTTTCTTGTACAGATCGTAGCTTTTCAAGCGGGTGCGGGTGTCCCATCTGGGATCGTCAAGGCGGATCTCGATGGCCTCGTCCTTGTAGCCGGGCATCTTGATCTCGATCTTCCAGATTTCCTGCGGCTTTTCGTAGGTCTTCGAGATCGTGGTGTTGCCGGCCTTCTCGCCGTCGATGTACACGACCGCGCCCTTGGGGTCGCTCTGGACCAGGATGCGCCGGGGATAGGTCACCAACTGCTTGTGCACGGCGGTCTTCTGCGTGAGCCGCGGGATGAACTCCGTGGCAGGCAGAAAGTCGGGATGATCAAAGGCGATGGTGTACCCCCGAAGTGCCTTGAAGCAGAACGTGGCCGGCGTCTTTTCAGTTTTCTTCTCAAGGTTGATGGTCAGGCCCGCGCCCGACGGCACGCTGGTCACAGCGATCGCAAACTCACCCTCGGCGCAGGTCTTGTCCGGCGCCGCTTCGGGCGGGGTGACCACCAGGGGCTCCATGCCCATGTCAGGCTCGACCATGTCAGGCTCGACCATGTCAGGCTCGACCATGTCAGGCTCGACCATGTCAGGCTCCATGCCCATATCGGACACAACCGGGGTGGCATCCATCACTGGCTCTGCCGGCATATCCACGGGCATGTCTGCGGGCATGTCCACCACGGGTTCCATGCCCATGTCGACGGGGGGCTTCACGGGCTTCTCGGTTCCGGGCTGCCTGGGCGCATCATCTTTCTTGGTGGGAAGCATGAACTTCCAGTAATATAACGCGCCAACAGCCAACGCGGCCACCAGGAGCACCAGCAGGATCACCATGCTGCCGCCGCCCTTTTTCTCTTCGGAAACCACCACGGGCGTTTTCTTGGCAGGCACCCTGTCACGGACCTTGTCCCGGGTCTCTTCCTTGCCGGCCTTCTCGTCCTTGCCTGACTGGAGGGCCTGATCAATCTGATCGAACAGGTCCTTGTCGTCGAGCTCCTTCCCGGCCTTGACCGGGAGTTTCTCACCGGACTGCGAAGACTCCGCGTGATCGTCGGACTTTTCCTCTTCGGGCTCGGCGGGCTTCGGGAGCCGCAGTCCGCCCGTGTCACCGTCCTCGTGCAGGACAGACTTGGAAGCCATCTCCTTCAACTCCGCGAGGACATCGCTCACCTCGGCGGCGGCCTCCGTCACCGGAAGCTTGGCAACCGCCGTTATCTGGTCCTCTTCGAGACCGGCTTCCTCTTCGGAGTCGTCCTTCATTGTCGACTTCGGGTCGAAGGGCTCCCGGATCTCACTCATGGGCAGCAGCGGGGAAGCGGACTGGGGCAGCGGCGTACTGTCCTCGTCGATGTCCTTCTTGGGCTCGATCACCGGGGGAACCTCGTCCATGGGACGGTCCAGATCCAGCGGCGGCGAAGCACCCGGGAGACCGGAATCGAGATCCACCGGGGCGTCGAGATCAAACTTCGGCATGGCCTTGGGCTGCGATCCGAGCGGCTCGGCGGCAGGCGCTTCATCGTTGGCGTTGTCGCGCAGGGCGGCGATGACGTCCATGGACGCGACGCGGGTCTTTTCCTGCTGCTGTCCGGGGGAGGTCACCTGGGCCGCCTCTGCGGGCACTTCAGCCTCGGCTCCGGCATCGGATCCCTTGAGCGACAGGATGCGGGTGAGAATGGAGATGCTCTCCTCATCAAGGGAGTCATAACGCAGGCCCATGCCGGCGGGGGCGCCACGGCGTGCCGGGTCGTGCTCGCGCGTCCAGACCACGGTCCCCATGCCCTTGAGCAAGGCACCGCCGTTCTGCAACTTGAACTCGAAATCCACCAGGGAACCCACGGACAGGGGCTTCTTGGTCCGGACGAAGATTCCGCCCTGACTGACATAGACCCCATACCGCTCTACGAATTCCTCCAAGGTGTCAGCCTTGAACTTGATGGTCAATTTCACTGGCGTCGGCATCGAATCACCTTCACTCCATGCGACAGGATGAACCGGATCACGAATCGCATCCCGTTCCAGGAGAATGTATCAAATCCCATCGGAAACGGCTACCTTTGGTTGAAAAAATCAACTCACACGGTCTTTTTCTGCAGCAAGCCCTGCCATTTTTCTCCCATGTAGCCGCCGAAAGTGGCCATGGAAGCATACGTCGGGAACATGATCAATAGTTGGAAGACCAGGTAGCTCATGCCCGTGGCACCGAAGAAGAGCATGTTGCGTGCGATCAGCAGGAAGACCACAAGAACGCCTGCGGTCATGGATTCCTTGATGGTGATACCCGGGGACAACCGGGAGGCAATCATGCCCCCGAGGAAGAACGAGAGGGCCTCGAGCAGGAACAGCCCCCAGAAACCGATGCTGAGCATCTTCATTTTTTCCTCTTCCTGCAGGATCGAGGAAATGGTCTTGACCGCGTCCTCGGTGGGGGTGCGGAAGTTGTTCTTGAATGCATAGACGAGCTGCTCCGGGGAGGCCTGGGCGTTGCTCAGAATCTTCTCGAGAACGTCGAGGCCGGTCTCGGTGTAGAACAGGAACCAGGGCCGGGTGACTTCGGTGTAGAACAGGCCTCGCTGCTTGCGCAGGGAGGTGCCGTTCTTGAAGCGGACTTCCACATCGTAAAAACCTTCGCGGCTGCACTGTGGCGGGGAGAAGTAGATGTTGTCCTCGGCAGGGATGCGCAGGCGCTTCATGGGCACGCCGAAGGGCATCAGAGTTTCGGCCTTCAGCGGCCCGGTGGCCGTCCTGATGACCGGAACCACCTGGCCGCAGACCTTCACCGTGACCGCGTGAGGCGCCGTCAGCGCTTCGACACCCAGGGTGCGGATGCCAATCTGTACGGGCTCGTCCACGGGGGCGAGCACCCAGTCGGGAGAGAGGCCGATCAGCCCGGGGGCGTCGAGCCGCGCGGGCTCGGGAGCCCGCATGAAGGACAGGTCCATTCCGACGAAACGGAAGCCGAAGATGGTGATCGAGGAGAGGACGAAAATCACGACCATCCCCACCAACGCCCACTTCAACTCGAAGCTCGAACCGATGGTTTCAGCCATCACCTGGGCTTCATCGCCCATGGGCAGCACCCGGCCGCATTCCGAGCAGAACGGAATCGCCCCGGTGTTAGCGTGGTTGCAAAAAGGACACTGAATCTGGCTCATGGTCTTGACTCCTGGCGGAAATACGCACGTATTGAACCTGTGTGCGCGTATGGCCGAATCTGTCGGCCAATTAAAGAAAAAAAAACCCGTGAAGTCAAGTGCATTCACGAACAGTTGTGACCGGGGAGGATTTCTTCTAATAATGGTCGGATGCAGGCCTTGCCCTCCCCCCGACTTCTACCTCGCCGCCCGATGTGGTTGGCCGCATCCGTGCTCGCCCTGGCGCTGGCCCTGCTGACCGCCGCGCCCGGTGCGGCCTGGGCACGCAAGCCGATCCCTGCCCGGCCCCCGACGGTCCTGGAGACGGTGCTGGCGGGCAAACTGTCGAAGTCGACGCCGAAATTGAAGTCCGCCACGGTCACTGCTTCCCGCAAAAAGCGGCGGCGGACCACGGAGGTCCAGGTCGTCTTCCGCAGGCACCCATTTTCGCTCCCCGCCCATCTCGGGGGCCAGCGCGGCTTCATCACCGGCGAACTCACGGCCGAGACCGTCTCCCCGGACGCGATGGGATGGCGGCAGTTCTACAGCGGAGTCCGGAGCGTGCGCGGCCGCATCGTCTTCCAGGACATAAATTCCCCCGTGTTCCGCAACCTGGGCGATGTCCTGCTTATATTTTCCCAAGGCCCCCACAATCAAACCCAGATTTCAGGCAACATCGGGTCGATCCACCAGTTCTCCGGCCAGATCGAAGCGGGTCGCTGGAACGTGAACCTGGACTTCGTCGGCATCCAGCTCGAGAAGCACCTGCCACGCATGTACTCACGTTTCCCCCTTTCGATCACCGGGGCGATCCGGTTCGAGTACGACGGCAAGCCGCGACTGTCGGTACGCGTCGCGGGCCTGCTGGCGCTGATTCCGGCCATCTTCGAGGGCCGGTCCACCGCCGTCATCCGGAACGCGGCCCCCTTCGACCTGCAGTTCTCCGAAGACGGCATGCACCTCTCGGAGGTGGCCCTTGACGTGAGTGGCAACCCGGTGGTCGTCAACGGGACCGTGTCCCCCACCAAGCTCGCGCTCTCCCTGCGAGGGACGGTGGACGCCCGCAGACTGAGCTTCCTGTATCCGGCAAACGTCATCGCTGTGGAGGGAAGCGGACCGCTCTACATGGCCGTCACGGGATCGCCGCTGGTACCGCAGATCGCCGGCAGCCTGCGCATCCCGGGCGCCTTTGTGTCCCTGGCCGGTACCCGCATGCGGCTTCGGCTCGACCAGCTTGAACTGACCAAGCTCCCCACGTGCCTGCGTGTGGCGGCCAACCTGTTCGGCCAGGGACGGAGCCCGCTGCGCATCGCCGGGTTCCTCGAGTTCGAGGACGACGGGCCTGAGTTCCGCGACCTCGCTGTCACCGGCGAGGTGCCGCCCGAGATCCTGACATATTTCTTCGGACGCCAGCTCAGTTCGATCCAGGGCAGCGGCCGCGTGCAGGCGCAGATCAACGGGCCCACCATGAAGCCCCGCATCTCCGGTACCCTCACGGCCAGGCAGGTCGAACTGAAGATCCGCGGCATGTCTCAGAACATCGTCCTGCAGGCAGGCGTGATCCACTTCCGCAACGAGGAGATCCGCCTGGAGAAGTTCATCCTGGGCTATGAGGACGGGGACTTCCGCGTCACCGGCCGCGTGCGCCTGGAACCCACGGTGTACTTTGATCTCGACATCGCCGGCAACGCCGTCCCCTACTCGATCCCGACGATCTTCAACGCCGAGGTCAACACGAATCTGACCCTGCGGGGCCCCGTCGGAGGCACGGAACTGTCGGGCAAAGTCGACCTGATCTCGGGTCGTTACATCCAGCAGTACGACGTCATCAAGCAGATCCTCACCATCCACCGTTTCCACGAGACGGACCGCCCGTTCTGGCACGTGCTGCCCTGGCTGGGCTCCACCAAACTGTCGATCTCGCTGCTGAACACGGGGGAGCTGGAGGTCGAGAACAACGTCGCCTCCCTCCAGCTCGACGGGCTGATGTCAGTGACCGGGACCCTGGCCACCCCGCGCCTGCAGGGTCAGTTGACCGTGAACGTGGGCACCTTCAAGATCCCGTTCTTCCGCGGCCAGTACGATGTCGACGAGGGCACGATCAACTTTGATCTCTCCCACGAACCATTCATGAACATCCGCGGCACCACGTTGATCGAGGACCTCAACGGCGACGAGGTGCTCATCAAGCTCCACCTCACGGGACCGCTGGACAAGATCGACTTCACCCTCACGAGCATCCCTGACATGGAGCAGGGCCAGATCGTCATGCTGCTGGCGGCCGGAAGGACCACCGAGGACATCCGGTCAGCCTGGCGCGGCAGCCCCAAGGACGGCCTCGGCATGGGCTCGGGCGGCTTCAACCTGCTCGACTATTACGATGCGCCCATCAAGCAGGTCACGGGCGACTTCCTGTCGATGCTGGTGGCCAACCCCATCAAGATGGTCACCAGGCTGGACCTGTTCCGCGTCGAGCTCGGCAGCGACTCCTTCCAGGTGCGCATGAGCAAGACCTTCCTGCGCCATATTACAATGAAAGGTGAGGTCGAGGTCGGCTTCCTCGGACGGAACCGCCAGGAGGGCGGCGTGCAGATCAAGTTCTTCGATCAACTCTGGCTCGAGGGCATGCTGCGCCGCTACATCCCGGATTTCACCCAGTACGAATACGAGGAGCCCCTCAAGGGCCGCGTGGAGCTGCGCTACCGCATGAAGTTCCGCGGCGATCTGAAGGACATCCTCGGCTTCTGGTGATTTGCCTCACAAAGGCAGTCTTTTTTCTTGAACCGGCAACGCCGTTCCCCCTATAGTGGCGCGGGCGAAACGCCCGTTTTTCATCCACCGGAGGTCACACCATGTCCGAAGCCGCCAAAGAAGTGAAGAATCCAATCCAGGAGATCGTGCAGCCTTTCAAGGATCTCGTGCACGCTCCACGTGCCCTGTGGGGCATCAATTTCTCCTATTTCATCGAAGGCTTCGTGTATTTCGGCATGCTGGGATACATGACGCACTTCTTCTCCCAGTTCGTCCTGCTCAACGACACGCAGGCTGGCTGGATGACGACCCTGCTCACCGCAGGCATCACCATCTCCATGTTCTTCTTCGGTGGAATCTCCGACAAGTTCGGCGTGCGCAAGGCGCTGCTGGGGGCGCTGGGTCTGATGCTCATCGGCCGCGCCATCATCTCGCTGGCCACGGGCATGGCCGGAGGCTGGCTGGGCGCCGCCCACCTGCTGTCCATGGCCGGCATCGGGGTGATCGTCATCGGCTACGGCATGTACCAGCCAGCGGCGTACTCCGCGGTCAAGCAGTTCACGACCGAGAAGAACTCGGCGATGGGCTACGCCATGCTCTACGCCCTGATGAACCTGGGCGGATGGCTGCCCTCGTTCTTCCCGAAGGTGCGCGAGACCATCGGCATCGACGGCGCATACTGGGTCTTCACCGCCCTCACCGGCGTGGGCCTGGTCGTCACCTTCTTCCTGCTGAGCCGCAAGATTGTCGACCAGACCATCGCCAGGATGGCCGACGCCCGCAAGCTTGAGGCGCAGGAGAAACGCGCCGCCGCCATCGCTGCCGGCGAGAACCCCGGCGAGGAAAAGGCCGAAGAGGACAAATCCGCAGAGACCCCCAAGGGACGCCGCAGCGTCGGCCAGTGGCTGAAGGAGCACCCCCTGGCGGACATCAAGTTCTCGTTCTTCATCTTCTCGTTGATCCCGGTGCAGACGCTGTTCGCCTACAACTGGCTGGTGCTTCCGAAGTACGTCGAGCGTGCCTATGCCGGCACGTGGATCGGCAAGAACTTCGAGACCGCCGTCAACTTCAACCCGCTGCTGATCTTCATCCTGGTGCCCATCGTCACCGCGCTCACCCAGAAGAAGAAGGTCTACAACATGATGATCCTGGGCACCGCGGTCATGGCAGCCCCCACGTTCCTGCTGGCGCTGGGCGCCAACTTCTACACGCTGGTCGGCTACCTCGTCATCATGACCATCGGCGAAGCCATGTGGCAGCCCCGCTTCCTTCAGTACGCCGCCGAGATCGCTCCTCCGGGACGCACCGGTGCCTACATGGGCGTCGCCCAGCTGCCGTGGTTCCTCACCAAGATGATCGCCGGCATCTACTCTGGCTGGTTCCTGATGAAGTACTGCCCCGAGGCCGGCTCCCTCAACACCGAGTTCATGTGGCTGGTCTTCGGCTGCATCGCCATGGTGTCGCCGATTCTTCTCATCGCCACCAAGGGGTGGCTCGGCAAGGACTTCAAGTCCAAGGCCTGACCGTTGATTCCCCCTGTAATAAACTCGACTTCCACTCTCAGATTTCCGTGATCAGGTTCCCCGAGATGTCCGCGATCCAGGCGTCGGCGACGCCCGCGGTCTTCGCGAAGTCCGGCCAGGACGCCACGGCCTTTCCGACCTGTTCGATGAGGTGCAGGGCGCGGCTCCTGGCCAGGGAGGCCGTCTCCGCGGCCGCCAGCAGGTCGTCCCGCACGAAGGCCTTCCGCTTCCCGTGGATCGACATCTGGTGCTGCGAGGTCCACTCACCCCGGGGATTGAACGCGTAGGTCACGTCGTAGGCGGGCGAGAGGCGCCATTCCCCGCGGCGGTCCATCAGGAAGGCGATGTTCTTCACGTGGTCGTCCTGGTTGCGGGAGATCACGTTGAACACCATGCGCCTGAACTGCTCCTCGAGCTGGGCCATGGGGAGCCCCAGCCGTCGCATGGCCAGGAAGGCCTGCTCGTAGGAGTGCGCGCCCGGCGCGTTGAAGTCGAGGTGCACCAGGGCCGCCAGGGACTGCATGTGCAGTTTGTCGCCGCCGGACTGACGGTCGAACCGGCGGGTCATGAAGTGGCGCCGGCCGTTCTCCTCGAGCAGGCGGCAGTCCTCCATGTCGATGCCCGCTGCCCGGGCCATGAGGTGATAGGCGTACTCCACCGCGCCGTAGCCGGCGGGATCGGCCAGCTCGTGATCGCGGTTGGCGGCCACACCGTCGAACTTCAGGAGCCAGTACTCGAAGTCCCCGGCCGCCACCAGCCCCGAGCGCACCTCTCCGGTGGACGGATTCCAGGCGATGACGGCCTTGGCGCGCGCGCCGCCCGCGGAGGTGCCCACCGCGAGCAGGTGCCGCAGGGCGTGTTCCTGCCCGTCGCCGGAGAGGTCCACCTTCAGGTCCTGCCGCGCGACCAGGATCGCCGAGGCCAGGCGGACCAACTCGGCCACCTCGACCAGTTCGGAGCGACCGGGCTCGGGACCGGTGGCCGGGACGAACTCCAGGGCCCCCGTGCCGCGGCTGCCCGTGTAGCACAGGCGCTCCACCGCGCTGAAGCTTTCGGGCGCGCGGCCCTGGGAGGCCAGCCACGCGTCGATCAGGGCGTTGCCGAACCGATCCGGCAGGGAGTCGGCGAGGAGCCCCGGCAGACCATGGAAGGCGGCGCGGGGCAGCCCCGGAAAGGTGTGCACCCGCCGGTCCAGGGGCATCGTCAGCGGCGCCACCTCGATCCCGCTTCCGGAGAACCCCGGATCATACTCGAAGACCGCCGTCGGGCTCCCCGGCGGCAGGGCGACGGCGCCGATGCGGGTGCCCCAGAGACGGACCTCGGCCACGGCGGTCACTGGTCACCCCAGCGCCACGGCACGGACTCGGCGTCGGGCTTCTTCTTCCGCGGGGGTCTCTGCCGGACGGGTTTTTCGCCGTCGAGCAGCGCGATGGGCCCCAGCACGGGCTCCGGGAGCAGTTG
>JAHITJ010000121.1 GCA_018817795.1 Myxococcota bacterium | reverse complement strand
CGCCTGAAGTTCAACGGCGTCGAGGTGGCAGCCAATGATGACGCCTGCGGTGTCCAGACCTCGCTCTCGTTCTCGCCTGCCACGGCCGGTTACTACTATATTTACGCGGGATGCTTCGGCTCGGGCAAGTGCAGCGGCGTCGTCAACATGTCCTCGGTGCAGAACCCCGTCGAGCCCGCCGAGCCGGTTAAATACATCGAGAGCTACTCGTACTGACCGCGCCTTCCTGGTGTCCAGATTCTGGACTTTCTTTCCTCAAATTCCTTAAAAAATGGGTAAAATACGCCTGATTTGTCCAACAATTAGACACTGTCCAGCAATTAGACACTTCGCCGTCGCTGTGTGCAATATCTGTCATTTGTCAAAGGCTTGTGAATCAAAGGAAATTCTGGTTTTCGTGTGTTGGCCTCGATTTTGCCAATATAATTACGCCTTCATTTGTGAAGCGCTCGACACGACCCGCCGGCTGGATGCGGGTCAGAAGGAGAGACCGCCATGAGAACCACCACCTTCCTGACTGCCTGTGTTGCAAGCTGGCTGCTGATGGCCTGCACATCCGATGTGCCCAAAGAAGTGCCTGTCGACGTGGATGTGGAGCTGGTCCAGGGGCTGACGGTCGTCGATCTGCAGCCTGACTTCTCCTTCACGGTCCGTTTCGTCCAGGGGCAGGACGTGATCTTCATGCAGGCGATCCGCGGCAGGGAGACACCCCCCGAGTATCAGAACGATCCTTCCGTGCCGAAATACGAGATCGACGCCCGCATCACTGACAAGGAAGGGCGGCTGCTGTACGTCCGCCGCGGCGGCGACGATTTCGTGGACCCGACCTGGGAAGACGATCTCACCTTCTCCGAGAGCCTGCCGCCGGCGACCGCGTCCAACCGCAAGCTCTTCGAGATGGTCACCGCCGCCTCGAAGGTGCTCGACGCCGAGCTGGCCCGGACGGCCGGCGCCGAAGCCATGGCTTCGGTGCTGCCCGAGATCGGCGCCCTGCGTGAGTTCGGCCGCTCCGCGCCCCAGGCGCTGGAAGCCTCCGACCTGGCCGTGGCGGCCCACGTGAACACCTACGGGCTGATCCCGCCCGTGGCCGGCGGCGGCGGAACCGACGGACCCGAGGACGCCCAGAAGTACCTCGATGCCGGCTGGTACTTCATCGCCGTGCACCGCAAGAGCATCTCCTTCACCTTCGGGACCGGAGATCACAGCGCCACGCGTATCCACAAGTACAACACCACCAATGGTGGATATTCGTACTTCGATTTCTGCAACCACGGCACCTGCGCCGGTGACATGGGCGAGAAGTGCCGCCTGACCATGATCAACAAGCCGAGCTGGACCGCGATGACCTGCAGCACCGAGTACAACACCTGGTCCAACAGCCCCGGCCACAACTGCCATGACGACACCCGCGTCCAGATGGCCGCCTTCGTGTATGGCCCGTCCATGGCACGCAACCAGTACTGGTGCAACGACGGCGACTCCTCGGTCGACCTGAGCGGCGGCTTCGAGCAGGGCGGATCCCCCGACTGCAACGAAGGCACCGACACGGGTTACAACCATCCCAGCATGCTGAACTTCTGGGCCTCGAACACCGCTTCGGCCACCCAGAACACCGCCCAGTTCAGCCTCGTCCTCGCCGAAGGCGCGACCTACCAGATCAGCACCTGCGGCAACGTCTCGACGGACACCGTCATGCGCCTCAAGAATGCGGCCGGCGCCGAGATCGCCTACAACGACGATGACTATGGCTGCAGCTACAACCGCGCCTCCACGCTGAACTTCACGGCTCCCGCTTCCGGGTCGTACACCCTGCACGTCGGCTGCTACTCCACCCTCTCCTGCAACGGCAAGGTGTGGGTCAAGCTGGTGAGCTCCACCACGCCTCCTCCTCCTCCTCCCCCGCCGCCGCCGCCGCCCAACTACTATTCGGCGACGAACACCAACTACGCCATGCAGAACTATGCTAGCTTCTGGTACTGGCTCAATGCCGGCACGACCTATCAGTTCAGCACCTGCGGCACGTCTTCGACGGACACCTATCTGCGCCTGGAGTACTATGACATCAACACGTACACCATCAGTGAAGTCACCGTCAACGACGACGCCTGCGGCCTGCAGTCCACCATCACGTACACCGTGACCACCGCCGGTTACTACTTCATCCAGGCCGGCTGCTACTCCAGCAGCACCTGCGACGGCGCCGTGAACATGACCATCACGGGCTACGCGCCGGTCGAAGCCGTTCCCTACGAAGAACAGTACTACTACTAGTATTCCCCTCAGTTTCTTCAATTTAAGCCATGCAGCATGTTTTCGCGTATTTTCACAAATAGATTGTACAGATTTTTTCCATATGGGCATGGAGTGCGGATGGTGAGCCGGTGACGTGGCGACCGAAGACGGTCGCTTAGCGGAATCGTCACCGATTCCGCCGGTGGCGGTTGACGGTGACGGTGGTTTCGGCCAGAGCGAGTCAGTCGCATCGCAAGCAACACCGCGGCCGAGATCGTCGCCACACGGAACCTGCATCCGGTCCTCGGACGGCGGTTGGCGGCGTCCGCCAGTTCGGTCCCCCTCAACATCGCCGCGGGCTGCGACCGGTCGACCGGTCGCCGGGCGCTTCGGTCGCGATCGTCTTCACCATTTCCGCATTGCTTCCGTCCGTGGACCCAGTTTTAAGGAACGATCAGGGAGACGCGACCCGATGCGTCGGAGCGGGCCGAGGAGAGCAGTTGGGCGGGGACCGTGCACTCGCCCGCGAGGGGACATTCGGGGGCCACGAGGTAGGCGCGGACTTCCATGGATGACAGGGCCACGCCGCGGGCGTCCTGGACCAGGACCTTGACCAGCGCGGGCTGGGGCGGCGTGAAGGCGAAGGTCGCCGAGGCACGCAGTTGGGCCACGATCTGGTCGAAGAACGTGGTGTTGGGGTACTTCAGACGATCGGGGAAGATCAGGGAGAAGTCGTAGTAGCCCGGGTCCAGCAGCAGCGTGAACCAGCCCGAGGAGTCGGTCTGGGTCGAGGGCTGGTACGTGGTGTTGATCATGTCCTCGTTGGGGTTGCCTGTCGAGGAGGTCGACGGGGTGGCCTTGACGGTCACCAGGGCCAGCGGGGAGCCGTCGTCGGGAGACGTCACCTGGCCCACCGCGGTCACGCGACGCTCCAGTTCGATGCTCTCGCCATAACCCGAGATCGGCCCGACCATGAGCTCCTTCTTGGTGGAGGCGAACGGGGAGTCGATGGGCGTGGTCACGGTGACCTCGTACAGGCGTCCGGTCTCGAAGTCGCCTGGAACCAGGGACACGGTGACGTTGCCTTCCTCGTTGGTGGTTCCCTCGGCGACGACCACGCCGTTGTTGCGGGTTCCGCCGCCGACGACGGAACGGAAGGTGACCTGAGCTCCCGAGACGACCTGCAGGCTGCCGGATCCGGAATACCCGAAGATGTTGGTCCCGAACGTGATCGGGGCGGCCAGCGCCGGGATGACCAGATCGCCGCCGTCGTAACCCTCGCTGCCGCGCTCCAGGGTCCAGGCCTCGAGCTCGGCGATGCTGACCTCGAAGAGCACCGAAGCCTGCACCACGCCGGTGTTGCCCGCGCCGGTGAAGATCGACAGGCTCTGGGGTACGTCGGTGAAGCGGCAGCGGAACTCGCCCTCTGACTCAGGCATGGCCGAGGTCGTCGCCACGGTCGAGGAGGCCCCTGTCTCGAAATCGAAGACCCATACAGTGGCGTTGAGCACCGGGGTGCCCGCGGAGTCGACGAGGCGTCCGATGACCTCATAGTTCACGACGCCCAGCGTGAAATTGACCTGCGAGTTGCTTACAAATTCGTCGTAGATCACCAGAGGTGCGAACGTGGTCGCCGGCTGGGGAACCACCTGCAGGACGTAGAGGTCGGGCTGGATCAGCGAGATCTCGTAGGGCACGCCGCCGGAGTCGACCCGGCCCAGAGTCTGGGAGGCCGAGGTGACGCCGCGACCGGGGATGTGCGACAGGCGGTACGACAGCAGCAGCGCCTGCACCGTGGACTCGATGGCGTTGGTCCGGACGGATCCCTCGATGGTGAAAGCGTCGGGGATGGTCACGCGTATGATGCCGTCCTCGTCAGGGACCAGTTCGGAGGGGCCGAGGTCGTAAATGAGTTGGCCCAGCTTCGGGCTGCCCACGCGCTGATCGTAGATCTCGAGGCCCAGGGGCAGCTCAAGCGGGTCCCGCAGCGGCAGGCACAGCCCGGAGGGGCTGCAGGCCATGCCGATACCACACGAGCTGTCCTCGATGCATTCGGCGGGCTGGTATTCGGGGCCCATGTCCGCAGCACAGGAAGAGTATTGCAATAATATGAGAGATATTATAATAAAAAATTGTTTAGAAATAGATTTGCTTGCCAGTGGGAGCTGGGTTTTCATTGCTCACCTCCCGATTTCTGCGTGTTGATGCACACCACCACGAAGCCCCACACGTCCGAAGGGGTGAGGGTGGCGCGCCATTTGGGATAGACCTCGGAGTTGGCGTTGAACGCATCGGCGATGACCACTTCGATGTAATGCTGGGTGCCGCTGACGTCGCCGCGCTCGGAGCTGCAGAACAGTTTCTTCTGGATTGGATAGGGTTGCTCGCGGATCCACAGGTCGTCGGACTCGGGTGTGTCGGGGAAGGCCCCCGGGAGGCCGTTGGTGGTGATGATGGTGTTGAGCTTCTGGGAGTCCGGCGCCAGGGCGTAGTCGCGGTAGATCCGGAACGGAATCTCGTCATAGATGTCGGGATCCTCGACTACGAAGTGCAGCGTCAATTCCTGCAGGCTGTCGATCTCCACGTCGACCTTGAATTGCGGCGTGATCCGGTCGCGCAAAAAGCGCGGTGGCGTCTTGGTTTCGGTAGGTTCGGGTTCGAGCGGGAACGGAACCACGCAGGAAGTAAGCATGACCATGAGTATCACCGACCAGAGAAAACGCATCTCCGGCATCCTCCGGCGGACCCTTGTGCAAATGTCGCACCAGATCGGAGGACGACCCGAAAAAAGTCGGGGTCTTCCCGCTGAAGTGACGTTCGAGGGCGCTTTTGCGGGCCTCTTGAGCGGCATGCGGAGGCCGGGGCGTGTCCCGGGCAGGTCTGTGGCGGACACCGGGCCCGTCCCAACCGCGACACGGCTGTCAGATCGCCTGGGACATCGGTCCGCTTTCCGGTGGGATTCAGGAAGATGATTCGTCATCGCCCTTGTTTTCCAGATAGCGGAAAATCGTCCGCGGGTCCACGCCCAGGTCGCGGGCGGCCGAGGTCCGGTTCCCGTTGTTCTTCTCGAGCACCTGGAAGATGTACTGCCGCGTGAAGTCCTCCCGCGCCTGGGCCAGCGGCTTGATCGGCACCCATGCATCAGGATCCACGCCCAGGTCGGCCGCCGACAGCGTGGAGCGGTCCGCGAGCACGATCGCGCGTTTGATGCGGTTCTCCATCTCGCGGACGTTGCCGGGCCAGGCATACTTGCGCAGCACCTCGGCGGCGTCGGGGGAGAAGTCGACCACCGGCGAGGAGAACTCGGCGCGGAACTTCTGCAGCAGGTACTTGGCGATGACCAGGATGTCGTCGCCGCGGTTGCGCAGCGGCGGCAGGTGCAGGTTCACCACGTTGATGCGGTAGTACAGGTCCTCGCGGAACCGGCCGTCGGCGACGTCCCGTGTGAGATCGCGGTGGGTGGCAGCCAGGATGCGGATGTCGCACTTCTCGGGCCGGGTGTCGCCCACGCGGGTGACGGTGCGCTCCTGGATCGCCCGCAGGAGCTTGACCTGCAGCGTCATGGGCAGGTCGCCGATCTCGTCCAGGAACAGGGTGCCGCCGTCGGCCGCCTGGAACCGGCCCTCGCGGGAGGCGACGGCCCCGGTGAAGGCGCCCTTGACGTGGCCGAAGAGCTCGCTCTCGAGGAGGGTCTCCGGGATCGCGCCCATGTTGATCGCGATGAAAGGCCCGGCCGCCCGCGTGGAGCGGTTGTGCAGCTCGTGGGCGATCATCTCCTTGCCGGTGCCGGTCTCGCCGGTGATCAGCACGGAGACGTCGGTGGGGGCAATCTTGGCGATGGTCCGGTAGACCTCCTGCATCGACGGACAGGAGCCGACGATGTCGCCGAACTGCGTGCGCTCGAGCTTCTCGTGCAACTGCCGGTTGTCCATCTGCAGTTCGTTGAGGATCATGGCGTTGCGCACGACCAGGCTGGCCAGGGACGAGAACACGGTGAGGATCTCCAGCGTCTGCTGCACGAACAGGCCGCGGATGTTGGAGTTCCCCACGTAGATCAGGCCGATGAGGTTGCCGCGGTCCAGCAGGGGCACGCACATGACGCTGTTGAGGTTGAGGTCCATCACCGAGCGCGCGGTGGCGAACTCCTCGTGGTTGAGCGCGTCGGACACGATCAGCGGCTTCTTGTTGCGGACCACGCGGGCGATGATGCTGTCGGACACCTGGTCCACGGCCTGCGCGATGTTCTCGCGGGCGACGTTGCGCGCGACCTTGATGTCCATTTTTTCGTTATGGGTGAGGATGAGAAATCCCTTGTCGGCGCCCGTGATCTCGACGACCACGTCCATGAGGTTCTCGAGGACCACCGACAGGTCCGTCTCGTTGAGGATGCGCCGGGCCACGTCGAACAATTTCTGGTAATCGCTGGCGCCCTGGGGGCCGCGGGGCCTGGCCGGCTCCGTCGCGGGCTCGCGCTCGAGGAACACGACCTCGGCGTCGCCGATGCGCAGGGTGTCCTCGTCGGAGAGCTTGTGCTTGCTGCGCCGGCGCCCGTTCACCAGGAAGGTGTTCTTGCCTTCGGTGGCCAGGATCTGGTAGTTCTTGCCGTCGAACAGGAGGTGGGCGTGGACGTCGTCGACGAGGGGATCGCGAATGATGACGTCGTTGGCCTCGTCGCGTCCGATGGTGGTCAGTTTTTTGAACAGGGTGTATACTTTCACGCTGTTCTGAAGTTTCACTCGCAGATTGGCCATATCAGAATTCCCCCTGCACGCCGAACATGAAGCCGCCGGTCTCCAGCGGCATTCCGAACAGTTCAAGACGGCGCTTGCCCGGCACGTACTGCCGGTCGGTGGTCTT
>JAHITJ010000120.1 GCA_018817795.1 Myxococcota bacterium | reverse complement strand
TGCGAGGGCACCGGCCCGGTCTGCGGCAACAACAGCATCGAAGGGACCGAGGTCTGCGACGGCACGGACCTTGGCGATCAGACCTGCATCTCCCGCGGCTTTCTCTCCGGGGATCTCGCCTGTGAGACCGGCTGCGACGCGTTCGACACCTCCGGCTGCAGCGGCCCGACCTGCGGCAACGGCACCATCGAAGGCGCCGAGATCTGCGACGGCGGCGACCTGGGCGACGCCACCTGCCTGACCGAGAACTTCGCGGGCGGTACGCTGATGTGCGCCGACGACTGCCTTTCCCTGGACACCAGCGCCTGTCTGAGCCAGGTATGCAACAACGGCACCATCGAAGGCGCAGAGGTCTGTGACGGAGCCGACCTGGGCGGCGCCACCTGCCTGACCGAGAACTTCTTCGGCGGCACGCTCTCCTGCGGCAGCGACTGCCTGTCCCTGGACACCTCCGCCTGCACCATGTGCGGCAACAACCAGCTCGACCTCGGCGAGGTCTGCGACGGCAACGGCGGCATCCCCGAGTCCTGCGCCGTTCTCGGCTGCCGCTCCGGCCAGGTGACCTGCGCCGAGGACTGCCAGTCGTACAGTTACGCCGGCTGCTACGCCGGACACGACGAGGACGGCGACGGCCTCGATGACAACTGCGACAACTGCCCCACCGTGCACAACATCGGACAGAACGACGAGGACGTCGACGGCCTCGGCGACGCCTGCGAGTCTCCCACCGGCGGGACCCTGCTCAACCGCGTCGTCACCTTCGACCCGTTCATGAACAACGCCGGGAGCTGGTCCTCGTATGGCGGCTCCTGGACCTGGGGCGTGGATCTCCTCACGGGCAACGCCACCAGCGCGGGCAGTTACCTCCATAATGACGCGCTCTCGGGGTCCGCCTTCTCCGTGGAGACCACGTTCAACTACCCCGAGAACCCCGGCGCGAGCAACAACTGGGTGGCGGTGGTCTTCGGGTGGCAGACCATCGCCGGGGTCCTGTCGGCGGGCTGGGAGTGCACCTACGAGCGCGAGCTCAAGGAGATCGGCCTGTACAAGTACACCACCGGATGGAACATGCAGGCCGGCACCACGGTGTCCACCTCGGTCACCAACGGCCAGTGGCACCGGCTGCGGGCCGTCTACAGTTCCTCCGGCATCCGCTGCTACTACACCGACGAGACCGGCGCGACCGGGAGCGTGGCCTTCACCGACAGCGTCAGCGCCGGCGCCGTGGCAGGCAAGCCCGGCGTTCGCGTCTTCACCGAGCGCGCCATCTTCACCTCGTTCATCACATATCAATAAGTAGATCGTCAATTGATTCTTCGACGATCTCTGCTATCGTAACAGCGGAGGTTTGCCATGCATATACAACCCTGCAAGTCGTGGATACTCGTGGCAGCGGTCGCCGCGTCCCTGATGGCGTGCAACTTCGACACGGCCGGGCTGAAGGCCATTTCCACGAACAACGTCAACAACCTCAACAACCTCAACAACGTGAGCAACCCGATCTGCGGCAACGACCTGCTCGAGGCCGGCGAGACCTGCGACGGCACCGACCTGGCCGGCAACACCTGCATCACCCGGGGCTTTGACAGCGGCACCCTGGCCTGCGACGGGGACTGCCTCGCCTTCGACGTCTCCGGGTGCGAGGGCACCGGCCCGGTCTGCGGCAACAACCTCATCGAGGGCGACGAGGCCTGCGACGGCACCGACCTGGCCGGCCAGACCTGCATCACCCAGGGCTTCACCGGCGGCGCGCTGGCCTGCGCACCGGGCTGCCTCTCGTTTGTCCTGTCCGGCTGCGAGGGCACCGGCCCCGAGTGCGGCAACGAGATCGTCGAGGGCCTCGAGCTCTGCGACGGCGCCAACCTGGCGGGCAACACCTGCACGGGGCTTGGCTTCGCCGGCGGCGATCTCTCCTGCGACACCGACTGCTTCGGCTTCGACACCTCCGGCTGCACGATGTGCGGCAACGACACCATCAACGGTGACGAACTGTGCGACGGCGCCAACCTGGCCGGCAACACCTGCGTGGGGCTCAACTTCGCCGGCGGCGACCTCTCCTGCGACCCCGACTGCGCCGGCTTCGACACCTCCGCCTGCCTGACCCAGGTGTGCGGCAACAACAACGCCGAGGGCACCGAGGTCTGCGACGGCACCGATCTCAACGACAAGACCTGCTTGACCGAGGGCTTCTACGGCGGCACGCTGGCCTGCGCGGGGGGCTGCAGCGCCTTCAACACCTCGGGCTGCTCCCTGTGCGGCAACAGCCTGATCGACGGCTCCGAGGTCTGCGACGGCAGCAACCTCGACGGCCAGAGCTGCCTCACCCTGGGCTGCCGCACGGCCGGCACGCTCCTGTGCAACGCCGGTTGCTCCGACTTCGTGATGCTCGGCTGCTGGACCAACCACGACGAGGACGGTGACGGCGTCGACGACAACTGCGACAACTGCCCGACCTACAGCAACGCCACCCAGGTCAACGCCGACAACGATCAGATCGGCAACGTCTGCGAGAGCCCGGCCGGCGCCACGGCGCTGTCCACCATCAACGTGTTTGAGTCGATGATGCCCTCCACCACCTCGTGGACCACCGTGCGCGGCACATGGACCCCCGGCGCGGACCTGATCTCGGGCACCGCAGGCACCGACACCGACGGCAACTACCTGCACCCCGTGGCCCTGGCGGCCAACAACTACTCCGTGGAGGTCAACTTCCACTACCGTGCGGACCCCGTCGCCGGCGCCAACTGGGCCGGCGTGATCTTCGGCTGGCAGACCAGCGGCGGCTACCTGTCCAACGCCTACGAGTGCCTGTACGAGCGCAACCTCAAGCAGCTGCAGTTCTGGAAGTACATCACCTACAACAACATGGGATGGACCCAGCTGGCCACGACCAACGTCACCACCTCCGCCACCAATGGGCAGTCACGCAAGCTGCGCGGCTACGTCTCCGGCTCGTCGATCCGCTGCGTCTACAACGACGCGACCAATGCCCCCGCCGAGATCACCTACTCCGACGCCTACGCCACCTCCACCTCCTTCACCGGCAAGGCGGGCTACCGGCTGTACAACGAGTCGGCCAACTTCACCTCCTTCATTTACTATCTTCAATAATCGCCTGCGCCTCCGCACAAACCGGTGGACTTCCGAACATCTGTTAGGTATTCTGCACCCGGCAGGAGGTTTGTCCGTGAACGACATCCGCGTAGGCACCAGTGGCTTCGACTATCTCGACTGGGTCGGCAATTTTTATCCCAAAAGCTTGCCGCGCAAGGACTTTCTTGCCTACTACGCCCGCTTCTTCGGCACGCTGGAGCTCAACTTCTCCTACTATCGCATGCCCGACGCCGACCAACTCACGTCCCTGCGCGAGCGCGTTCCCCCCACGTTCGATTTTTCAGTCAAGGCCCACGAGAGCCTGACGCACCGCATCGACCCGGACACCTGGCAGGCCTCCGCCGCCGAGTTCTCCGCCGCGCTGGCCCCGCTGGCCCGCAACGACCAGCTCGCCGCGGTGCTGCTGCAGTTTCCGTTCTCCTTCCACTACGAGCCCGACCAGCGCCGCTACCTGCGGGATCTCCTCGACCGCCTGCAGGAGTTCCCCTGCGTGGTGGAGTTCCGCAACGTGCAGTGGATGACGCCGCGGGTGTTCGAGGCGCTGACCCGGGCCGGCGTCGGGCTGTGCGCGGTGGACGCCCCGGACCTGCCGGGCCTGCCGCCGTCGCTGGACCGCGCCACGTCGGACCTGGGCTACGTGCGCTTCCACGGCCGCAACGAGGCGAACTGGTGGGGCTCCGACGGCGCCGCGCGCTACGACTACCGCTACAGCATGGCAGAGCTTTCCGCCTGGCTGCCGCGCCTGGACACGCTGCGCCGCACCACGAAGAAGCTGCGGGTTCACTTCAACAACCACCGGCGCGGCCAGGCGACCGACAACGCCCGCGACCTGGTCGAACTGATCGTGAAGCAGCTGCCCGCGCCCATCGTGCCGGCCCCGATGGACTGGCCGCAGCCGGCGCCGGAACTGCCCGGGGCAGCGGAACTGCCCGGGGCAGCGGAACTGCCATTGCAATGATGATCCGGCGCCCTTTTGCGGGCGCCTCAGGTGGCTGCCTGACGGCAGGTGCCGGAGACCAGCTGGCAGAAACTGATTTTTTCTTTTTCTTCCGGTGCATCCCGGTTTATGGTGCGGCGCCGCCTGCGCGCGGCGGGAGTGGACTTCGATGACGACCGGACATTTTGATTTCGCCGTCGGCATGAGCGGGGGCGTGGACTCGTCGGTGACCGCGGCGCTGCTCAAGGCCCAGGGTCACTCGGTGGTGGGCCTGACCATGAAGATCTGGGACGGCGCCGTGCAGATCCAGGAGGGCCTCAAGCACGCGTGCTACGGCCCCGGCGAAGAGGAGGA
>JAHITJ010000119.1 GCA_018817795.1 Myxococcota bacterium | reverse complement strand
CTTCACCCTGTTCGTGCGCCGCAACCGCCGCACCAACTGGACGCCCATCGACTCCAAGGACTACATCTTCGAGAAGGACATCTACTTCGTGCCGGTCAAAGTCGCCAAGGGCGAGACGAAGTTCAAGATCCGCGAGGAGACGCCGGTGCGCCGCACCTACGGCATCACTTCGTACCGCAGCCGCGAGATCATGGTGCTCCTGATCAAGAGCCCGGAGCTGCGCCCTGACCTGAAGAAGGGCCTCGAGGAAGTGCTGAAACTTTGGGAGGAGATCCAGGATCTGGCCCAGCAGATGGGCACCATCGAGGGCAACCGCCGCATGCTGCGCGAGCAGCAGGACGACCAGGCCCGCAACCTGAAGGTGCTGGGCACCAAGGGCAACCAGGATCTGCGCTCGAAGATCGAGAAGAGCCTGGGCGCCCTGTCCGATGATCTCGACAAGCTCAACCGCCGCTGGGTTGAACTGAACCTGCAGAAGGGCGAGAAGGAACGCCGCCTCCAGATGCTCTTCAAGGCCATCACTTTCAAGCGCGAAGACGCGAAATAACCCCGGAAGAGAACAGACAAAGAAGAAGAAGGGGAACAAGAAGGGGGATTTTTACCGCGGAACACGCGGAAAACGCGGAAGGTGACAGGTCCGACAGGTCCGACAAGTCCGACAAGTCCGACAAGTCCGACAGGTCCGACCTTCCCAGGCTCTCTTCTGCCTTTAGGTCTTCACTTGTCCCCGCCAGCTCCCAGGAGGGCGTCGGCGAGTTCCAGCGCGTCGACGGGCCAGAAGCACGAGGGGCGGGGACGCAGCACGCCGGGGGCGCCGGCTTGCGGCCGGCAGTTCAGCACCGCCTGCACCCAGGGCTCGGGGATGGCCCCGAGGCCGTGCACGGCCCCGACGAGGGCGCCGCAGATCGCCGCGTTGGTGTCGGTGTCTCCGCCTCCCATGACGGTCGTCACGACGGCGTCCTCCGGACCGGAGCGCCGCAGGTGGTACATGGCGTTCTGGAACGCGATCAGAACCCATCCCTGCAGGTGCATGAAGTCCGCCGGCGGGGCGGTCTCGGCGGCTTCGATCACCTCAAGGATGCTCACGTCGGCGGCCATCACGGAGGCCTGTTCATGGATCCACGCGAACAAATCAGGTCCGTCGCAGCCGGTGCGGACTGCGTGGGCAATGGCCGTGGCGACCAACTGGGACGTCTGGACGCAGACCGGATGGGGATGGGTGAGCCGCGCGTCCTCGGCGGCCCAGCCTGCGACGGTCTCCCGGGGGAACCTCGCGCCGAAGATGCCCAGCGGGCTGATCCGCATCAGGGCACCGTTGGCCTGGCTCTGCGGGTTGGGCGCACCGGAGAGTCCCATGCCGACGGTGCGGCCGACGTCGAACGGTACGGATTTCAGCCAGGAAACGTAGGCTTCGAAGACGGCCTTGGGCTTGAACGTACCTTGCTCGACCAGTGATCGGGCCAGCATCAGCGCCATCTCAGAATCATCCGTCGGCTGGCCGGCCAGCGTGCGCCACACCGGACTGTCGAAGTGCCGGCGCAGCCCGTCGGGAAACCGCTCCCGGATGGTGACCGGATCGAGGAACTCCACCTGGCTGCCCAGGGAATCGCCGGCGAGCTGGCCGAGCAGACAGCCACGGGCCCGGTCCAGCATGCCGTCGTCGATCGTGAAGTTGCCGTTGTCTGATGTGGAAAGGGAGGAATCGGAGGTGTTGTGGTTCATCCCACAAGTACAGCAAAAAACCCGAGGATTACAAGTTGAAATTCGGATGCGAAATCCGGAATCCGGGATATAGTGCCCCCGGAGGTGGAACCCATGTCCGGATTGCTGTTTGCCCTTGCCCTCTTTTCGACCCCGACGGATTCGGAGAATTTCCTGCAGTTGCTCGGCCAGGCCGAGGCCGGTGGCCGATTGACCGCCCTGCAGCGGCTCGAACTGCAGGAGACCGCGGTGAAGAATCCGTCAGCGCTGCCGCCGCAGTGGCGTGCTGCCCTGGCTGCCCATCCGCTTCGTCCGGAGGCCTCCACGGCCATCTTGGTGGACACCTTCCAGGAGCGCATGCATCTGGGTTTCCGCGGCCTGTACACCTACCCGGCCGAGCTGCCGAACCTGCTGGACTCGGAGACTTTTCCGATCCGCGTCTATTATGATGACCCATCGGTTCAATCCCTGGCCCTGTCCGTGCTGGCTGCCGCAGAGAACTCCTGGCAGGTCCAGATCCTCGACTGGGGCTGGTACGCGCCCCCTCTGGACACCGACGAGGGCCGATACCGTCTCTACGTGACCACCTCGGGAATGGGCGGCGGTGGCTATACGGCCCCGCTGGGCACCTGGCCCGAAACGGCTTGGGATGACTGCGTCAGTTACATCGTCATCGACCGCTCCAACGACGGCCAGAGCGTGGGGGCCGTGGTTGCCCACGAGCTCAACCATGCGATGCAGGCTGCCATGGACTGCATGGAGCCCTCTGCGTTCTGGGAGAACTCCGCCAGCTACATGATGCTGGCCGTGTATCCGGGCTCCATATGGTACGTCCGCTACTTCCTCGAGAGCTTCCAGGTGGCCCCGCAATGGAGCGTCTCCGATGGCAACCAGAACAGTTCCTACTGGTACGGGGGGTTCATCTGGCCGTACTTCCTGGTCAGTCAGTACGGCGAAAGCTGGACCGATGCGATCTGGCTGCGCGAGGTCTGGGAACGCTCGATGCAGTCCTCGAACTTCACCTCCAACCTGCCACACTACATGACCTCCATCGACAACCAGTTGACCGAGTCCGGTGACGGCGATCTGGTGTCCGCATTCCACGCCTTCTGCCGTGCACGGTTCTTCCTCGACGACCGGACGCACGCGACCTACTCGGTGCTCCCCCAGGCGGAGCTACTGGCCCCGACGCCCACCCTGACGGCCAATTTGTTCAACGACACCACGGAGCAGGAATACCTGCCGCCCGAGGCATCCTGGCCCAAGCCCTACGGTGTGAACTACCTGATCCTGGAGAACCCGGCAGACTACGCACGCAACACCACCCTGGAGGTGGTCACCACCAACGACGCCCCCTGGCATTTCCAGTTGATCACCCTTTCGGGAGATCCCGAGATCCTCGAGTGGGACTCCACCGGCCAGCGGACCGTCTTTTCCTTTGACCCCCACCCGGGCGTCAACCAACTCCTCATCATCGAGCATCTGGGAGCGGCGACGTTCCATCCCAACATGCTTCCTGCACAGGGGACGGAGTATAAATTGTATCTGCGCCCCACCATCGGGCTTCCGAAGATCACCAGTGTCTCCCCAGGCTCGGTCTATGACGGAACCGAGGTGACCATCAACCTCTACGGGCAGAATTTCTTTGAAGATTGCTCCGTCGCCTTTTTTCCGGCCCAGGACATCGAGATCCTGGAGGTTACCGGCAGCACCGAGGTGAACCTGAAGGTGAAGATCCGCATCGCCCGCGGTGCGCTGTTGGGCGAGTACGGCGTGTCCGTCACCAACGCCGATGGCGGATCCTCCCGGTTTGATGAGGCCTTCACCATCGTGAAGAACCCGTCCGAGCCGGCCTCCGACGGTTGCTCCTGCTCCCAGCGCTCCAGCCGGCCCGCCGGTCTGCCCTGGCTGCTGGCCCCGCTTCTGTTCTTTGTTCTTCGCCGACGCCTGATTCCTTAAAGTTGCAAAAAAATCTCAAACGACTAAGGTGACGGGCAGGTTGCTGGATGCTTTATTTACTTTTTTCTTTTTTGACCCTCTGGACCCAGGCTTCCGTGGTCCCCCGACCCTCCCGGTTCGTCGTCGTCAATTCTTCGGGGAAGCACAAGGATATCCAATTGTTTCATACCCGCCGTGGCGCGGAGAAGTATCTGACCCAGACGGCCGTCGAAGAGACAGCCCTGATCTGCCGCAACAAAAAGGTGATTTTTGTGGCCGGCGAGCAGATTCAGTCCGTCGACCTGGATCGGCCCAAGCAGGAGACCAACCTGGGCACGCTTCCCAAGGAGCTGGTCTCGGCGATGGGCCCTGCGGTGAGGCACTTCCTGCGGCTTTCCCCCGACGGCACGTACCTGGCCTGGCCCGGCGCCTCCGACATCCAGATTCACGGCATTGGGAAGACTTTTGTTAAAAATATTACCCCCGATCCCGGAACGCGCATCGTGCACCCGGTTTTCTGGCGGCCCGACAGCACCGAGATCGTATACGTCACGCAGAACCCGGCCGGTACCGTCTGGGTTCACTTCCATCCCTTGACGCGGGTCGATCCGCGCCTCAGCCTTGCGGCGGTGTCGGGGACCAAGGGATCGGTCTCGGCGTTGGACCTCCACTTCTCGGCCGACGGAAAACTGGCCGCACTGAACATGGATATCGTCCTGGATCCGCGCAAGACCGTGCGGTACTTCCTGGTCCTCGACATGGAAACCGGTCGTCTGCACACCCTCAGTCCCTCATGGAAACTCGAGAAGTTCCATGGTTTCAGTTCGAAGGGCGAGCTGGTGCTGTCGGGCCGCCTCACCGGAAACAACGCCCTGTACTACTGGAATCCGGCCAACCCGAAGTCCCCGCACCTGGTGGAAAACCTGCTCAAGCGCGAGGTCTACGATTACTTCCCGGGCATGGACATCACCCTGATGCACACCGCCGGACAGAAATGCACCGAGCGTGCCCGGCTGATCAGCCTGACCCGTCACGCGCAGGACCACCGTCTGCTCAAGTGGGCCGAGTGGGCCGAGGTCGTGGCGCTGGACGCACCCCGTGTGTGGGGGCTGTTCCGTGCCGGCGGGACCTGCAACGACGTCCGGCCGGCGCTGTATCTGATGAAAATGGACGGTTCGGGTCTGCTCGACGAGATGCCCCGTAGCAAATTTTCCGTGTTGCAGTCGGTCATTCCTGAACAGGTTTCGTTCTGCGATTAATGTGATATTTTCAAAAACTCATTGTTCTTCAATAAGATTTTGCTACACTTTTTCAGTACACATGGAGGTGTCTTGATGTTTAAGATTATTCGCAACTATGTGCTCCTGCTGACGGTTTCCTCCCTTTTGGCCTCGTGCGCAGGAAAAACCAGCAGTGGCACAGCCTTCTGCGGCGACGGAAAAGTCGAAGGGCAGGAGGAGTGCGATCCTCCCGGCTCCGGCGCCTGTGATGCCTCCTGCATGCGCGACGTCTCCAAGTGCGGCAACGGCTCTTGCGAGGTCCCAGAGGACGAAGGGAACTGTCCGGCCGACTGCACCTCGACGGGCGCGGTATGCGGCAATGATGTCATCGAGGGCACCGAGTTCTGCGACACCACCAAGCTCGGCGGCGCCACCTGCATCTCCCTGGGCTATGCCACCGGCACCCTGGCCTGCGCGTCGAACTGCCAGTACGACACCGTCGACTGCGCCCAGGCGGCCGAGTGCGGCAACGGCGCGCTTGACGCTGGCGAGAACTGCGACGGCGAGGACCTCAACAGCCAGTCCTGCCAGACCCTTGGTCTGGGCAGCGGTGTGCTCTCCTGCACCAATGCCTGCGCGTTCGACGTATCCCGCTGTTCGGCCTGCGGTAACAACCAGATCGATACTGGCGAGCAGTGCGACTCCGACCAACTCGGCGCGATGACCTGCGAGCAGCTCGGCTTCGCCGGCGGCACGCTGACCTGCGGTGGCGACTGCCAGTATGACACCCGCAACTGCCTCCTGGCGTCCTGTGGCAACGGCACCGTGGAATCGGGCGAGAACTGTGACGGCAACGATCTCAACAGCCAGTCCTGCGTCACGCAGGGCTTCACCAGCGGCACCCTGTCGTGCAACCCCGACTGCTCGATCAACACCGGCGCCTGCACCTCCTGCGGCAACGGCGCCATCGAGACCGGGGAGCAGTGTGATGGATTGAACATCGGCACAGGCACATGCGCGGGACAGGGCTTCACCGGCGGCACGCTGACCTGCAACGCCAACTGCACCTTCAACACCGTCGGCTGCACCCGCTGCGGCAACGGCACCGTGGAGACCGGCGAGGACTGCGACGGCGCCTCCATGGACGGCCAGACCTGCGTCACCGAGGGTTTCGCCAGCGGCACGCTGACGTGCAACTCCAACTGCACCCTCAACCCGACCGGCTGCTCGATGTGCGGCAACAGCGTGATTAACGGCGGCGAGCAGTGCGACGGGAACAACCTGGGCGTGGGCACCTGCCAGAACCAGGGCTTCACCGCCGGCCTGCTCAGTTGCAACACCAACTGCACGTTCAACACCGCGGGTTGCACGCTCTGCGGCAACGGCAGCATCGAGTCGGGCGAGCAGTGCGAGGGCTCCAACCTGGGCGGCGCCTCCTGCACCTCCCTGGGCTTCACGTCGGGGTCGCTCCTGTGCGGCAGCAACTGCCTGTACAACACCTCGGGCTGCTACATGCAGACCTGCGGCAACGGCACCATCGAGGGCTCCGAGCAGTGCGACGGCAGCAACCTCAACAGCCAGACCTGCGTGTCCCGCGGCTTCGCGGCCGGCACGCTCTCCTGCACCAACTGCCTGTTCAACACCGCGGGCTGCACCATGTGCGGCAACAACATCATCGACTCGGGCGAGCAGTGTGACGGCTCCAACCTCAACGGGCAGACCTGCGTGTCCCAGGGCTACACCGGCGGCACGCTCTCGTGCTCGAGCTGCGCGTTCAACACCTCCGGCTGCACGACCTCGACCTGCGGCAACGGCAGCATCGGCACGGCCGAGGAGTGCGACGATTCCAACCTGCTGCTCTGGGACGGCTGCGACGACACCTGCCAGGTGGAGGACACGTACTACCTGCCGCTGCGCCTGTCCGGAGGCCCGGGCAGCAACGAGGGTCGCCTCGAAGTCTATCAGGGCGGCACCTGGGGCATCGTCTGCGACGACACCTGGACCACGACGGCCCAGCAGAACCTGGCCAACATCGTGTGCCGCCAGCTGGGTTTCACCGGAACCGGCCACACGTTCATCGGCTCGGCCGGCGGCACCTACGGCTCGGGCACAGGCGTCTTCATCATGGACGACGTGATGTGCACCGGCACCGAGGAGACCCTGGCCCAGTGCCCGTTCCTTGGATGGCGGCAGCACAACTGCTCCACCTACGAAACCCTGGGGCTGCGCTGCGTTGCCGCCGAGGGTGATGTCCGTCTGGTGGGTGGCCCCAACGGCATGGAGGGGCGCATGCAGATCTATCACACCGGCGCCTGGGGCGAGGTCTGCGACGACTACTGGACCTTCTCTCCCTATAGCAAATACAACCCCGACACCACCTGCCAGCAGATGGGCTACAAGCGCGGGACGAACCTGGGATACGGTGTTTACCCGGCCCCCTCGGACACTTTCATCATGGATAATGTGCAGTGTGCTGGCACCGAGAAGCGGATCGTCAACTGCCCGAAGAACGCCTGGGGCTCTGAGGACTGCTCTGCCTCTGAGGCCGTTGGCCTGTCCTGCAGCATCTACGTCGCCGGCGATGTCCGCCTGATCGACGGCCTGACGCGCAACCACGGCCGCGTGGAGATCCTTCACAACAACCTCTGGGGCACCGTCTGTGACGACAACCTCGAGAGCGTGGGCATCACGCAGACCAACTTCCTCAACGTCGCATGCCGCCAGTTGAACTACAACACCACCGGCACCTTCGATCTCAGCGCCACCGCCGGCGAGGATCCGATCTCCATGGACAACGTGTCCTGCACCGGCGCCGAGGCGGGCCTGTCGGCCTGCACCTTCGGCGGCTGGAACGTGCACAACTGCTCCCATAGCGAGGACTCCGGCTTCACCTGCACCCCGTAGGAACTGTCAAAGTCCCCCGTCCCGTCAATCGATCCATTCCTGACGAACCCCTGAATCCTTGGCCTCACGGAGTTGATTCAGGAGAGGTTCTCCGGCGCGTCTGCGTCCTTGTCCTTGCGGTCCTCCTGCAGCACGCGGAGGGCCTCGGTCATGGACACGGCCATCGAACCGGAGAAGCGCTTCTGCAGGGAGACTCCGACCTTCTGCACGTTGATGCGGCGGAAAAGCCAGAAGCCCGCGAACGCAATGCACAGGCCGCGGATGAGAAGGAAGATCAGTTCGCCTGAGGTGAGCCTGGCGAAGAACAGGATCATCAGGATCGACAGCAAGAACGCCAGCAGGAAGGTGGGACGGAACACGTCACGGAGTGCGCCGAGGGCCGACTGCCGGATCGTCTGGGGCTCCCTGGGGACGTTTTTGGGTCGCAGGAAGGCGCCGGCCCTGCGGCCCAGGTGGAACAGGCGCGGTGTGAGATGGAAGTAATAGCCGGCGACGGCCACCGCCACCGCGATCACAGCCTTGAGCAGGAACAGGAAGCCCAGCCCGGCGAGCCAGGAGTCCAGTTCGAGCCCGAACAGACCCGCCACGGTGCCCACGAGGTTGCCCATGGCTGTGAGGATGCTCTTGCCGAACATGACATAGTTGACGACCAGCGACAGAAACAGGGTGAAGCCGTTGAGGATGATCGCCCCAAGGATCACCGAGAACAGGTGCCATCCGAACAGGAAGACGGGCAGGGCGAAGCTGGCTCCCTGCATGAAGATGTAGAACATGGGACGGATGGTCCTGCCGGCCGGAGAGAACGCCTTGAGCATCGCCATCAGCATCGAGATGCGGAAGAGGCCCCGGCCATGCAGGCTGCGTCCGAAGGTGGTCAGCAACAGCGTCTGGATGTAGGCCAGCGCATGTCCCTTGAGCGGCACGCGGAAACTGTGAAGAAAGGATCCCAGCCCGACCTCCACGAGTCCGCCCAGTCCCGAGCAGGCGCCGATGCGGGAGGCCAGCCGGGTGTCCAGCTCCCGCTCGAGGAACGCGAACACCTCCTCGGGATCCGGGTGCTCGTCCAGGTCCAGCACGATCGTGCGTCCGACCGGGAAGCGCTGCCTGAGGTCGGCCATCGAGGTTCGCTTGGCCGAGGCCACCACCCACAGGTGCCCGATGGACAACGCCTCGTCGACGAGGCCGGAGAAGCCATGGCCGGCGATCTCCTGCGGTCCGAGATCCTCGAACACGCAGACGTCGGAAACCGGCAGGGCCGGCCGAACCCTCTCGACCACGGTGGTCCGAGTGGTCTCCGGATATTGGCGTTCGTCGGTCCCCTCGATGCGGACCGCCCATGGCCAGACCTGGCTGGAACCGACGATCCGGATGTGGTAGGCTGGCGCAGCGGCCTTGGAACCCTGCCGGCGGGAGGCGTCCGGCGCGGTCTCGATGCCGCAGACCTGCCACTTCCTCCGCAGGCGGGCCGTCCAGTCTGCCAGCAGCCGGCTCTTTCCGGCGGCCGGCGAACCGGTCACTAGGATCAGTCCCGCGCAGGAATTCGTGTTCATTGCCTGTGCCTCCAGGAGTCTCCATGCGTTGTGAAATCCGGCTGCTGCTGTACGATCCCGCCGGGCGTCCCTTCATGGGCGTGGGCACGCTGTGGCTGCTGCAGCGCATCGACGCCCTGGCCTCGGTGCGCCAGGCCTCGCTGGACATGGAGATGTCCTATCCCAAGGCGCTGCGCATG
>JAHITJ010000118.1 GCA_018817795.1 Myxococcota bacterium | reverse complement strand
CCCGCGCGCGGGCCAGCCCCTCGTGCGAAATTCGCGGCGGGGACGCGACCGGTCCCACGGTCGCCGGGGACGCGACCGGTCCCACGGTCGCCGGGGATGCGACCGGTCGCAGGTCAGACGGTCGCCGGGGACACGGACGCGGCGGAGAGCACGGACACGGACCGCCGGGCCGCCGGAAACACGGACGCACACGGACGCACACGGACAGCGGCCCGGCGGGAATGGGAACACGGACAACTGCATTCTTTGTCCGTGCTGCTCTCTCCCAGGCGGCCCGGTCCGACCTGTCAGACTGGTCAGACTGGTCAGACTGGTCAGACTGTCCGACGGGCCGCCTCTTCTGCTTTTCTTCTCCAGGTCCGTGCGTCAGACCGCCGGCGTTGTTGGCGTTTCCGACGTCCCCGGCCGAGGAGTTCTCTCCTCCGGAGCACGGCGCAGCCTGGTCAGTTCGAGCACGTGCTCGAGGATGCGCCAGAGATTTCCATCGCCTTCTCGGGAGTTGCCGAGAGCCCGAATGAAATGTCCATCTCCGTGCCCGGACCCCCCGGGGAGCCGCCGGAAAATCCTTCTGCTGTGAGGAGGTGTACGGTTATGGGCGGCGGCCGGGCGGTGTATCGTGATGGGCGATGCGTCGCCTTTGTGCCGTTCGGTTGTTTTCCAGCGAAAAGCGACGAATGCGCCAGCGTCGATCATTCTTACTGTTCCATCAAGGAGGATTCATCTGTGACCACTTAAGCGCTTGATGGCGGTTTATAATGTGCTGTCAGGTCCTTAGAAAGAAGAAATCCATGAGAGGTTGGATAGTCGATTTCGAAATCGAAATCGAAATCGAAATCGAAATCGAAATCGAAATCGAAATCGAAATCGAATCCCGGCTATCTGTGGGGTGTGACTTTCAGGAAAAATTTTCTTTCGAAGGTCCTGGTCCGGGGCTCAGACACGCGACGACACTCAATCGAGGTACGCCCGAATCATCATGCCAAAAAGCTCCTGACTGTACCTGTGTTCTTTTTCCTTGCCAGGAAATCGCCGGTCATAGGCTTCGACCTTCTCCGGATCCAGCTCATAGGCAGCACACTCCTTGAATCGCCAGCGGTGGTCTTCAAATACGCCCTTCTTCAATTCAAGGACGAGCAGGCCGAGGGGGAATCTCCCATCAGTCGAGCTGATGTTGAAGTCTTTTCCATTTTTAAACCCGTGTTTGCAATAGTTGTGCGGGTCTCCCAGGATGATGATCGCGGGATACCCCTTCCCGATCACCAGACGCTTCGTGTGTTCGATGAGTTGGGTCCCGATTCCTTGACGCTGAAGCCTCGGATCCACGCACAACGGTCCGAACGTCGCCGTCTCGATTTGCTCGTCCCGTTCATTTTGCACATGGGATTTCATGTAGAGGATGCTGCCCACGATCACGCCATCGAGGACGGCCACGTGCGCCAGGTCGCCGAGGAAATCCGGATGGTCCCTCATGGTGTGTGCCAGATAGTGCTCATCGCACCCCGGGCGGTACAGATTCCAGAAGGCCTCCCGCGTGAGTTCCCCGACTTTTTCAAAGTCACTTTTTTCTTCCGGGCGTATCGTGAGGGTCATCCTGACTCCGGTGTTCTGTCGCTACCCCCACACCCCGGGGATTCTCGCGCCGCAGTCGGGGCAGGCGCCCGCGGGGGTGACACGGCAGGCGCCAATGGTGTAGCCGCTGCGGGAGACGAGGAGGGCGTCGCAGCCCGGGCAGGCGGTGTTCTCACCGCCGTCGATGCGGGCGTTGCCGACGTAGATGAAGGGGATGCCGGCGGCGCGGCCCGCGGCCACGGCGGAGGCGAGGGATGCAAGCTCCGTGGGCGGAGCGTCCCACTGGTACATGGGGTGGTAGCGCGAGACGTGCCAGATGCCTGCGGGGCCCAGGGAGGCCATGAAATTGACGATCTTGCCGAGGTGATCCGGCGCGTCATTGAAGCCGGGCACCAGGCAGGTGGTCACCTCGGTGGAGACCCCTGCGGCGATCATCGCGCGGATGGTCTCACCCACGTGGGCGCTGCGGATGCCCAGGATCTTCTCGGCCGCGCGGTCGCCGTAGCACTTCAGGTCGACGTTGGCCGCGTCGAGCAGCGGCAGGAGCTCCGCCAACGGTGCGGCTTCGATGGTGCCGTTGGTGACCCACGCGTTTTTCAAGCCGGCGGCGCGGGCCCGGCGGGCCACCTCCAGCGCGTACTCGAAGAAGACTGTGGGCTCGGTGTAGGTCGCCGCGATCCAGCGGCAGCCGGATGTCACCGCCTGCGCCACGAGGTCGGCCGGGGTGAGTTTTTCCCCGGGCAGAAACGGCGTCCGGTGGTTGTGTGGCCACTGGGACATCTGGTGGTTCTGGCACCAGGGGCAGGCGAGGTTGCAGCCGGTGATGGCGAACGAGAAGATGCGGGCGCCGGGGTTGGCGTGGAACAGGGGCTTTTTTTCGATGGGGTCAACGCCGGCCGCGGCGATGCGGTCGAAGGCGAGGGTGATGAAGCCGTCGTCGGTGACGGCCCGGACGCCGCAGAAGCCGACCTCGCCGGGGGCGATCACGCAGTGGCGGCAGCACAGGTCGCAGCGGAAGCGGCCATTTTCGAGTTCGCGGAAGTAGGCGGCCTGCATGGCGGGAAGGCTACGGGGTCGGGGTCGCCGACAGCGCCAGTTTGCGGATCCTGGCGATCCACTGGGTGCGGAGGCGGGCCTGGCGGTGGAGGGCCGCGGCGGTGTCCGACAGGGGCGTGGGGAACTGCCAGTGGCGGCCGGTCTCGTCGCGCACCAGGAGGCCCTCGTCGGCGAGCCACTCGACGGACTCGGAGATGACCTGGGCCGAAAGGCTCTCGGGGCGCCACATGCTGCCGCGGCGCAGCTGGGCCTTTCCGAAGGCGCGCACCTCGGTGGTGAGCTGGCGGCTGGTCCACTGCTTCTCGGAGGTCTTGTCCTTGACCAGGGTGGCCAGTCGCGTGCACACGGTGGCCTGGCCCTCGATCAGGTCGAGCACCAGGCTGAGGATCCATGACGCCTGGGCCGGCGTCAGGGTGGCCAGGCGGGTCAGGGCGGCCTCGGGCAGGGACGGTGGCGTCTCCAGTGAGAACTGCGGGAACTCGCGCCTCAGGCAGCGCCGCAGCCAGGGACCCGTCGGGGTGTCACGCAACTGGGGCCCGTTGGAGGAGGCCGTGACGATGCAGGCCTCGATGACGGTCTGGGAGAAGCCGTTGCGGTAGTAGGCCAGCGTGCCGCGGTGGTTCTGCAGCACGAACACACGGTTGCCCGTGACGGTGGCGGCCGCGGACAGGCTGCCCAGGCTCTTCTGGAAGGCGGTGCGGGCGCCCTGCTCGTCGAGGAGCTTGCGCGAGCACTTGGCGCCGCACACGAGGGCGAGCTCGCGGAAGAACCAGAAGCGCTCCTCGACCTCGCGCAGCGGGCACACGGTCTCGCCCGTGGCCAGGAGCGCCGCGGCGGTGAGCATGGTGGAGGTCACCACCGAGGCCGCGACGATGTCGGAGATCACACGCAGGCCCAGTTGGTCCACGCGGTGCTTGAACGCGGGGGAGGCGGGATCGATCTCCCCGAGGAATTCGGCCATGTCGAAGGGCGGCGCCACCTGCACGTTCACGCGGCCGTACCGGTTGAGGATCACGGCGCCGGCCCTGACCAGGGAGGTCAGGTTCTCGGCCTGCTTGGTCCGGCCCTCCATCTCCTGCAGGTAGGCGTCCTCCTCTACGACCTTCTCGTAGCCGATGGCGATGGGGACGATCTGCGGCGCGGGCACCTTCCGGGTGACCACCAGTTCGGCGATCATGGCCAGCAGCCCGGTGCGCGGGTACACGGCCTTGCCGGTGCGCGAGCGCGTCCCCTCGGGGAAGAACTCCACGTTGACGCCGGTCCGCAGCAGGGTGGCCAGGTACTCCACCAGGATGGTCTTGTACAGTTTGTTTCCCTTGAAAGAGCGGCGGATGAAGAACGCGCCGCCGCGGCGGAAGATGGGCCCCATGGGCCAGAACGAGAGGTTCTTGCCGGCCGCGATGTGCGGGATCGGCAGATCATAGCGCTCCATCAGCCAGGACAGGATCAGGTAGTCCATGTGGCTTCGGTGGCAGGGCAGCAGCAGCAGCGAGCCCTTGCGGGCGGCCTCGCGCATGGAGGCGAAGCCCGCCTGGTCCACGTCGAAGCCACGGTACAGGCGGGTCCAGACGACCTGGAGAACGCTCTTGTACATCGCCAGTGTGGCCGTGGACGGGGCGGCCGGGATCTCCGCCAGCGCGGCCTGGATCTCCTTGTGCGCCTGCTTGGGGGTCAGGCCGTCGTGGATCGCCTGGTGGTAGGCCGAGACGACCTCGGGGTTCCTGGCGAGCTCCTTCCGGATGGCGTCGAACGGCTGCAGCTTGGGTCCCAGTTGGACGCGCCACTCGTGCTCGATGCGTCCGGTGAGCTCGGCCAGCAGGACCGCGGCGGCCCCGGGTACCGGGAGCGACTCGTGCTCGTGTCCGAACGCGAGAAGATCGAGCGGTGAACCGATCTTGACGGTGGGCTGTCCGAAGGAGGACAGCGCCGAGGCGATGACCCGCAGGCGCCCGGGCACCTCGGGTTCGCCGAGGATGCGGTTGAGCAGGGGGACGTTCTCCTCCTTGCGCACGCCCTTCTTGTTCCAGATGATGGTCACCGGGACCGCGAACAGGGGTGGCGCATCCGGAGTCTGCCGCAACTCGGACACGAGGTGCTCGAACAGGGGCAGGGCCAGCGGATCGGCCGTCTCGGAGGTGGGGTTGTGACCGAACAGGGCCACATAGGCCGGGCTTCGGTCGAGGATGCGGGACACGGTGTGCTGGACCCCGCCGCCGGGGGAGGGCAGCACCGAGCCCAGGAGCTTGTCCATCCACGAGCTCGTGGACGCGACCAGCAGGAACGATGGATGATGCACCTGCGGCACCAGCAGGTCCAGGTGCCGCAGGAGAACGGTCAGCAGTAGATAATCAAGCTCGGAGGCCGCCCGGAACACATAGACGGGGACGCCGGGAACCTGCAGCAGCCGCTCCCGGTCGGCCTCCGCGATCTGAAGGCGGGGCCAGACGATCGGATCGAGCAGCACGCTCAGCCTGTCGGACTGATCGAACCAGTGATCGAGCAGTTGGCGCCAGCCGGGCTTCATTCGTCCATCCCGTGGATGATGGTGGACGGATCCGCGTCCAGCGCGCGCTTGCGGGAGAGCCGCAGGCGGCCCTTGATGCGGTCGATCTCGACGAGGAGCACGTTGACCTGGTCGCCCTCGCGCACGATGTCGTCGACGTTGGCCACGCGGGTGTTGTCGAGCTCGCTGATGTGGCACATGCCGTCGGTGCCGGGCAGGATCTCGACGATGGCGCCCGTTCCGTCGAGGATGCGGGTGACGTAGCCGGCGTAGACGCGGCCCACCTCGGGCTCGGCGCACAGCGCCTTGATGCGCTTGACCACCCACTGGCCGGCTTCGGAATCGGCCGTGGCGATGCTCACCAGGCCGGAGTCCTCGACGTTGATCTTGGCGCCGGACTGTTCGCACAGGCCCTTGATCATCTTGCCGCCCGGTCCGATCAGGTCGCGGATCTTGTCCTGGCTGATCTGGATGGTGTAGACGCGCGGGGCGTGCTCAGGCAGCTCCGGGCGCGGGGCGGCCAGGGTCTCGGCCATCTTGCCGAGGATGTGCAGGCGGCCCACACGGGCCTGCTCGATGGCCTGGGACATGATCCCGCGGGTGAGGCCCAGGACCTTGATGTCCATCTGGATCGCCGTGATGCCCGTGGCGGTGCCTGCGACCTTGAAGTCCATGTCGCCCAGATGATCCTCGTCTCCGAGGATGTCGGTGAGCACGGCGATGTCGCTGCCCTCCTGGATCAGGCCCATGGCGATGCCCGCCACCGGCGCCTTGAGGGGGACGCCGCAGTCCATCAGGGACAGGGTGCCGCCGCAGACCGAGGCCATCGAGGAGGAGCCGTTGCTCTCGGTGATCTCGGAGACCACGCGGATGACGTACGGGAAGTCCTCCTGGCTGGGCAGGACCTTGGAGATCGCGCGCAGCGCCAGGGTTCCGTGGCCGATCTCGCGGCGGCCGGGGCCGCGCATCATCTTGGCCTCGCCCACGGAGAACGGCGGGAAGTTGTAGTGCAGCATGAAGTTGCGCAGCTCCTCGCCGGTGAGGAGATCCATTTTCTGGTTGTCGGTGCCGAAGCCCAGCGTGGCCGTCACCAGCGCCTGGGTCTCGCCGCGGGTGAACAGGGCGCTGCCGTGGACGCAGGGCAGCAGGCCGACCTCGCAGGTGATCTGGCGGACATCGGTCAGCCCGCGTCCGTCGAGGCGCTTCTTCTCGTGCAGGATCAGGGCCCGGACCATCTCGTACTTCAGGTCGCCGATGCACGCGCCGATGGCCTTCTCCTTGCCCTCGAACTCGGGGGCCAGCTCAGCGACGATGGCCTTCTTGGCCTCGTCCAGCGCGGCGTAGCGCGGCAGCTTCTCCTTGTTGGAGAGGGCCGAGATCAGCGGGGCGGTGCCCACAGCCCGGACGCGCGCCATGATCTCGGAGTTGTCCGGGAGCACGGGCACAGGGCGCTTGGCGCGGCCGACGGCGGCGCGGAGCTTCTCCTGCAGATCGAGCACCGGCTGCACGGCCTCGTGGCCGAAGAACAGCGCGTTGACCAGCGTCTCCTCGTCGAGGTTGTCGAGCTCGCCCTCGACCATGACGATGGCGTCGCGGGAGGCGACCATGTTGATGTCCATGTCGGAATCCAGCAGCTGGTCCATCGTCGGCCACGCGACGAACGCGCCGTCGATGCGGGCGATCTGGACGCCGGCGACGGGGCCGCTCCAGGGGACGTCGGAGAGCATCAGCGCCGCGGAGGCGCCGATCTGGGCCAGGGGCTCGGTGGGCTGACTGCGATCGTGGGACACCACGGTGGCGACCACCTGGGTCTCAAAGAACCATCCCTCAGGGAACAGCGGCCGAAGGGGCCGGTCAATCAGGCGGGAGGTGAGGATCTCGGCCTCGCTGAGGCGGCCCTCACGGCGGAAGAAGTTGCCCGGGATGCGGCCCGCGGCGTAGCTCTTCTCGACATAGTCGACGGTCAGGGGCAGGAAGTCGGTGGAGGGATTGGCGGACTTGGCGGCCACGACGGTGACCAGGACCATGGAATCGCCCATACGGACCATGACGGCCCCGTCGGCCTGCTTGGCGATCTTGCCGGTCTCGATGGTCAACTCCCTGTCATTGATTTTGATGGATTCTTTTACGTGCATTTTCTTTTCCTTGCGTTACATGATTGGACAAACAATAAAATATACTCACTCTGTGCTGGGGCCGTTATACCTATTTAGTGGAAAAAGGGAAATCGTTTGTTCCGACAGGCTCCTACGAGCCAGGAGCGAAGATCTTCTCCAGGTCGGACAATCCGGTCACCATGCGTGCCGAGCCAGCGGCCATGGATGCGCCGGCGACGTCCTTGAGGCCCGAACCGGTGGAGAAGACCAGGCAGCGGTGGTGCGGCTGGATCGTTCCGGCCGCCTTGAGGGCGAGCACGCCGGCGAAGGCGCAGGCTGCGGCGGGCTCGGCGAACACGCCGGCGTAGGTGCCCATCAGGCGCCCGGCCTCGAAGATGGCCTCGTCTTCGACGGTGACCATCAGGCCATTGGTGTTGCGGATCCCGCGCAGGGCCTTGACGGCGTCGCGAGGGAAGGCCACCGAGATCGAGTCCGCGCGGGTCGACGGCGGCATCGGGGTGACGGTCTCCGTGCCGGCCTTCCATGCTTCGTAGATGACCCGGCTGTTGACCGCCTGGACGCCCACCAGGCGCGGCTTGTACGGGATCGCGCCCAGCGCGTGCAGATCCATGATGCCCTTGGCCAGGCCCGCGGCGATGCAGCCGTCGCCCACGGACACGAACACGAAGTCCGGCGGGTTGTCGTAGCCGATGTCCTCGAGGGCCTCGAGGACGCCGGTCTTCTTTCCCTCGGCCAGCAGGGGGTTGATCGCCGTCGATCGCAGGTACCAGCCGAAGCGGTCGGCGGCCTTCAGGCTCAGGGCGAAGGCGTCGTCGTAGGTGCCGTCGACCAGGAAGACCTGCGCGCCGAACGTGAGCAGTTGGGCGATCTTGGCCGGCGGTGCGGCCTTGGGGACGAAGATGACGGCCGTGATGCCCTCGGGGGCGCACAGCCCCGCCAGCGAGGCAGCGGCGTTGCCGGTGGAGGCCGCCGCGATCAGGTTGATCCCGAGCTCCTTGGCGCGGGCCACGGCGATGGCGGAGGCGCGATCCTTGAACGATGCCGTCGGCAGCCGGCCGTCGTCCTTGATCCACAGCCCCGGGATGCCCACGTGCCGGCCCAGCCGCACGGCGTGGACCATGGGAGTGGGGCCCACGGCGGTCTGCGGGCGCGGACCGTCGAGGGCCAGCGGCAGCAGCGGCGCGAAGCGGAACAGGTCGCGGCGCGGGCTGCCGGTGCGGTAGATTGAGAACAGCGGCCGGATGTAGTCGTAGTCGTATTCGACGTCGAGGATGCCGGTCTCGCCGCAGTGCGGGCAGGTCAGTTCGAGCTCGTCGAAGCCGAACTTCCTGTCGCAGAGCGTGCATTTCTTGCCGATGATGTGGGGTTTGTTCGACATGG
>JAHITJ010000117.1 GCA_018817795.1 Myxococcota bacterium | reverse complement strand
CGGACTCACCCTCATGGTCACTTCCCACCCACCACCGTGCCCGCAGGGAGCCCGGCCAGCGCGGCAGCGACCGCCGCCTCGTCGCGTCCGTCGACGATCCACGAGGTGACGCCCTCGGCTGCTACGTCGAGGAGTTTTTTCACCTTGCCGGCCATCTCACCGGTGACGTCGAAGTCGGTTGTGGTGGTGGCTGTGGCCGCGTCGGAGCGGTGGGAAGTGACCATGAGGGTGAGTCCGTCGGAAGGCCGAGGGGGGGCGTCGGTGGGGGCCCCCCGGCTGCTTGCGTCAGCAAACGACGGGGGTGTCCAGCCGACCGTCGGACCGGTCGGACGACAGGACCCCGAGGACGGCGGCAGGTCTGTGGAGTCGTCTGCTGCCGTGATCCACGGGATCACGGGGGCGGCGGGGTTTTTCCGCGGATCCTCGGCGTGCACGCCGGCGACGTCGGTCAGGTGCACGATGCGCGAGTAACCCATCGCCAAAGCCAGGGCTGGCGCCAGGTCGTCGCCCGAAGCGATGCCGGGGCGGGTGGGATCACCGGAGAAGCACGGCGTGCCGTAGAGCACCGGGATGAAGCCGGCCAAAAGCGCGCGGCGCAGGGCGTCGATGTCGGTGATGACGAAGCGGCCGCCTTCGAGGTGTCCCATGGCCGAGGCCTGGAACGGGAACACCGGCAGACCTGCGTCGGCCAGGGCCTCGCAGACGATGGCCGAAAGTTGGTACTGCAGGGAAGAGATGCGGCCCCAGTCGCGCCGCGCGTCGTCGTCGAGGGCTCTTGCCAGCACACCCGCGCGGGCCACCGGGCCGTGCCCGAAGGAGCCCGCGCCGTGCAGGATCACCGCCGGCGCCTTCAGGTTGGCGGCCAGGAGCCGCGCCAGCTTCCCGAGCTGGTCGAAGTCCACCCGGGGCACCGGGCTTTGCTTGAAGGTGATCAGCGAACCCCCGAGCTTGACAATCACAGGCGACCGGGGACGGTCGGGCGACCGGGGACGATCGCTTGCGGAATCGTTGACGATTCCGCCGGCTTTCGGGGACCCGGGAGCAGGTTGTGCCGTTTCAGGCGCAGGACTCATGCCCGGCGTGCGGACTCGGTGCGAGTCCGGCCGGCCACCTGAGGCGCCCGCCAAAGGGGGCCGGTTCATCACGTCGCCGCAGTCCGTCACTTCCAACCACGCACCTTCCTCCGGGATCACCGCGTCGCAGCCGTCCAGCGCGGCGTTCACGGTGATGCCGTCCAGATGCACGATGCCGCCGGCGATGGTGCCCGTGACCAGGACCGCGTCGGCGGTGGCCGAGACGATGGCCGCGGGGGCGGTGCCGACCCTGGCCATGCGCAGTAGCGTCCAGGAGCCGACGGTGGAACCCGACGTGTGGGGCAGCGCCAGGATGCGTCCGCTCAGGCACGTGCCATGCTGCGGGTGACCGGCCTGCACCAGGACGCCGGTCTCCGGATCCACGCCGCCGTAGAACGACAGCGGAGCGGTCAGGACCAGCAGGCGGCCGGAGGCGGCGCCCTCGGTGAGGCGGAGCCCTTCAAGTCGCATGGGGCCACCTCCCCGTGGAGCCCAGCTCCACACAGCGCTGCGTGGGAGCGAGCCCGACCCGGTAGCCGCGTGAGCGCAGGTAGAAGGCGGCCTTGGCCGAGTCGGTGACGATGGTCTTCACCTCCGGGGGCAGCGGGGACACGGCAGGACAGCCTCCCGGGAGGGTCAGGATGCGGCCGGCTTGAACCGACGTTCCAGCGTCGGCATGAACCGACGTTCCAGCGTCGGCAGGGGCCGCCAGCAGGGTCCAGGGAGCGTTTCCGGCAACCTCGGCGACGGGAACGTCGCGATGGAAGAAGCAGGCCTGCGTGCCGGCCACCGGATGCGGACAGCCGGAGAAGACCAGGTCGACGCCCTCGCCGGGCTGCAGATCGGTCAGGCGTGCGGCCTCGTCGTCGAGGTCGGCGTCGGAGACGGTGACCTGCGCGGGCAGGGTGGGGAAGGCGGCGGCCTCGGGGGTGCGCTCGACCACATGGAACAGCGCGGGTCCGCCGTAGGTGATGATCGCCGCGCACAGCGCCTGCCAGCCGGTGCGGGTGGGCTCGCAAGGACCGTCGAAGAGAAACTGCGGGACGGCGTTTCCCAGCACGCGGCCATACCAGGCGCCCAGCAGGCCCATGCGAACCGGCTCGTCGAGCCGGGCCGTGACGCGCACGCCGACGCGGGGCCGGCGGTTGGCGTCGAGGTGCAGCCCGGTGTACGGCGTGAAGCCGCACAGGGCCGCGGCCAGGGCGCCGGGGCCGCCCTCCCGTTCGGTGCGGGCGCCCAGCAGGGAGTTGGCGACCGTGACCGCCGAGCTCTCGGCCCAGGCCAGGTGCGTGCCGAACAGCGGCGCCGGCTGCGTCAGGTACGGCGCGCAGGTGCAGGACATGGTGACGCCCATGGCCTCGTAGGCCGCCAGCACGCGGGCCTGCAGCCGCGCGTCGTCTTCGGTCACCCAGGGGGGCGGCGCCGACGGCATGAACGCGCAGGGGTTGAGCGTGGACGGCACCCGCACGCGGCCGGTGGCGGCGAGCTCGTCGAGGTATTCGAGGCCCGCCGGTCCTAGGTTCCAGTACGAGACGCCGCTGATGTGGGCCGACGCCACGGGCACGACGCGGTCGGTGCGCCGGACCCGGCACAGGGCCGTGATCAGATGCAGCGCCCGGGTGTGCGCCGGGGTGTCGCCGATCACGGGCAGCGCAAAGAGCGGGAGGGTGCGGTCCATTCAGAGATCCAGCAGCCGCGTGAACAGGGCGCGGTCGCGGTCGGGCGGGCAGCGGGCGTCGAGGACCCAGCGGGCGGTGACGCCGGCGTCGGAGGAGGGATCGAGGGTGGAGCCGTGCTCGCCGGGGCGCACGATCAGGTCGTGATCGGCCTGGAAACGGGTCGCCAGCGCCCACTCGACGGCCACGGGGTCGTCCGGGTCGAGGTCGGCGTCGATGAGCGTCAGGCGCTTGCACGAGGCGTGTGCGGTGAAGGCGGCGTCGGCGATCCGCGCGGCGGGGGCCTTCGAGGTGCCCGACACGACGCAGTGCAGCCAGCCGGACCCGCCGGCGCTCAGGCGCACCCGGGGCTCGTCGTCGTAAAGCGGGCGCAGGGCACGGCCCACGCCGGCCTCGCGGGCCAGGCCCATGAGTAATGCGTGCTCGGAGGAGGACGGCAGGATCATCGGGATCACGGCGTGCTCCCGCACCAGCATGAGGTCGGTGCGGAACACGGGCTGCTCGCGGACGGGATCGACCGTGCCGGTCAGGTCGATGAACGGACCCTCGGGCGCGGTCTGACCGGTGAACTCCCCGATCAGGAGGCACTCGAAGGAGGCAGGCAGGATCAGTCCGTGGGTTGAAAAGACGGTCACCGGTGCGCGGCCCAGCCCGCCGGCCACGGCCAGCTCCCCACCGGGCGCGGGCAGCGACACCGAGGCCGCAAACGAGACGGCCGGATCGACGCCGAAGGCGATGGCCGCGCGCAGGCGTCCGCCGGCTGCGGTCAGCAGCCGGTGCAGGTGCCGCGGCACGACGCGCAGCACCAGGTGGGTGGCGTCCAGGACGCGGGCGCGGTGGATCGAGAGGTTCACGTCGCCGTCGCCCGCGGGGGCGAACACCACCGCCGAGGTCAGGTAGTCCGAGAGCGGCAGGCCGGGAAGCGAAAAGGCGCCCAGCTCGCGCAGGTCGAAGGTGGTGCGCTCCTGATGGGTGGCGGGGTCGCCCGGCTGTGGCGGCACGGGCCGGTCCATGGCGTCGGCCAGCGCGCGACCGAGGTCGTCGACGCCCAGGAAGCGCTCGAGCCGGGTGCGGTCGCCCAGGAGGTGGGCCGCGGCGCGAAAGCCCGACGGCCCGGGCGCGGTCAAAAAGGCCCCGGAGCGGTCGCACAGGGCCAGGCCCCGGCTCTCGGCCGTGGGAAGCGGGAAAAGCTGAGGGCAGGCGAGGAAGTCCAGATACGAACGGAAATCAAGTCTCGGGCTTGTCATCCCCCTGCATCACTTTCTTCATCTTGAACTGGACGCGCTGGTATTCCTGCAGGAAGTCGTAGTGTTGCGCCTTGAAGGTCTTGAGGTGTTCCTTCTTCTTGTACGAGGTGTCCATCATCCGGCGCAGGTCGCGCAGCCGGCCGAGCAGGTCATCGGCGTCCTGCACCTGCAGCGGCAGCTCCTGGGATACGGAGTTTTCAAACAGCAGAAGGCTGCCGGCCTGCTTCTGGTCGTGATCGAAGAGGAAGACGTTGGCATCGGACTCGTCGGACTTGAGCGTCTGAAAGACCATGGTGCCGGGCAGATCCGGCAGGCTCCGGCAGATCAGCGCGATGTGGAAGGCCCCTTCGGTGCCGAAGTCCAGCGCCTCGCCACCCCACGTCAAATGGGTGATCTGCCAGCCGCCGGTCTCGGTGATCCGCTCGCGCAGTTGTTCGGCCACGGTGGCGTCGGGATCGACGATGAGCACCTTGCACGGCGGCAGCTCCTCGTCGGGCACGCCATCGCGGTAGCGTGCGGACTCCTCGGACTCCATCAACTTGATGTGCAGGGATATCATCTGCTTGAGGAACTTGCCGTGCAGGTTGGCCATGTCCTTGAGCAGGCGGTCCCGTTCGCCGGAGTGCTCCAGCTCCTCGGCGGCCTTGCGCACGCTGCCGACGAGGTACGGCAGGAACTCCCCCTCGAGCTGGACGAAGTCCTTGAGACCCATGCGATGGGCTTGCAGCAGCGCCGGAAAGTCGGGATTGGGCGACACGAGGTAGGTGGCCGTCAGCGGGGAGACCTCGATGATCTTCTGGGCCAGCTTCAAACCGTACCCCGGCTTGGGCGTGTCCTGCTCCAGAATGGCGCCGACGAAGAACTTGTTGTCGAGCAGATCCAGTATGGACTTGAGATCCGATGAGACCGTGATCCAGAAGCCCAGGTTCATGAAGGCGGACTGGATGTTCTTGGCCGTTGCATTGTCCTGCATGACCAGAAGTATTTCGCGACCCACGTAGTTGCTCATGACACCAATCCCGGGGAAGGACGTATGATAATCATCAAAGAATCCACCCCACAAACACTTTCAGGATTTTTCACGCCCTGTCAACCGTTTTTCTGCATTCCGGTCCATTGAAACAATCCAGGTGATTTCCGGTTTTGCGGTGAGTATAATTGCCCGCGTCGCGAAACCGCCGCAGGAGTTGTTCATGAAACCGACCGAACCAAGCCCCAACTTTCGGGATCCCATCCTCGACAGAATCGAAGCCGTGCAGAAACGACTGGCGGACGGGAGGCCCGGTGTGGGCCTTCCGGTGTGGGTGAAGGCCGCGCTGCTGGGCGCCGGACTTACCCTAGCTGCCGGGTGTGCGAAGGACCCCGCCGGGAAGGCAGCCTCGCAGGATGCGCCGGCAACCCTCCCCGGGACGATGGACGCACCGCCCGAGGCCATGGACGCACCGCCGCCGGAAGTCAAAGTCGAGGTCCCGACCGGGGACGCGACGGGCACGATGGCGGCCGATCCCCCCGTGACCCCCTTGACGCCAAAGGAGCCTGTGCCCTCCGATCTCGTCGGAAGCACCCAGACCAACGGAATGGTTCCGCAGGGGCTTGGGGCCTACGGAGCACCACCGATGCAAGGTGACATCGGCGTCGGACAGATCGGTCCGATATCCATCACCAGCCAGGCCCCCGCCTACGGGGCGCCGCCGATGACCGGCCCCACGACGGGCACGCTGCGGATGACGGCCTCGCCGTCGGTGCCGGCCGATGCCCCCGAGGCGATTAGGCGGACGGCCATGATCTTACACCGCATCCTGCGCGCCTGTCTGGTCGCGGCGGATCGCTCCAGTCCCCTGGAACCGGGCGACATCAACCTGCGGATGACGTTCTCGGAGGGCCGGCTCAAGTCGATGCAGGTGACCGGCTCCCGGGCGCAGGATGTGGCGGTGAAGCGGTGCCTGGCCGAGACCAACCGCAAGGTGCAGACCCTGGTCCCTGCGAGCCCCTCGCCCGAGGCGAAGGCGTACGCCAAGCCCATTGACCTGAAGTTCAGTTGGACCCGCTGATAATCCGTCTGTCCCTCCTGCCTGCATGGAAACCACCCCAGGGTTCCGCCGGTGCGACGAAAATGTCACCCTGTCGCATGGGGGATCTACTGCAAAAAATGTTCAAACACCTGCTGTCAAGTCAGGAACCCCGAAAAAAAACGCTTCATTGCGAAAAAACGTGACTTCTGGCACACCAATTGCCAAGGGATGCCGGGTCCGGTGATGGATGCCGGACCTTTTAGGAGGATGCCAACATGAAAAATTATTGGATGATCCTGATGTGCGGCTGTTCATTTCTGGGTGTGTCCGGCTGCGCCGAGGACAAGATCGGCGACGGTGACGCGGGATACAACAGCCTGATCAAGATGATGGAGGTGACCGAGGAGACCTCCTCGTGCGAATTCGGCGGGGTGCAGATCGACACCGGCCTGGACCTGAACCGCAACAGCATCCTCGAGGAGTTCGAAATCGAGCAGACCCAGGTGCTGTGCACGGCCGACCCATCGGGCGACCCGGGCAAGGATGGCCAGGACGGCGCTCCGACGCTGTTCTCGTCGGCCCCCGAGGAGCCCGGCGAGAACTGCAGATACGGCGGCATCGCGCTGCACTGGGGTGTGGACCTCAACCTCGACGGCGAGTTGACCGTGCAGGAGGTCACCAACACGGATTATGTCTGCCACGGCGAACCAGGCAAGACCCCGCTGGTGGAGGTGCACACCGAAGACCTCGGCGTCAATTGCCCGGCCGGCGGCATTTCCGTGTCCGCAGGTTTTGACTCCAACGGTGACGACATGCTCCAGCCCGGAGAGGTCATATCCCAGGCGTACGTTTGCAACGCCGTCGCCGGGCAGACCTCCCTGATCCGTCTGATCGAGGAGCCAGCCGGCGCCAATTGCGTGCGCGGCGGAACCAAGGTACAGTCGGGCCTGGACTCCAACGGTTCGGGCGTCCTCGACGACCCTGAAGTGCAGTACACGCAGTACGTGTGCAATCCATGAAGCGGTTTCGTGACCCTGCCTGCGAAGGTCATACGAGGTGATGTCATGAAAAAGTGGTTCCTCTTTTTGATGTTTCCATGGTTCGGCTGCCAGGTCGAGCAGGGCGTCGTAGAAGGCTGGCACGAGCCCGTGGTGCCGGTGTCCCTGTACTACACGATGCACGGCAAGGTCTGGGCGCCCGGCGGCGACCTGATGAGTGTGCTCGACGCGAACCGCATGCCGGTGCCTGATGCGCTGGTGGCCCTGTTCAGGGAGGAGCCCCAGCCGCCTCCGGGGCGTTACTACTGCAACCGTTGTGTGGAGCTGCCCCCGGGCACCCAGCACACTCGCACCGATGTCGACGGTTCCTTCGAACTCCAACTGCGGCCCAACACCGAATACTGGATGGTTGTGCAGAAGGGCGAGTTCCGACGTGTGACGAAGTTCGTCTCCGGCAGATCCGGCGAGGTGTGGGACTCCGAGGAGGATAAGTCCGGTCCTCGCCCGTCGATCGTGACGCTGCCCTCGGTGCACGAGCCGGTCCGGGGCAAGTGGATTCCGCGCATCCTGATCCTCAAGGGGCGTGGCGAGCCCGACATGGGTGTCTTCTGGAAATCCCTGGGCTTTCTGCCGGGCGTCGATGTCGAGGAGATCACGGACCGCGAGGCGGAGTGGGTCGTCTCCAGCCCCGAGATGCTGCGCAACTACAGCATCCTGCTGGCCACCTGCGGGGACGAGGCGACCTACCTGACCAAGCCGCAGATCCAGGAGAACCTGCGCAACTGGGTCAAGAACGGTGGCAAGTTGTTCGTCGACGACTTCGCCTACGACTGGGCCGAGCAGTTGTTCCCGGGCTTTTTGTCCTTCAAGGTCGACTACACCCTGGACTTCGAAACCGGCGTCTGCGGCGGCACCGAGCGGGCACCCAACGAGGTCGGCCGGTGTGTGAACTACGAATGCTACGACGCCTCGGGCTACCCCGGTGACGACCAGCTCGCAGAGTGGATCGACGTGGTGAACCGCTACAGCCCGGTGAGCATGAAGTACGGCTGCAACGTGATCCACGAGCTCGGCACCGGCGAGCAGGGCATTTGCAAGACGGAGCTGGATCCTCGCTGCCGCGACGGCCTGTTCTATGACGTGCCCAAGGTGTGGATGTTCGGCACCTCCTTCCGCTATCCGGACAAACCGCTGACGGTGTCCTGGAACTACCACTGCGGCAAGGTCATGTACACCGTGCTACACACCCACGCCGAGGGTAGCTCTTCGGTCGGATACGAGCTGCTGTTGCAGGAGAAGGTCATGATGTACCTGTTCATGGAACTGCAGACCTGCACCTCCCCCAACCTGGTGGAGTAGCGCGTCGGTTCCCCATTTTGAATCAACGAAGCAGGGTTGCAGGGGTCCGCCGATGCCCCGGCCTGCTTGCAGAAGACTCCCTGACCGGCATCCGGACCGTTTCATGTGCGAAAGCATCTTGACTTCCCCGGTGCAGTCGGGATGATGCGGCAGCGGGGCCATGTCTGCGATGACTCATACGATCCGAACCGACTCCAATCTACATCCTGGCGGGTTGCCACGGTGTCTTGCCGGGCTGTGGCATGAAAGAGGGGATCCGTGACCGACGGCGCCGACAGGACCGAATCCGACAGCGCCCGTTTCGTGGAGGCACCGACGGTGTCCTGCGGGGTGAACGCCACCGCGCCCACTCTTGCCCTGAGCGTGTCTCCCGGGGTCCCGGGCGAGGCCGACCTCCCCGTCAGCGACGAGATTCCCGGCCGCTATGTCCTCGAGCGGGAGCATGCACGCGGCGGACAGGCCAGGGTGCTGCTCGCCCTCGACTCCCACACCGGCCGCCGTGTGGCGTGGAAGGAGCTGCTTCCAGAGTGGCTCCCTGCCAGCGTGGGTTCGGTCATGGCCGAGGGTTTCACCCGTCGCTTCCTGAGGGAGGCGCGCATCACCGCCCATCTCGAGCATCCCAACATCTGTCCGGTCCACGAGATTGGCCGACGTCCGGACGGACGACTCTATTACACGATGCGCCTGGTTCGTGGAGAAACGCTGGCCCACAAGCTCGCCAAATGCGGGACCCTGACCGAACGCCAGAAGCTTCTGGGTGCGTTCTGGGACGTGTGCAACGCCATGGCCTACGCACACGATCAGGGGGTCATCCATCGCGATCTCAAGCCAGGCAACATCATGGTCGGCGAGTTCGGCGAGACGGTGGTCCTCGACTGGGGACTGGCCAAGTCCAGGGGGGCAGAGGAACTGCGCGGCGCAGAGGAACTGCGCGGCGCAGAGGAACTGCGCGGTTCCGAAGGGCTTTCTGCAGGTATCAAGAAGGAATCTCTCGATCCAGAGCCTCCCGTCGCCGGTTCCGCGCTTCCATTGGCAGGGCTCTCCGGAGCCGGCGATGCGACCCTCGACGGATCGGCCATGGGTACTCCCTGGTACATGAGCCCCGAGCAGGCCCGCGGCGCTGTCTCTGAGATGGACGAGCGCTCCGACGTGTGGGGGCTGGGGGCGGTGCTGTACGAACTGCTGACCGGCCGCCCGCCTTTCGACGGAGAGAACGTCGCGGTGGTGCTTGGTCAGGTTCTCACCGAGCCGGTGCGTCCCGTGAGCGAACTCTGCAGGGAGGCGCCGCCGGAGCTGGCAGGCATTGCCATGAAGTGCCTCGAGCGCGATCGGTCGTTGCGTTACGGTTCTGCGCGGGAGCTGGCCGTGGACATCACGGCCTATATGACCGGTGGGCGGGTGCAGGCCCATTCCTACAGTTCATGGGAGCTCTTCAAGCGCTTTGCGGCCCGGAACAAGGCTGTGCTGACGGCCGCTGCCGCGATCCTGGCTGTGATCGTCACCGCGCTGGTGGTGGTGTCGCTGGCCTGGCGCAAGGAAGCCGATTCCCGCGCACGGGAACGGGTTGCGCACCTCGACTCGGAGTACAACCTGGCGCGTGCCCACGTCCAGCAGGCGGTGCGGCTGGTCGACGAGCGGCAGATGCTCGCGGCGCGGATCCACGCGCTGGCCTCGCTGCTGCATAATCCGGCTCACCCGGGAAGCCTTAGCGCGGACAGCACCTTTCACGGAGGCGACCAGGACGCCGACCGTCCCCGGATGGAAGCAATCTCGGTGCTCTATCGCACCCAGTTCCGTCATATCCGGAGCCTGGAACGCTCCGTCGTCGTCTCGGGACCGGTGCTCGGCGCAGCGCTCTCGCGGGAAGGCCGGCAGGTTGCGCTCTGTGACCAGGGTGGATATCTCTCGGTCTGGAACCTCGACACCGGTGCGGAGTTGTTCCGGGAGCGCGTCATGCTCCAGCGTGCATCTGCCGTAGCCTGGTCTCCTGACGGCACCCGCATCGCCGTGGGCGGCGCGGCCGACAAGATCCTGATCCGCGAGGCCCGCACCGGTCGGGCGGTGGCAGGGATCCCCTCTGTCGGTGATGTCAAATCCCTGGCCTGGTCGCCCGACGGTCGGACCATCGTCTCGGGCCATGACTCCGGCGCCGTGAGGGTATGGGACGCGGTCACGGGGGCGGCCGGGATCGTCCTGCCGGGGCACACCGACGAGGTTCGGACCCTGTCGTTTACGCCGGACGGCCGCTTCCTGGCCACGGGCAGCTGGGACAAGACCGCGCGAATCATCGAGGTGGCCGGCGGAAAGGTTCGCCTGAGCCTGGCCGTGCCCGGCCAAGGCGTCTATGCCGTGGCTTTCTCGCCTGACGGAAAGAAGCTTGCCACCGGCGCCTATGATGGCGTCATCCGGCTGTGGGACACGGGGACCGGCGCGCCGATCTCCGAGATGTCCCGAGGGCGAGACGGGGTGATAACCCTTGCGTTCTCCTCAGACGGCCAGCTGCTCGTCAGTGGCGGATTCGACCGCAGCGTCAGGCTGTGGGACGCGAGCACCGGCGAGCTCGTCTCATCGGTGGAGGGGCATACCGACGCGGTCCATGCACTTGGGTTCACGCCCGACGGGCGTCGCGTCTTCTCCGCCTCCCAGGACGGCACCCTCCAGATCTGGCGGACCAGCTCCGGAGACGGGATCATCCGCATCCCGCATCCCAACGGTGTCTACCACCTGGACTTTTCTCCGGACGGCACGCGCATCGTCACCGCCGGATGGGACCACACCGTGCGGATCTCGGATCGCAGCACCGGGGCGCTGCTGCGCGTGCTCGAGGGCCACACCGACGGCGTGATCGGTGTGTCGTATTCACCCGACGGCGCGCGGATCGCCTCCTGTGGCTACGACCGCACGATCCGGATCTGGGACGCGGCCACCGGAGGGATTCTCCAAGTTCTCGAGGGCCACAAGGCGCCGCTGACAAGCGTCAGTTTTTCGCCCGACGGCACGCTGCTGGCCAGCGTTTCCCACGATCGCCATGCGCGTCTGTGGGATGCCAGGACCGGCAGGATGATCCACGTGTTCGAGGATCATGGAGGGTTCGTTCATGGCGTGGCGTTCTCGCCGGACGGACGGTGGCTCGCCACAGCGAGCTTTGATCGCCGGGTGCGCGTGTTCGAGGTTGCGTCGAAAAAGCTTGTCCGCGTGCTGGAAGGTCACACCGACTGGGTCTCGGACGTGACGTTCTCGTCTGATGGTCATCATCTGCTCAGCGTGAGCAAGGACCATACCGGGATTCTGTGGAACACGGACAAATGGCTTCCGGTGCGGCGCTTTTTGGGACACAGGCAGTGGGTCAACCGCGTGGCCTTCTCGCCCGACGGGAAACGGGTCGTCACGGGGAGCGATGACGGATCGGCCATCGTCTGGGAGGTGGACAGCGGCCACCCGTTGCTGCGCATCAACCCGGGCAGTGCAGTCAGTGATGTGGCCTTTGACCCCCGTGGCCGGGCGGTGATCCTTGGCTACTCCGGTGCCGCGGCGCTATATCCGCTGGCGTCTCCGGAATTGGGCAAGGACGTGGCTGCCCGCCTGCACGAGGCCGAAGCCGAAGCTGGCGTCCAGCTCGACGGGTTCGAACTCAGGATCAAGGCACCTTGATTCACGGCGGAATACCGGCACGGTCCTGGCGGTGACACCTCCGAAGGCGCATCAACCCGGCCGTCAGCGCCGCGGCCAGCCCGCCGCCGAGCGCGAGCCAGCTCAGCAAGCGCAGCAGCAGAAGCCCCAGCGCGCCCCAGAACGGCAGATGAAACAGCGGGAGGAATGCAAGCACGATCGAGTCAAACACGAGCGTCAGGATCAGCACGGGCAGCAGCAGAAGTGACCACGCGCCATAGCTATCCCACAGTTGCCTGGTCAGGTAGTAGCCGTTTTTTTCCATGGCATCGGCGGCGGCGATCCGGACGTCGGTGCCTCCGATGATCACCCAGTTTCGCAAGAGGACAAACGAGAGGGCCAGAATCAGGATTGTCAGACACAGCGCAAGCCAGGACAGTCTTCCGCGATCGGGCAGGAAATCGGCCATCAAGGCCACCACGGTGGCACCGGCCAGTGAAAGCGGCAGCGCCAGCGCGCCTCCTCGCAGCAGGGCGTCGCGAGGCGTCTCCGCGGAAAACGCGGACCATGCCAGGGTGAGACCCAGCACGGGCGCGAGGACCGCGAGTCCGATCCAGAACCCGGAGAAGGCGCTCACGTTTCCGGAAAGCTTCATGCGATGACCTGTCCCCCTATTATTTCGACGGCATGTCGCGCGTCTTCCAGGACCCGTCGTCCATGACCGGACCGCCGTAGATGTCAACAGGCTCGCCCATCGGATCGGCCATCGGCGGATCATCCGCCATCTCGGGGGGTGGTGGTGTCATGTTGATCTCCACCTCCCCGTTCATGGCGTTGGAGTCGGGTTCATGACATGCCTCCATCGGGTTGGGCGCCGCAGAACTGGCAGCGGACGCCGCCGTCGAGGATGCCCAGCGTGCCGCCACAGCGAAGGCAGCAGGCATCCCGGGCAGCCAGCGAGCGGTACAGGTCAAGGTGGGCGATACGGGCCTGCCGCCGGTCGTAGATCGCGTCGATCAGATGGTTGCCGCACAGGTAGGCCGCAGCGTCGGCTGCGTCGGCCGCGTCGGTCTTCATCCAGCGGGCCAGGGCCGACAGATCCATCGGCCCCTTCCTGAGCTCGGTCTCGAGTTCCCCGGGCTCCAGTCGTCCGAAGTGCAGCTGGATGCGGCGTGACGAGAGCTTCAGCAGCACCAACAGAGGCACGATCGCCGGGATGCCGAGCACCATCCAGAACTTGAGCTTCCCAAGCCCGACGCCCTCGCGCAGGTCGCGGGAGAACACGGCCGTGCGCCAGGTCAGCAGCGCAAAGACAGCCATGGTGAACAGCGCAAGGACGGAGGCCTCTGCTGGGCCCTCGCCGGCGGTGACACCGATGACGAAGAACACCGTGCCAACCAGCAGTCCGAGTGCTCCCAGCACCCCTGCGAGGAACCCGAAGAACGACGCGACAGCCTCGATGAGGACCGGCACCGGCCGCTCGGCGGTGGCCTGCGCGAATGAACTGACGTACTCGCGGCCGCAGAAGCCGCAGGCGGCGTGGCCGGCGCCGCGGGTGAGCAGGTCCGCGCCGCCGCAGTGAGGGCACACCTGGACGTTCTGAAGCAGGCGGGCGTTCTCGGCACTGATGAGCTTCTCGGCCTTCGGATCGAACAACAGGGCGGCGTGGCGTTCCCTGGCGAGCAGGAACGCGAGGTGGGCGGGCGGGATATGGAACCTTGCCGACGCCTCGTTCAGGGTCGTCTCACCGACGGAGCGGACGTGCTCGGCCACCTCGAACAGGCCCGCGCCGAACCAGGTGGCGGTGGACTTCCGGCTCCAGAACAGCAGCGGAACCAGCGCACCCAGCGGAACGAACCACACGCCGGAGGTCGGGACGGGCAGCACCGCCAGCGAAACAAGGAACACCCCGTGCTGCAGGAACCAGGACTTCTTCTCCCAGCGCGCCAGGCTGCGGTTCTGGTAACCGATGAAGGCCGCGACGAGGGCCAGCACCGCGGGGTTCCACAGGAATTCGCCGATCATCGAGTCCAGCTCGCCGGGGCGCACCGGCAGCTCATGGAGCCAGTAGCGTGTCGCATGGAACAGGACAAGCGAGATCGGGATCAGCAACGCCCAGTTCAGCACCCGGATCGTGCGGTTACGACCGCGTGCCCCCAGGAAAAGTGCCATGAGGGAACCTCCCAGCATCAGCGCGAACCAGGCGAGGTACGGCCAGTTCTGTCGGACCATCGGAAGCAATGTGTCCACCTCGGGGGCGGGCCGGTCCCGCTTTCCGGTGAGCTCAAGGGTGCTCCCGGCCGGGATCGGAGAACCGGCGGTCAGGGTGAAGCCGTCATCGGCCGGCTTGAAGCGGCAGGTTTCGCAGTCGGAGAAGTTCATCTTCGCGGCCAGATTGGAATAACTGCTCTTGCTGCCGTCGATGAGTCGTATGGTGGTTTCGGTCAGCGTCAGGTGCCAGAAGAGGCCTACGGCGACCCAGCGGAAGGTTTCGCGGTCGGGAAAGAACGGATAGACGCTGTAGCGCAAGGTCAGGTCCGCGTCGGCGCCGACGCTCCCGAAGTCGGCGTTGACCCACTCTCCGTAAGCGCGGGTCCGCAACGGAACGCGCCTTCCCTGGGCGTCGACAAGGGTAAGGTCGCTGACCTCCTGAACAGCCAGAAAGGAGATCGGCCGCACGTGGATGTTGCGCGTGAGGCGTGCCGCATCGGGCTTCTTTGCGGAGAGCTTGAGATGTTCGGTGATTCGGGCGGAGCCGTCCGAGTCCAGTTCGATGGTGACGTCCAGCCTGCCGGTGTCACCGGCGGTCTGCCTCGCGGGCGATGAACAGGCGGCAAGAATCAGGAAGGTCAGAAGCGGAACCTTGCGCATGGATGAACTCCTCAGTGGGTGAAGGCCATCCAGATCATACGCGACCCCAGGCCGATCAGGAAGACAGAACTGAGCCAGAAGAGGGGTTTTTTCAAAGCCACCAGACGGAGGGCGAAGCGGCCGAAGGCGAAGCCGAGCAGCGGATAGACCGAGGAGGTGACGGAGAAGACCACGCCGACACCCAGCGCCTCGTGCCAGCCAGCGGTCAGCAGCAGCGGCAGCAGCACCACGAGTTTGCTGCACATGGCTGCGCCGCGCAGGGCCCCCAGCATGGTTCCTGGCCAGAAGCCGGCCACGGATGCATCCCCTGCCGCGGTACCTCCGTTGTCGAGATCCTTGCCGTGCGCGCGGCGGGCCGCGACGGTCAGGTCACGCACCTCGGGCTCCTCGGCCGAGCACACGCCATGGTCGCCGCAGTCGCCGCAAGCCTCGTGGGCGGCGGGATCATGCCTGAGAGCACAGGAGGAGCACTGATGATCGCAGTCGGCAGCCCCGTCGGTGTGTCGGGTGCGCCGTTTCCATGGGGGTACCCAGCCGAACACGTGAAGAGACAGCAGGTACGCGGCGAAGCCCAGCAGGAGCACGCCGGTGGACGCATGAAGCGCCGCTCGCGGGATGTGCACGGCCCTGCCGAGAAGAGCCACGATCAGGCACAGCGCCACGATGGCGACGGCGCGCCCGAACAGGTAGCCCGCGGCGGTGTTGCGGTTGGCCGTCTGCAGCGAGAAGACCAGCAGCACGCAGATCCAGAGGTTGCCGAAGGAGAGGCCGAGGCCGGCTGCGGTCAGGTAAAGGTCCATGGGGGTTCCGGCTCACATCGCGTTGCAGGAGAAGACGCCCTCGACAAGCTCGCAGACGGGAAGCTCCTCAGGGCAGGGGCTGCTGTCCCACTCGGGGCAGCCGTCATTGTCGGCCTGGCAGATCTGGCGGGTGGTTCCGTCCTCGTTGCAGCGGCGCGCACCGATCGTACAGACCGGCGCGCAGGCGTCCTCGTTGCACAATGGTTCGCCCTCGAGCGTGACGCAGAAGGGGGTGGGATTCTGGCAGGCCATTGTGCTCCAGACGGTGCAACCGTTTTCAGCCACGATGCAGGACTCGATGGCGTCTCCGGAAGACAGGCAGCGTGCGACGCCCCCGACGCAGATGTCGGTGCAGCCTCCGGTGCATTCAGTCGTGTTGTAAGTGCAGGCCAGGGTGCAGCCCAGCATGCCTCCGGTGAAGCCCATCGATTCGCAGGTCGAGCCGCCGAGGCTGGGTGCGTCGCACTCCTCGCCCTCGTCGACCGCGCCATTTCCGCAGATCGGATTGAAGTGCCAGCCGTCGTCTTCCTCACAGGCGACGGACAGGGCGCCCAACACAAGCAGAATCATCGAAATCATGATATTTTGCATAAGGACACCTGTCGATCCATCTGTTGGGTAGCACTTCCCCGGGTCTGGCGCAAGCAAATCACGGCCGACACCGAAGCACAGCGGGCCAAAGTGTCGGTTTCGTCACACAGGTCGTGGCCCAGGCGTGTCAGGTCCACGGGTTCGGTCGGCTCCTCGGGCGGGAAGCTATCAACCGGTCCACTGGCGCAGGCGGGTCATGCATTCGTCCTCGCCGGTGCAGTGGGTCCACATCCACTCGGGCCAGTTGCGGGTCCAGTTCCCGGTGTCGCCGTCGACGGAGTGCAGCAGCGGGAAACAGCCATGGTCACCGGTGCAACTGGAGAGCCCCTGCTCGAACATCAGCACGGCCTCGCGGGCGTGGCCATCGGAGCAGGTCAGCCCGATCTCCATCCACTGTCTCCCGTCGGATGCCCAGGAGCCCGCGAACTCGCAGGTGATCGAGGAATCCAGGGTTCCCACGGTCCCGGTGCGGTAGTCCTCCGGAAACGCAGCCGTGGCTGAAACCGGGCCGTCGGCATCGAAGTGGTAGACGGTGGCCTCATAGAGCGCGTGCATGGGCTGGTCGATGTACCAGTATCCCGAGACCGACGGTGGCTGCAGGTCGGGACGCGCGTCCAGCGAGGGTGACGCGCAACCGAGCGCAAACACGAGGACGAACAGGCTGGATTTGGCATGCTTCATGGCGCGGCACTCCTGACGATGCCCATGAAAATAGCGCAGGTACCGACCAGGGGCAACGCCGGACACATTCTCAGGAAATTCTTTTCGCATTCCGGGCGGGTTTTGCGTATTCTCGGTGCATGTTCAGACCCGTGCCCATCCTGATCCTGCTCCTGTTTCTGCCGCTGTGGCTCGCGGCAGGGGCGTGCACGGACCCCAAGCCCGTCAAGAAGCCCGTGGCCGCGCCGGTCGTGAAGCCTGCACTGACGTGCCCGGCGACCGCCCCGCAGGCCCATGTCCTTGAGGTGCGGCCGTTGTGGCCGCTGGAGGGGATGGACCTCCGGCCGCGGTATGTCGAACGGCTTCAGTTGAACGATCGCACGCTGGAGCGCCAGCGTTACAAGGTGATGATCTCGGGTGAGAAGAACTGGCGCGAGCACTTCTTCCTGGCCGTGCTGCTGTGGCGCATGGCCGAGATCGAGGAGGGGGCGCTCAAGGTGCCGCCCGCGCAGGACGCCCCCGCCAAGGATGTGCTGGACTACCGTCGTGCGCTGCGGACGATCCAGAACTACCGGACCGAGAGCCTGCTGCACCTGGATTATCTTTTTTACCTCCCCAACATGACACCCGCGGCGCTGGAGCGCCTGGCCTATTACACCGCCCATGTCCAGGGCGCGGCGGCCATCCCCTATTTTTACAAACTGCTGGAACACCCCAAGGTGCCCGACTTTCGCTACTACGTGCTCGACTTCGCCGGCCTGCTGTTGTCGGACCGTCGCTGCTCCGAGGCGCGTCAGTTGCTCGGCCGCGGCGTGCCCGCGAACCAGGCCGGGCGTGGCCAGTTCATCGAGAGCCTGGTCCGGGTGTGCCAGCCACCCGCGGAGCCTCAGGCATGGAAGGCGATCTGTGCGAAGGTTTCCGAGGGGACATGGCACGACTTCATTCCTGTGCTCGCGCGCGGCGTGTGGCTCTCCACCATGGGGGTGACGCCAGATGCCGCGACGGTCAAGGGGATCTGTCCGGAGCTGGCCGCAGACGGCGCCCGCCTTGAGCACTTCCGGCACGTGTTCGCCGAACTGGACCGCAGATGGCGTCCTCGCCGGGTGGTCACGCCGCTTCAGGTCGCCGACGGCGATGACCGGATGTTTGCAGCGGTGATGCCCACGCTGCAGGAGTTCGCCACGGTCCTGTTGTTCCTGCACCCGTCCGAGACCGAACTGAAACTGTCCTTCGAGCAGGGACGGTGGGCCATGACCTCCCCGAAGGCGGTCGCCGGGACCCCGCTGGCGGGGCTGCTGGAGTCCCAGCTTCCGGTGCCCGTGCCAGCCAAGCCTGCCTGTCCGGTCCGGGTTTCGTGGACAATCCGCTTCAAAAACCCGGAAAAACCAGCAGATTCGCAGGTTAAATAACCTGCATTGCCGCTTTTTTCTTGCATTTTTCTCCTCAATTCATATACCTACGACCGCCACGGGCCTATAGCTCAGTTGGTTAGAGCCACCGGCTCATAACCGGTTGGTCCCTGGTTCGAGTCCAGGTGGGCCCACGAATTGCAAACCGCCGGTTTTCCATGCCGGTTGACCGCGGTCTCGCAGCGAGGTACCAGTGATCAATCAGATTAAACAACTTCTCGCCCTTCAGCAGCATGACCTCCGACAACAGGAACTGGAAAAGGAACTGGTGAGGCTTCCCGAAGAGCTTGCCGGGCTGCGTCAGGACATCATCGAACTCGAGGGATTTCTGAAAAAGGAAATCGAGAACCTCGACGAGGTGGAGAGCTGGAAACGGACCCACGAGGAAACGCTGGCTGAGGAAGAGGACCGCATCCAGAAGCGGATGCAGGCCATCGACCAGGTCCAGTCCGCCAAGGAATACGTGGCGCTGCAGAAGGACCTCGACAGCATCCGCAAGCGGGTCCGCGATCACGAGACCGAGGTGCTCTCACTGATGGAGTCCGTGGAAAAGCGCCGGGCCGAGGTGGACAAGCGCCAGGCCGAGATCGCCGATTTCCAGAAGGTGCTCATGCAGCGCGAGGAAATCTTCTCGAAGAAGATCGAGGAGATCAATTCCGAGTTGAAGCTGCTGCTGGTGGATCGCGCCAAGCTGGTCTCGACGATCGACAAGGTGTGGTTCCGTAAGTACGACTTCCTGGCCAAGCGCCGCTTCCCACCGGTGGCAAAGGCCGAGAACAACAACTGCCTGGGCTGCAACATGGGCATCCCTCCGCAGATGTTCAACCAGTTGTACGACATGAAGGAAATGATGCAGTGCCCCCACTGCACGCGTATCCTCTACATTGAGGAAACGGTCGTCTCCTAGAGGACTGACCCCTTCAGTTTTCCTGGTATCTTGGATTTTTAAGAGTCCAAGTCCAAGTCCAAGTCCAAATCGAAATCGAAATCGAAATCGAAATCGAACCAGCAACGACGGTTTGATGCATCCTCAGGGAGTTGGGCGCAGACCCCGGTTCCTTCGGACATTGAGGGATTTCAGGAATGCTCCGGTGCAGCCGATTACGGTGCCCGGTTAAAGACTTGCGGGTCACTCCCCAGGTCTTCGATCAGCCTTCGAGGTCTTCGGGTTCGTCGAGATCGGCCGGATCACCGGTGTACTCGCCGCCGTCCCAGGAAAGCCGCCATTTCCAGCGGGGCGTGATGGAGTCGAAACGGGGCCACAGGGTGAACTGCACAGCCCCCCGGATCGGACCGGTCCCGGGCAGGATCGGAAGCACCAGCTGGTTCCAGTGGGTGTCAGGTCCCTCGGGCGGGTTGGCCAGGTCCACATCTTCGGAGAGCCGTGTCTTGAACCACACGCCCACCGCGTCAATCGGGCACAACTCTGCCAGGTCCCACGTCACTGTCAGTTCCTCGGGTAGCGTGTCGATGCCCGGAGCACCGTGGAACAGTTTTCCCACGGGCCCGATGAGCATTGACGGCATCACGGGCAGGATCTGTGAGATGCTGCCGATGTTCCCGGCCAGTGAAGAAAAGTTCAGCCCGACCACCCTGCACGCCTGGGCACGACGCTCGACCAGTTCATGAACCTGCAGCGGCGCAGCCAGCACCGTGAGCTCATCGGGGATGCAGCGCGGTCGCGAACCCAGCAGGCGGACACAGTGGGAGAACAGTTGGAAGATGCCCTCGTCGATGCCGGCAGGTCCCATGGTCTCGCTGACGATCACGTCGACGGGCAGGGGAAAGCTTTCGAGATCCTCGATCTTGGTGTTCAGGAACTCGACGACCCCGTCGAAACCGTTGTCATGGACGATGCGCCGGGCGCGCTGGACCATGTACTTGTCCTTTTCGACGCAGAAGACGCGGGAAGCCCCGGCGCGGGCGGCCAGCAGGCCAAGGATTCCGGAACCGGAGCCGAGATCCACGACCACATCGCCGGGACGGACTGTGCCCTCGATGGCCCTGCAATAGGCCTCCATCCGGACCGAGTCGGTGAGCATGCGAAGGTGAAAAAGCAGTTTGTGTTCGTGACTCAACGGCCGTGGCCTCCATGCATGTGCTGGATGAACATCATGCGTGCGAGTTTCTTCTGATCCGCGGTGAGCAGTTTTTCGGCTTCCAGCAAAAATTGCAGCCGCAGCATTTTCTTATCGGCCATGAGGGTCGCTTCCCTTGCGAACAGGGTTTTGGCCTTGGCCACGTCGATGGCGGGCTCGAATACCAGCGCCTTGAGATCGAACTTCACGGCGACGAGTTGTTTTTGGAGCTGGAGCATCAGTTTCAAGTACTTCATCTGAAGTGTCTGGACGTCGGCGACCTGCTTGTCGGACAACTTCAGGTGAAGCCTGATCATCTCGAGCTTGCCCGTCAGGAACGGATCACCGCCGCCGTGGGGGTTTCCCTTCATGCCCATGCCGGGGCCCATGCCCGGCCCCTTGCCCATCGGGCCCTTGGGACCTGAAAAACCAGGGGCGACGGTGGGATTCGAATGCACCGGACCCTTGGGCTGGGCCGTCGCCATGCCGGGAAGCAGCAGGAAAATCGCCACGAGAACGGATAATGACCTCTTCATGTTATCACCTCTTGGGTTGGGGAAAGGAGCAGCGTCAGCTAGAATCTGGTTCACGTCGTGAACCGTCGGGCGGAAATCAGCGGACGAGGAGGACGGCGAGTTGGCACTCGGTGGCGGCCTTCCAGAACATCTCAAGCGACTTGATCTGCAGGCCGAAGGCACCGTCCTTCATGGTCATGCCGACTTGGTAATAGAAGCGGGCCGACGCCGGGATGGTGCCTGTGACCTTCTGGGCCAGGGCGGCTGACCGGCGGGCGTTTTCCTCGGCGGAGACGATGAGCCGGGCCAGGACCTTCTGTTGCCGGACCTGGTGCACCTGTCCGGTGGCGTCCTTGCGGATGTCCAGGTGGATGCGCTTGAGGAAGAGCATGGCGTTGTTGAGGTAGGAATTCCAGTAGGCGGCCACACGGATCAGCAGGCCTTCCTTGGCGTCCTGGGAGATCAGGAACTCAGGGAAGTCCAGCGAGGAGACGGCCACGAGGTAGTTGTTCTCGGTGGCGATCATGTCGGAGAGGACCTCCTCGGAGGACTTGGTTCCGGCAGCGGCGACTTCCTGCACGAACACCTTGGAGGACAGTTCCATCCATGCGCGGGCGGTGGCTTCGAGCATGTCGGCGAGCTCTGCGGCGCGGTCCGCGTTCACGTTCCATTTGCCGGACTTCAGCGCCGGGAACGCCGCGAAGTCCTGGGCCTTGCCGTTCTTCACGTCGGCCATCGAGAAGCGGGTGGCGGTGCCCAGCAGCAGCTGGAACAGGCGTCCTTCGTCCATCGCCGGGGAGAGCTTCTTCTCGAGCAGGTAGGCGATCTTGTCGCGGCTCTCCTTGAGCTGCTTCTCGCCGAGCTTGGCGTAGCCCCACGCACCGGCCAGATGGTCGTAGGTGGTCAGGCGGATCATGGGATCCAGCGCGGTCGGGTCCTCGACGGTGCGCAACTTGGTGATGGTGTCGGTGATCTGCTTGCTGATGTTGTCGAAGGATTCGACGGCCTTGAGCATGCCCTTGAGGTCCTTTTTGGCATCGAGGGCGTCGAACTGGGCCGACCACAGCGCCGTCATGGCGAAGGCGCCTGCGCGCTGCGCATAGTCGTAGGCAGCCGCCACGGAGCCGGCCTTGATCAGGGTCCTGGCCTCCTCGGCGTACTTCACGGCCGCGGTCAGGCCGTTCTTGGTGCGGTCAGACTGCTTTCCTTTGATCGCCTTGATTTTCTTGACGAATTCATCATGCTGCGTGAGCCACTTTTCGCTGCGCTCCTTGAGCAGTTTCTCCGTGTCGGCGTCGAGCTTGAGGGCGTCGGGGGCCACCGCCTCGGGCAGCTCGAGGGTGCTGCCGGTCAGCAGCGTGAACGCCTCGGTGATCGTGGCGACCTCCTTGATCTCGGCGCCTGCGGCCTTGCCCATCTCGGCGCAGGTCACGTACTGCTTGGCGGCCTCGTCCCAGGCCTGGTCCTGGCCGGCCGGGATGCCGATGATCTTGGCGCCGGCGGTCGCGGCGGCCTTGATCTTCGCAGGCAGGTGCTCCACAGGGCCCACGGTGCCGTCAGGGTTCAGTGCGCCGAACAGCACGACGCCGGCCTTGGGCGGAGTCTGGACCATCGCGGCCATGATGCCCGCTGCGATGGCCAGCTGGGAGCCCATCTCGTCGATCTCGCCGGTCGCGTCGGCCGTGATTTTATAGTCCACCAGGTTCTTGCCGATCGCATAGGCTGCGAGCATGCCGCCGGTCCACAGCAGCGTCTTGCGTGCGGGGGAGGGGTCGGCCTGCACCCAGGACACCGCCAGCTTCTTCTCGGTGTTGGGAGTGATCGCCAGTTTCACGGCGACCTGCGCGGGGAGAGCGGCTTCCTTGGGCAGCGAATAGGCCAGCACCGTCAGACCCGAGTCGGCAGCCTTCTCGGGGATGGCGACCTTGGGATCCTTCGTGGGGTCGGTTTTCGCCTTCGGCTTGCAGCCGAGAACGGTGATGGCGATGATCAGGCTCAATATCCAGTAACGTTTCATAATGATCACTCCTTGCGTGTCAAGCATGGCCCATTACTAACGCAAAACGGCGGGAATGAGAAGACTAAGATGAAGAATGATGATCAGGCCGTCAACGTTGTTCCGTAGGCATTTTAGGGTGTTGACTCCCCGGCCTATGTCTATATGATGCGCGCGGGCCATGGGCCCGAAGGAGGCTTTTTTAATGAAGACGCAAGATTTTGTGGCATTGGAAAAGAAATATCTCGCTCCGAACTACAATCCGCTCGATGTCGTCATCGAATCCGGTGAAGGCGTCTGGGTGACCGACGTCGAAGGGAAGAGGTACCTGGACTTCCTGGCGGCCTACTCCGCTCTGAACCAGGGCTATTGTCACCCCAGGATCAAGAAGGCGATGCTCGAGCAGGTCGAGAAGGTCACGCTCACCTCGCGCGCCTTCCGCAATGACAAGCTTCCGCTGCTGGCCGAGAAGCTCTGCAACCTGTTGGGATACGAGATGATGCTGCCCATGAACTCCGGCGCAGAGGCGGTCGAGACCGCGCTCAAGGCCGCCCGCAAGTGGGGCTACATCCACAAGAAGATCCCCGAGGGGAAGGCGAACATCATCGCGATGTCGAACAACTTCCACGGCCGCACGATCACCATCGTCTCCTTTTCCACCGAGGACGACTATCGTGACGGTTTTGGCCCGTTCACCGACGGCTTCACCGTGATCCCCTACGGGGACGTCGCCGCCCTCGAGAAGGCCATCACGCCCAACACCGTGGCCGTGCTGATGGAGCCCATCCAGGGTGAGGCCGGCATCATCATCCCGCCCGAAGGGACGCTGAAGAAGGTCCGCGAGATCTGCGACCGGAACCACATTCTGATGATCGCCGACGAGATCCAGTCAGGCCTGGGCCGCACCGGCCGCATGCTTGCCTGCGAATGGGAGAACGTCAAGCCCGACATGGTCTGCCTGGGCAAGGCGCTCTCGGGCGGCTTCTATCCGGTGTCAGCGGTGGTAGGCTCCGCCGAGGTCATGAGCGTGTTCAAGCCCGGCGAGCACGGCTCCACCTTCGGCGGCAACCCGATGGCTGCCGCCGTGGCGCTGGCCGCGCTCGATGTCCTCATCGAGGAGAAGCTCGTCGAGCGCGCCGAGGAGTTGGGGAGGGTCGCCATGGACAAGCTGGCTTCGCTGGCCTCCAACCCGCTGGTCAAGGAAGTCCGCGGCCGTGGCCTGTGGATAGGCATCGAGTTGAAGCCCGAGGCCGGCGGCGCCCGCAAGTACTGCATGAAACTGATGGAGAAGGGCGTGCTCGCCAAGGACACGCACCATCACACCATCCGCCTCGCCCCCCCGCTGGTCATTTCCCGTGAGGACCTGCTCCTGGGCCTGGACAAGGTCCTCGAAGTCCTGAACTAGCCCCGGCATGGACAAGCAGCGGATCCTTGACGCCATTCTTGAAAAGTTGGCCGCAGAGGCCAAAACACTGGCCCAGGCGGCGATGACGGCCCATCAGGCGGCCACCCATGAGGACAACAAGGCCCGCAGCAAGTACGAGACCCTGGCGCTGGAGGCCTCCTACATCGCTCAGGGACAGGCGAACCGCGCCGCAGAGCTGGCTGCAGCCGTGAAGTTGTACGAGCGGCTGGAGCCTGTGCCGTTTTTGGCGGAGACGCCCATCGCTCCGGGGGCTCTTGTCACCTTTGATGAGACTGGCGGCAGGACCGGCCGCGTGTTCCTGGGGCCCGACCAGGGTGGCCTGAAGGTGACCGTCGATGGCGTCGAGGTGGTGGTCATCACCGAGCCGTCCCCGCTGGGGCAGGCCCTGCTGGGATTGACCCTCGACGAAGAGTTCGTCTTTCGCGGGAAGAAGTGCCTGATCACGGCGGTGGAGTAGAAAAGATTCTTCAGGGATAGTTCGCAGGGGCTTCGGGCGGAGCGTCGCGCACGTCGATGGGCTCGACCTTGTCCTTGGGCTCCATGCCGTCGGGCGGATTCGGGCGCGGGGGAACCGGCTGCTCCACGGTGGAGGACGGCTTTTCGTTCACGTTGGATTCACGGGTGCAGGAGACCGCCCCTGCCAGGCCGGTGACGGCGATGAGGCCCGCAGCGGCGAAGCGGGTCCAGGTGGAGGCGGCGGGCTCCTTCGCATGGAGGAACTCCGGCTCCCGGACGTCGGTCGCGGCGCCGTGCACGTGCAGGCAAAAGCAGCGTCCCGGCACCGCGAGGAAGTCGCCGTCGCGCAGGATCACGGGCTTCCCGATCTCCAGGTCCACGTGGCGTTTCGCGCGCGTCACGCGGGCGCCGGCGGGCATCTGATCATCTCGAAGCACACCGAGCCGGTCGTCACCAGTGACGAAGATCCGGCACCAGGCCGTCGCTGATTCCTGCTGAAGCACGCGGCCGTCCCGGGTCAGCAGCAGGCGGAAGGCGGGACCGGCGGCGGCCGTGCACTGCAGAAAGCGCAGGCTCTCGTGTTCGGGGTAGCAGTCTTCAAGGCAGATGGAGACGGGGTGGGTCATGGAATCACTCCTGAGTGCGGGGGCCTCGTGTTCGTCGACAACTGATCCATGCTGCCACAGCCGGGAAGACGACGCAATCCCCTGATTTGGTTCCGGGGAACTTCTTCTGCTGGACATGCCGTGAAAGGTTGTTGTAGGTTGCAGGCGAAGAACGCCGGCGTGATCACGACGGGCGTTTTTCCGACAGGTGTATTGCCCATGCACACGCAGTTTCTGCTGGAATTCCCATGGAAGGCCATCACCGCGGCCTGGCCGGATCTGGCCTGCGCCATCGCCGAACCGCTGGCCGGAGGCCTGATCAACAAGACCGTGCGCATGACCTCCAAGGACGGGCGGCGCAGCGTGCTGCAGTGGCTCAATCCGGTGTTCCCGGGCACCGTCACCGACGACGTGGCCGCGATCTGCATGCACCTCGCGAGCCGTGGCTTTTCGACTTTCTCGGTGCTCCCCACCTGCGATGGCGCGGCGTTTCTTCCTCACGACAACGGCAGCTTCCGCCTGCTGACCCACCTCGAGGGGGACTTCCTCGGACATGGCGACATCGGCGTCGCAGGGCTGACCCTGGCGCGCTTCCACCGGGCGCTGGCGGACTGCACGCACGTGTTTTCGCACCACCGAAACATCCACCACCCGCCGTTCTACGCCGGGCGGCTGCGCGAGGCCCTCGAAACACACGCGGATCATCCGCTGCACGGCGAGGTGGAGGCGATTTCCAGGGAGGTGCTGCCGCGGCTGCATCCCGACTGCGACTGGAACACGCTGCCTTCCAGAATCGTGCACGGCGATCCCAAACTGGAGAACTTCTGGCGCACCGCCGACGGCGTCACGCTGCTGGATCTGGACACGGTCGGGCGCCACTGCATCCTCGGCGAGCTGGGCGACGCCGGCCGGGCGCTGTGCCGCGACAACGGGACGTTCTCGATGCCGTTGTTCGGGGCGTTCTTCGGGTCCTACCTGCAGCGCGCCCCGGAGCTGGCGGTGACGGAGGTGGCGGCGATCCCGGAGAGCATTGAACTGATCGCCCACGAACTGACGGCCCGCTTCCTGATCGACGCCCTCGAGGAGCACTACTTCGGCTGGGATCCCACCCACTTCGCCAACCGCGGCGAGCACAACCTGCATCGCGCCCGGGCCGAGCACGCCTTTGCAGTGTCGGTTCATGAATGTCTTGATGATTGTTTGAAGATATTGGTGCAGTAGCCGGAATGGCTACTTCTTCATGGCCTGTTCCACCGCGACCGCGACCGCGACCGAGGCGCCGACCATCGGGTTGTTGCCCATGCCGATCAGGCCCATCATCTCAACGTGCGCCGGGACCGAGGAGGAGCCGGCGAACTGCGCGTCGGAGTGCATGCGTCCCATGGTGTCGGTCATGCCGTAGGAGGCCGGGCCCGCCGCCATGTTGTCAGGATGCAGGGTGCGTCCCGTGCCGCCGCCGGAGGCCACCGAGAAGAACTTCTTCCCTTCGAGCAGGCGCTCCTTCTTGTACACGCCCATGACCGGGTGCTGGAAGCGCGTGGGGTTGGTCGAGTTGCCGGTGATCGCGACGTCGACCTGCTCCTGGTGCATGATGGCCACGCCCTCGCGGACGTCGTCGGCGCCGTAGCAGCGGACCGCGGCGCGCTCGCCCTTGGAGTACGCCTTCTCCTTCACGATCGCGAGCTTCCCCGACGCATAATCGAACTCGGTCTCGACGTGGGTGAAGCCGTTGATGCGGGAGATGATCTGGGCGGCGTCCTTGCCCAGCCCGTTGAGGATCACGCGCAGCGGCTTGGTGCGTGCCTTGTTGGCGGAGCGGGCCAGGCCGATGGCGCCCTCGGCGGCGGCGAACGACTCGTGTCCGGCGCAGAACGCAAAGCAGGCGGTCTCCTCGCGCAGCAGCATCGAGGCCAGGTCACCGTGGCCGATGCCGACCTTGCGGTCGTCGGCGACGGAGCCGGGGATGCAGAAGGCCTGCAGGCCCAGACCCAGGGTCTTGGCAATCTCGGCGGCGGCGGTCTGGCCGGTCTTGATGGCGACGGCGGCACCGACGAGGTAGGCCCAGCCGGCGTTCTCGAACGCGATGGGCTGGATGGACTTCACGATCTTGCGCACGTCCACGTCCCTGGCGAGGCAGATCTTCTCCGCCTCCTCGAGGGAGGGGATGCCGTGGCCGGCCAGGAACGACGTGATCTGAGCGATTCTTCTTTCGTAACCTTCGAATAAAGCCATGGTGAGCTCCTTATTCCTTTCGCGGATTGATGGTTTTGGCCGCATCGGCAAAGCGTCCGTAGGTTCCGGTGGCCTTCTCCAGTGCGGTCTGCGCGTCCATGCCCTTGCCGATGTTTTCCATCATGACGCCCAGTTTCACGAACTTGTAGCCGATGATCTCGCTGTCCTCGTCGAGGGCGATCTCGGTGACGTATCCTTCGGCCATCTCCAGGTAGCGTGCGCCCTTGACGCTGGTGCCGTACATGGTGGCGGTGACCGAGCGCAGCCCCTTTCCGAGGTCCTCGAGGCCGGCGCCGATGGGCAGGCCTCCGTCGGAGAAGGCCGTCTGCGTGCGGCCGTAGACGATCTGCAGGAAGAGCTCCCGCATGGCCACGTTGATCGCATCGCACACCAGATCGGTGTTCAGCGCTTCGAGGATCGTCTTGCCGGGAAGAATCTCGCCGGCCATGGCCGCGGAGTGGGTCATGCCCGAGCAGCCGATGGTCTCGACGAGGGCCTCCTCGATGATGCCGTTCTTGACGTTGAGGGTGAGCTTGCAGGCGCCCTGTTGCGGTGCGCAGCCGCCGACCCCGTGGGTCAGTCCGGAGATGTCGCGGATCTCCTTGGCCTTGGTCCATTTTCCTTCCTGGGGAATCGGCGCCGGGCCATGCTTGGCGCCCTTGGCCACGATGCACATCTGTTCAATTTCGTGTGTCAGCATTTCTTGAAGTCCTCCTTCGGGTGTGGTGGCACCGTATGTAATGAACGGCCCAAGGTGAACGGTTCAGTTTCCGGAAGGCGCCCTCGATCGTCGGTCGCCATCGGACTGAGCCTCCGCTACGCAGTATCCATAGGTGTCCATGCATGTCAATGGTGCGGTTTTTGAGGGATTCATGTGCCGTTTCTCATTGACATTGCTTGCATTTTCATCATTCGTCCGAGGCTCGCGCGTCGTGACCTGAGGAGAATGGTGAATTTTTTCCCTATTTGAATGTTCCTCTGGTCTGGGGTTGACAGGGCGCCGGAAATATCCCTTCATGGCGGGATCCCTGAAAATCGTTGTTTGTATTGATCTGATCCTGCGCTATATTGTGCCGCGACTTGTCTGGGAGGACGCTGTTGGTCAAGAAGAAACGAAAAGCCAAGCAGAAACGGACGACCGATACGCATTCGACCGTGACCGGTCCGGTGAGCGTTGAAGAGAGTCCGTTGTACATTGACATCGCCACACCCGGCACGCCGGCTACGGGCGATCGTTACCGTTCGGTGCCGAGGCAGGATGTCCAGGACCTGGGCACTGCCCAGCCCGATATCGGCATGGTCTCGGGCTCGATCATCGGGCTGACCAGCGGCGAAATCAGGATTGACCACGACGCAGCGCTCTCGGTGCACTTCGAAGGGGACCGTCCCAGGAAGAACCCGTCGATCGTGGTGTCCGGGGAGGATGCCATCATGGAGGAGCCCGACGTATACGGGCACCGCTCCACGGATTCCGATCCCGAGGGACCCACGCCTGCGCCGCATACCCACGCGACCCGCCGTCGGCGGCATGAGATCGAAGAGGCCCGGCCGCTTGAAGCGGAGGACGAATCCGAAGATGTCCCGCTGGAAGATCTGGGACCCTCCCTGCCGGCCGACTCGTCGGCCGAAGAGCCGGCCGAAGAGCCGGCCGAAGAGAAACCCACGCCTGCACCGGCGGTGGTCGTGCCGGCTGAAAAGTCACGTCGTCGCCGCAACACCCTGCCGCAGCACACACGCACCGGTGAGCAGCCGGTGGTGGTGACCGCCGCCCCGCCCCCGCCTGCACCTGAGGCGGCTGTGCCCCGATCGCCTGCGGCTGTGTCCCATCCCATGGAACCCTTCGTCAGCGGCGAGTACACCCTTGTCAGCGGCGAGATCATGCTCGTTCCCGAAGAGGACATCCCGGCCCGGCCCCGCAAGGAGACGGCTCCGCCGACGGCCTCCGCGCCCAAGGCCACCATGGCACCGCCTCCGCTGCCCCCTGCTGCCAAGCCGCCGGCCGCGAAGATATCCGATTCGTTGCCTCCGCCCCCGGATCCGCCGCCCCCCGCCGCGCTCAAGGCTCCGGCCCCGGTTGACGAACCCGCCGGATCGTCCGAACCGTCCCGGCCCGATGACGAGCCTACGCCCGAAGAGATGGAGCAGCGCAAATCGGCCCGCGACCAGCGTCGCGAGATCCTTCGTCAGATGATCGCCCAGGCTCCGGTGCCCTTCGCGATGAACATTCCCGACAAGACTTCGCCTGCGTCGGATGCGGAATTTGTTCCTGCGGTCCCCGCTTTGCAACTCGAACCCCAGGTGACCAGGCCGATGGTCGAGGCGGCCGGTGAGATTACAGCACCCTCGGCTGCGCCTGAATTGCCTCCGTCCCCGGATCCGCTCCCGGATCCGCCGCCGCCGCCACCCGATCCGGCTCCTGTGGCCAGGCCAGCCAGGCATGCGCATGCTCCCGGGGAGCCCAAACACGCCAGGCAGGCACCGGAAACCCCTGCCGTCGTCGATAAGCCGCACGAAGGCAAGATCGCCGGGACGCCGGTCGTCGCCGGGACGCCGGTCGCCGCCAAATCCGACGCCGTCGCCGAGCACTCCAGACAACGTCGGATGGCCACGCCCCTGGAGAACTCACTGGTCTCCCACAACCTCGAGAAGATGCCTGAACAGGCCCTCGCCGGGCGGTTGCCGCGCGCCGCGACGCGCGACGATCTGCCGACCAAGTTTTCAGACCTTGAAGAGGAGTTCTTCGACAAGGAGCTGCACCCCGAGAACGATTATTCCGGGCTCGACGAGGTCTTCGCCAGCATGCAGGAACAGAATCAGACCAACGGCAGCATCCTCAACAGCATCAAGCGCCTGTTCGTCGCCGACTCACCCCCGCCCAAGAACGGCGGCTCCAAGAAATCCACGCCGGCCCCGAAGCCGGCCCCGAAAAAGCCCAAGGGCGGCCATGCAACCAAAAAGAAGTGATCACCAGGTCCTGGTGGGCATCTGCGGTGCGTCCGGCCTGATCTACGCCCGCCACATGCTGGCGTGCCTGTCGGCCGTGCCTGGAGTACAGACGCATGTCGTGGCCTCCTCCGCGGCCGCCGAGGTCGCCGCCACGGAGTGCGCTCCCGGCGAATACGAGGCGATGCTGTCCATGGCGCACTTCCACCACGGGAACGACCAACTAGGCGCCTGCGTGGCCTCGGGATCCTTCCCGCTCGCGGGCATGGTCATCGCCCCGTGCTCGCTGCACACCGCCATGGCCCTTGCGGCGGGACTGGCCGACGATCTTCTGCTGCGGGCAGGGCAGGTCTGCCTCAAGGAGCGTCGTCCGCTGGTGCTGCTGCTGCGCGAGACACCCCTGGCGTCGCACCACCTGCGGCATCTCGCGACCCTGGCCGAGGCCGGAGCCACGATCATGCCCGCCGCGCCGGGATTTTATCTGAAGCCCGGCAGCATCGACGAACTGATTGAGCCGCTCGTGCTGCGTGCGCTTTCGTTCCTTCGCCTGCCGGGGCTGCCAGCCGCGACCGCCTGGGATCCCCAGTCTCCAATTCAATGAATAGCTTCCCTTTTACCCTTGCATTCCTGTTTGATCAGTGGTAATGCAAGTCGCCCTAGTGGCTGATTTGTTTACTCATCACCCACGCATGGTAACCCCTTGGCGTGCCAATGAAGGTTTCGGGGTGTGAAAAGCCATGCGGAGGATCAACGCCAGAAGGAGATGTCATGACCGAGAACAAGACCCAACAAGAAGCCATCACCCTGCGTGAACTGCTGGAAGCCGGCGTACACTTCGGCCACCAGACCCGTCGCTGGAACCCCAAGATGCGTCAGTACATCTTCGGCGTGCGCAACGGCGTTCACATCATCAACCTCGAGGCCACGCTGCCCCTGTTCCAGAAGGCCTACGATTTCGTCGAGCGGCTCGCCTCCCAGGGCGGCACCATCCTGTTCGTGGGCACCAAGAAGCAGGCCCAGGACGTGATCATCGAAGAAGCAGCCCGCGCCGGTCAGTTCTGCGTGGTCAACCGCTGGCTCGGCGGCACGCTGACGAACTTCGCCACGGTGAAGGCCTCCATCGAGAAGTTGAAGCGGTTCGAGGAGATGGGCCGTGACGGCACCATGGAGAAGCTCACGAAGAAAGAGCGCCTCCAGATCGATCGCGAGTGCAAGAAACTCGAGAAGAACCTCGGCGGCATCAAGGAGATGCGCAACCTTCCGGCGGCGATCTTCCTGATCGACCCGACCAAGGAGCGCATCGCGGTGGCCGAAGCCCGCGGACTGGGCATCCCCATCGTCGCCGTGGCCGACACCAACTGCGATCCCGATCCCATCGACTACATCATCCCGGGCAACGATGACGCCATCCGCGCGATCCGCCTGTTCGCCGGCCGCATCGCCGACGCGGTCATCGCCGGAACGTCCCAGTCCAAGGACCGCCGCGAGAATCCCGTCATGGAGACCCGCCCGGCCGTCGCTCCCGTGGACGTCCCCGCCGCCACCGATGAGAGCCAGGCAGACCTCGACGTCGTGTTCACTTCCGGCAAGGCCGTGAATCTGAAGCCCGACGGCACCGGTCGCCCCGAAGGTCGCTAACCCCCCAACTTCTCCAGGAAAGGAAATATCAAATGGCCACTATCACTGCTGCCCAGGTTCAGGAACTGAGACAGATCACCGGCGCCGGCATGGTCGAGTGCAAGAAGGCCCTCACCGAGTGTGAAGGCGACATGGAAAAGGCGAAGGATCTTCTGCGCAAGAAGGGACTCGCCACGGCCTCGAAGAAGTCCGGTCGCATCGCCGCCGAAGGTCAGGTTCATGCGTATATTCATGGCGGCGGCCGCGTCGGCGTGCTGCTCGAAGTGAACATCGAGACCGACTTCGCCGCCCGCACCGAGGACTTCAAGGAACTCGTTCACGAGATCGCCCTGCACATCTGTGCGTCCTCGCCCCAGTACGTGACCCGTGATGAGATCCCCCCCCAGGTGATCGAGCGTGAGAAGGAAATCTACGCCGAGCAGCTGCGCCTCGAGGGCAAGCCCGAGAAGGCGTGGGAAAAGATCATGGAAGGCAAAGTCAAGAAGTTCTTCAGCGAGAACTGCCTGATGGATCAGCCGTACGCCTTCGAGAACAAGATCACGATCACCGACATGGTGAACAACGTGACGGCGAAGATCGGCGAGAAGATCTCCGTGCGCCGGTTCGTGCGCTGGGAGCTGGGCGAAGGCCTCGAGAAGCGCGTCTACGACCTGGCCAAGGAAGTCGCCGCCGAGATGGGCCCCAAATAGCCGCAAGGTCCCAGTCGCCGCGATGCCCGCCATTACCCGAATCCTGCTGAAAATCTCCGGTGAAGCGCTCATGGGGGGTCAGACCCACGGTCTGGACCCGCAGATGCTCGACTACGTCCGCTCCGAAGTGAAGAAGGTCGTGGACGCGGGCATCGAGACCGCCATCGTGGTCGGCGGAGGCAACCTGTTCCGTGGAATCTCGTCCTCGGCCGCAGGGCTCCCCCGGCACGTGGGTGACAGCCTGGGCATGTTTGCCACGCTGATGAACGCCACGGCCCTGGCCGGCTACTTCAATGCGCACGGATTGCCGTCGAAGGCCTTCTCGGCCTTTCCCGTCGGCAACCTGCTCGAACCGTTCTCTGTGGACGCGGCCCGCGCCGCCCTCTCCCAGGGGAAGGTGACGGTCTTCGGCGGAGGCACATCCAATCCATATTTCACGACGGACACGGCGGCCGTGCTGCGGGCCCTCGAGATCAGCGCGGACTTTCTGGTCAAGGCCACCCAGGTCGACGGCATCTACTCCGACGACCCCAAGAAGAACCCGGCCGCTGAATTCCTGCCGCAGATCACCTACGACGAGATGCTGCGCCTCAACCTGCGCATCATGGACGCCTCTGCGGTGGCCATCGCCCGCGAGAACCGGCTGCCGGTGCAGGTCGTCGCGCTGCGCACTCCCGGCGCCATGCTCGCCGCACTCACGGGCGGGGCTGTCGGCTCCCGCGTCGTGCCCTCATAGCCTGATTGAATCTTCCGGCGTCTGCGTCGTCGGTTCCGCCGGATGCTGGAGGACCGCATGAAACGCTTTATCCCGTTATTCCTCATTTCACTCGCACTGAGCCTGCCCGCGCAGGCCCAGACTCCCTGTGTGCCGGAGATGGGCGCGCCGCCGGAGAAGGGCGCCGCGCCCGAGAAGTGCAGGATCGCCGCCGGCGATGCCGCCACCATCACACCCAGCCAGAAGATCACGAGCTTCCAGGCGCAGGTGAAGTCGGACATCCGCAAGGGGCTCACCGATGCGCAGAAGCAGGCGTTCCTGAACAGGATGCACGATTACTTCGATTTCTCGACCATGGCCGAGGCGGCCCTGTTCGGCGAGTGGGAGAAGCTCACCATCGAGCAGCGCGCGCAGTTCAGCCTGGCGTTCACCGCGATGCTGCAGCGCAACTACCTCAGGAAGTTGTATTCCCACGCGGAATACCTGGCATCGATCACCGGTGAGAAGCTCAAGGAGGACAAGGCCCAGGTCGCCACACGCCTGGTCAAGTCCGCCAAGGGATCCACGTCGGTGGACGTGACCTATCGCATGCAGAAGACCAAGCAGGGCTGGCGTATCTACGACGTCCTCACCGACGAGGTCAGCCTGATCCGCAATTACCGTTCCACCTTCGCCGACCTGATCAAGTCCAAGGGCTTCTCCGGCCTGATGGATCACCTCAAGAAGCAGGCCGCCGGCCCCCTCCCGTAAGAAGACCCCAGGACAGAAAAAGAGGAAGTGCTGCTCGACGCACCGAAGAAGGAGCGGCCCCGTGCGACCGTCTTTGGTGGCCGGCCGACGTACAGGTTTTCCGGTCACGTCGTGGCCTCGGTGATTCCTTCACTCCAGGCGCAGGAACACAGGCCGGGTGAGCCACTCGGTGAGGCCCACCTCGAGGAAGACCACGGTGCCTGCCGGACCCATCAACTGGGATCGCAGCATGAACAAGGGCAGGTGGGAGGGGAGTCCACCGATGCGCCAGACCGTCTCACCGGCAGACAGCCCTGCGCGGGAGGCGGGGGTGCCGGCGGCGACGGTGGCCACGACCAGACGGGAGCGCAGCCCGTCGCGCGCCAGCGTCAGCCCGCTCTCACCGGCGGCGGCCGAGGTGCGGACTGGGACGAGATCGATGATCACGTCGGGAGCCTGCAGATCCGCGATGACATGGATGGTCTCCGACCCGAGACCGGAGAGGGGATGCCAGGCCATGAAGGTGACCTCTCCGGCGGGCAGCGATTTGAAGGTGAAGCTGCCGTTGCGATCGGTCTGCTCCATGAGGGTTCCGGCGCTGACCCAGGCTCCGCGCACCGCAAACCCGCGATCGTCGCGCACGGTGCCCGTGGCGGCTCCCGCGCGCTCCAGTTCCCACAACTGCGGCGTCAGGTTGAGCTCCTGAAGGGCGGTTCCGGCCTTCACCACCAGCTCTCCCGTCAGCGGCGCGTACCCCGGTGCGGACACGTGGACCTGCCAGGTCCCCTCGGCCAGGGCGCGGAACTCCACCTCACCCTTGCGCGTCTCCTGCACCTCCTGAGCGCCGTCGGGATGGGACAGCCGCACGGTGCCGGCCAGCCCCTCCAGGGTCTGCCGATCCCGCACGAAGCCTTGGAATCCGCCCCCGTAGGGCAGGGTCCAGTCGTAGTCGCCCGGCTCCAGGCCGGACTTCTCCAGCGACGTGTAGTCCGGGTGGGTCACCACGATCAGGTACGGTCCCGGACCGAGGCGCTCGAACGTGACCGTGCCCGTGTCGTCGGTGACGCGCTGGCGACGCTCGGGCCGGTCCTGGGCGAGCAGCTCCACCTGGGCCCGCACGACCGGGATCCTGGCCGCGTCCCTCAGGCGCAGGCGCAGCGTCCCGGTGCCGCGCCTGAGCTGGACCTTCTGCTGCCGCACGGCCTTGAGGTGCTCCACGTGAACAGGGAACTCCGGATGGAAGAACGTGGCCGTGAACTCCTCGTCGACGGCCGGCAGGAGCACCTCGCCGGAGTCGTCGGTGAAGGCGGTGAAACCCGTTCCGGGGGATCGGGCGCTTTCGACGCGCAACTGGGCGCCCACGACAGGGAACTGCCGCTCGTCGACCACCACCAGCGTCATCTCCGCGCCAGGCGTCAGGCGGATGTCCGGCACGTCCGTGTTCTGGGTGATCTCACCGATCACCACGCTGGTGGCCAGGAAGTTGTCGTGGGAGACGTGCAGCAGGAGGTGGCCAGCAGGGATGCCGGTGAGCGTGAACAACCCCTTGTCGTCGGTCATCACCGCGCCCGAGGCGGTCTGGCCGATCTCGATCTTCTTGTCGGTCACGCCGAGCTGGCCCACCGGAATCAGGCCCGGCGCGTCCAGCGCCAGCGGCGCGATGAGCGTACCGGTGGCATCCACGCCCCAGCACTCGACGGCGGCGTGCTCCACTGGCTGTCCTGCGGTGTCGAGGACACGTCCGGAGATCGTCACCCCGCGCGAGAGCTCGAACAAGGCCAGCCCGGAGGTCGCTCCCACCCAGAAACGCCGACCCGTCAGAGACACATAGCCTTCCGACGACAACGAGAAACGATAGGAACCTTCAGGAAGCGGACCAATCCGGAAGCGGCCGTCCTCGGCCGTCTCCACGGCCCGGGTCAGCAGCGATGGCTCCTCGCGGCCGAGCGTGAACAGCGCGCCGGGCAGGGGATGGTCGTCCTTCTCGTCACGCACCAGGCCGAGCAGTACAATTCCTTCATCCATGTATAAATGCGCGTGCACGACCGCTCCTGCGGTCAACTCCACGCCCACCAGTTCGGCCACCTGATCCTCGAAGACGGCCTCGATGGCGAGGATTCCCGGCGCGAGATCCGGCAGAAACGCGCGGCCCTCCAGGTCGGCGGTGAGCTCGTAGGGCGGGTACACGGACGAGCCCATCACGCGCAACGTCGCACCGGGGGCGGGCTTCCCGTTCTGCAGGACGGCCTCGATCCGCAGGCCGGCGGCGGCCTCCAGCCGGACGATCATCGCGGACTCTCCCGGGGAGGTCCAGTGCTCGCCGTCGGAGTGGTAGCCGGCCTTCTCGGCCATCACGCGGAAGATCGTGTCGGTCTCGGAGGGCAGCTCGAAGCGGCCGTCGGCGTCGGACGTGAAGACCTCGCGGGGCAGGTCCTCGCCGGGCTTGATGAAGCGCATCTTCACGCCGGCCAGGGGGCGTCCGTCCTGATCCACGGCCAGACCGGCCTTGGCGCGGGCGCTGCCGGGGACGGCGGGGCCGGTGCCGGGCCTCCCCGGGATCCCGGCGGCACCGGCATGGGTGAGCCGGTCGGGCACAGGGGAAAACCGGGTCCATGTCAAGTCAAAACGGTACCATTCGAGGAAGCCTCCGACGAAGCCCGCGATCAAAAACACCGCTCCCACGCAGCCTGTGGCGATCCGGTGGTTTCGGGTGTTCCATCGCATGGCGCGAAGATAGTGCATTTTCCCTCCGTTTACAAACACGACAAAACGACCGACACAGGCGACTCTTTGGTTACTTGGTAACCTGATGTAGGTAAAATGTTGACACTTAGGATGGTGTGTGTTTTTATGGCATAAGTAGGTGACGTGGCCATGCTTCTGATCAAATCCGAACTCCTTGAACTTCTGAAAAACGCCGTGGAACAGGTCGTCCGTGAGAACAACCTCCCGGCGGAAATCCTTGACCGGCCCATCACGCTGGAAGTGCCGAAGATGCCTGAACACGGCGACTTCGCCACGACCTTCGCGCTGGCCGCGGCCAAGCAGGCCCGCATCAATCCCCGCGAGCTGGCCCAGAAAATCCTCGACCGGTTGCCGATCGGGCAGGAGCCGCTCAAGTCCGCCGAGCTGGCCGGTCCTGGCTTCATCAACCTGCGCATCGCCGACGCCAGCCTGGCCCGAGGTCTGCGCCGCGTGCTCGACGCCGGCGACGACTGGGGTCGGGGCGCGCCGGTCTCCGGACGTATCAACCTGGAATTCGTCTCGGCTAATCCGACCGGTCCGATGCATGTCGGTCATGGCCGCGGCGCCGCCGTCGGCGATTCCCTGGCGCGGATCCTGCGCTTTGCCGGCCGCGAGGTCTTCACCGAGTACTACGTCAACGACGCCGGTCGGCAGGTCAGCCACCTGGCCGCCTCGATCTGGAGCCGGTACATCGACCTTTGCCGCGAGCAGGACGCGACCATCGAAGCCGTCCCGTTCCCGGAGGACGGTTATCACGGCGGCTACGTCGTTGATTTCGCCCGGAGCTACCTGGATCGTTTCGGCCTGGCCCCCGCACTGGCCGGCTACGACGCTGCCGCGATGAAGGCCTTCGGCGTGGAGCTGGCGCTGGCCGAGATCCGCACCACCCTCGATCAGTTCAACGTCCACTTCGACGTGTTCACCTCCGAGGCGACCCTGCACGACGACGGCGCCGTGACCCGCGCGATGGACCTGCTCGGCGAAAAGGGACTGACCTATGAGCAGGAGGGCGCCCTGTTCTTTGCGGCCACGCGTTTCGGCGACGAGAAGGACCGCGTCATGATCCGCGCCAACGGCGAGCCGACCTATTTCGCCGCCGATATCGCGTATCACCTCCACAAGTTCAACCGCGGGTTCGACCAACTCATGGACATCTGGGGCGCCGATCACCACGGCTACATCTCCCGTGTGAAGTGCGCGCTGGAGGCCTTCGGGTACCGCCAGGACCAGCTCGCCGTGCTGCTGGTCCAGTTCGTCTCGCTGGTCAACCAGGGCGAGAAGCTGGCCATGGGCAAGCGCTCGGGCAACTTCGTGACCCTGCAGGATCTCATCGACACGGTCTCCTGCGACGTGACCCGCTGGTTCTTCCTGGCCAAGACCCATGACGTGGCCGTGGACTTCGATCTGGAGGTCGCCACGAGCGCGGATCCCCGCGAGAACCAGGCCCGCTATGTCCAGTACGGACACGCCCGTGCCTGCGCGATCTGGCGCCGGGCCGCGATGTGGAACCTGACCGTGGCCGACCTGTCGGCTGCCGACTTCACCCGCCTGGCGGCCACCGAGGAGCAGGCCATCGCCCGCATGCTGCTGTCGTATCCCGAGCTGGTCGCCGACGCCGCAGCGAACTTCCTGCCGCACCGCGTGGCCTCTTATGCCCTGGACCTGTGCCGCGCGTTCCACAGTTACTACACGCGGTTCAAGGACGATCCGATCCTGCCCCGCTCGGGTCAGGAGATCGCGGACCGCGCCAAGACGATCGACCGTCTGGGCCTGGTGGAAGCGTACCGCACGGTGCTGCGCTCCTGCCTGAGCCTGCTGGGAATCACCGCACCGGAAGCGATGACCGCTCCGGAGGAGGAATAATCATGCAACGCTTTGAACAGATGGAAGAACGCATGGAAATCGTACTGACCTCCCGCCAGATCTTCGTGCTGGCCGTGATGCTCGTCGGCGTCGCGCTGGTGATGTTCGTCGTGGGGTTCTCGATGGGCAAGCGCTCGGAGCGCCGCAAGGTGGTGCTCGGGACCCCGCAGGCGGCCGCCGATCTGCTGACCCGCCTCGACGAGATGGAGAAGGAGAGCAAGGAATTCGTGGCCAAGAAGGCCCTGACCCAGATCCGCAAGCGTGAGATCCCCATCGAGGAACTGCCGGCCGGCGGAAACGCCGACAAGCAGGGCGTGGAGTCCCCCGCCGGTGCCCCGGTGACCGAATCCCGCACTTCGTCGGCCCGCCCCAAGGCCCAGGGCACCATCGCCCTGTCCAGGGGACGTGCGATGGCCCCCATGGCCAGAGCCCCGATGACCAAGGCCCCAGTCGTGAAGGCGAACGCGGGCAAGAACGCCTCGGCCGCGCCGTCCCAGGGTCGTCAGGTCACCGGCTCCTACGGCAAGCCCCGCCGTGCCGAAGCTGCCTCCGCCCGCAAGGTGGAGGGGCGCCGCGCCGCCGCCCACAACTGATTAATTCCCGCCCACAGCCCGTCACTTTCTCATAAATATTTGAAATCATTGGAAATTCTAAAAAGAAAATAATTCTTGACAGGGTAAGTTAAACGGCTATGTTCCACCGCATTCGCGCACGCTGTCTTACATGTGTGATTTTTGGGTCAAAATGTGCGTCGATATCGTTTTTTTCTGTAGAGGTATTCCATGCGTAACCGTTTGTTTTTCCTGTTGCTGTCACTGTCCCTGTTCCTTTCGATGTTCCGCTGCACGCCGGACCTCAACGACCCCGCCGATCTGGGCACCTTCCCCGGCACCACGACCGTGGTCGAGGCGACGACCCTCATCGAGAGCCCCCATTCCTATCCCAACAACGCCCGGCTGGTGTGGACCCTCGAGGCCCCCGGTGAGGCCATGGCGGTCAACGTCACCTTCGATCGGCTCGAGACCGAGAGCCGGTATGATTTCGTCGACCTGATCGATCAGGACGGCCGCGTGGTCCACCACCTGACGGGCAACCTGTCGGGCCAGTCCTTCCGTGTGGAAGGTCCCCGCTTGCAGATCCGTCTCACCTCCGACGCCTCCGTGCGTCGCTGGGGTTTCAAGATCACGCGCTACACCTATGAGCTCATCGAAAACCTGCAGCACCGTCCCGTATGCAACGCCGTCGGAACGAGCTCGGAGGGTTGGTACTGGGAGGACACCGGCGAGTTGATCAAACTCGAGGTGTGCACGGGCCAGGCCGCGCCCACCTGTGGCGCCATCGGAAGCCGCTCCGAGGGCTGGTATTCCGAAACCAGCCTGATCGTCTGGGCGTTCTGCCACAATGTCGTGGGCATCGCCATCGTGGGTGAGCCCTGCGGTCCCGCCTCGGGACTGTCCTGCTACATCAACCGAGGCACGATGCTCTATTGCGCCGGCGCCGATGCCGACGGCAACGGTGTGTGCGTTGATCCCGGCAACTGCACCACCGCGGCCGACTGCGAGAACCCCGACAACCTGTGGATCCGTCCGACGTGCACCGGCACCGTGACCTGCACCGAAAACGCCTGCGGCGTCACCTGCGACGAGCAGCCCCAGCCCGGCGTCTGGTCCTGGACCTCCCATCTGGTCCAGAACCTCGAGTCGGCCCACCCGTACGTCGACAACGTGAGCCAGGGCTGGCAGTTCCGCCACGAGGGCGCGGCCCGCATCAAGTTGTACTTCTCCCGCATCGAGCTCGAGTCCGGCTATGATTACCTGACCCTGGCGGGCACCGACCCCAACTTCGCCCCCGTGCGCCTGACCGGCGATTACGCCGAGTACTGGTCCCCCGAGGTGCGTGGCGACACGATCAACGTGCAGTTGACCTCGGACTACTCGGTCACCGGATGGGGTTTCCACGTTGCGATGGTCTCCTTCTACGAGCAGCTGCCCGTGGGCCTGTGCAACGAAAACACCGACTGCGCCGCGAACCAGATCTGCAATCCGCACCACTGCTTCAATCCGTACGCCCCCTGCTACGGCGACTGCCAGGACGCCCGCACCGGCGGTCTCGAGGGCGACGCCTGCACCATCGACGCTTCCTGCCGGGACGGTCTGCTGTGCAAGGGCCTGGTCGGCGGCGCCGGCACCTGCCAGGGTGAGACCTGGTGCACCGAGATCACCGTCGACAACGACTGCGCCACGCTGCCACATATCATGGTCCCGGGCAACTGGCGCTGCGTGGAATCCACCTGCGCCTGGCACCGGAGCAGCCTGCCGCCGATGAGCGTGTCGGGCACCGAGAACGTGGCGATCCCGGACAACTCCTCCGTGGGTGCCTCCTCCGTGGCCGAGGTGACCTCGTCCTTCTGCGGCACCCCCGAGGTGGTCGTGAGCTTCTCGATCCTGCACACCTATATCGGCGATCTGATCGTCGACCTGATTGACCCCTCCGGCGCGGTGGTCAACCTGCACAACCGCACCGGCGCGGGCACCGACAACCTCGCCGTCGGCGGCCAGGTCGTCTACACCGCCCACCAGGGCATGGCCGGCAACTGGCGCCTGTTCGTGCGTGATCTCGCCTCGACCGACACCGGCGTCATCGAGAACTTCAACCTGATGTTCATCTGCCGGTAGTACAGAGAGGTCTTTCCTCTTGGTCCCCTGGTTGAAGTGACCGGTTTCCGGTCGCTTCAACCAGGGGCTTCATTTCCGCAACGCCGCCGGCGGGCGGCGTAGGGGAAGGGAAGCCGCCGGGCGCGGAATTCTTTTCTTCTCTTCTTCAGGGCGGCCCTGTCCGACCGGTCCGACCGGTCCGACTCGTCCGATAAGTCCGACCTGCCCATGGGACCGCCCTCTCTATCTTCTCTTATCTTCCGATTTTTTCTCCCCGATGAATCCGAAGCGGTGCAGCAAATCGATCCAGGGGAAGATGTGGCGGTCCTTGGGCACGTCGTAGATGCACTGTTCGCGGTCGCGGTCGGTGGTGAGGAACTCGACTTCCTTGAGCAGCGGGGACCAGTGGTGTGTGCCCTGGATGCGGGCGCCGACGTCGCAGCGGCGCAGCACGTCGGCCCAGGCGTTGCGCACGTAGACGAAGTGTCCCACTGCCTCCTCGACCTGCACCTGGGTGTCATGGCGCGGATCGGGCAGCTGGGCAGCGAGGCTGTGGGCGAGCAGGTCCAGGGCCTCCGGAAGCGTCTCGGGCTCGACGATGCCGCGCAGCATGCACGTGGGGACGACGTCGCGGAACTGACCCTCACGGGCCAGCGCGGCCACGCCATCGTACGAGAGGCTGGCCATGCCGCCGAAGTTCTGGATGAACATACGCGAGTCCAGCAGCGCACTGAGGTTCTGCAGCACGAATCGCATGGCCGGTCCCGAGAAGACGCCCTGGTAGTGCTTCATGAAGCGGTCCATCTCCACCATGGCACGGTAGAACTTCCAGTCGCCGCAGGTGCCGTGGGCCGAGCCGTTGATCGCCGAGAACAGGAACATCCGGCCGCGCAGGCCGCGGGCCAGCTCCTGAAGTTGCGGCGGGCCGGAGATCATCTTCGATTCCGCGCACAGGGCGTTGGCGCAGCCCTGGGAGTAGCCGACCAGTCCGTAGGGCGTCCTCAGCGTCTCGATGGCCTCGATGGCCTTCTGCGCGTTGTACTCCAGGGATCGAGCGGTCGCCGTGTCGGCGCGCACCGTGTCGATGCCCCGACGGATGAGCAGCCGGGCGAACGTCTCGTCGAGCTCGGTGCCGCGCGAACCCTCGGTGATGACCCCCATGCAACTGACGATGGAGAAATCCAGCTTTTCCGCCGGCGGGTCCCACAGCAGGCGGACCAGCGGATCCTCCCACACGGCCTTCGCGTCGGCCGCGTCGTGGTACAGCGCCCCGATCACGGTGTGGGCCAGATCCTGCTCCCCCTCGAAGTGCTCCCGGCCCGTGCGGCGGGTGATCCATGGGCGGACGCGATCGATGTCCTCCTCGTGGTTGCGCACGATCGAGAGCACCTGCAGCGCCTCAAAGTGGCGGGACATGTAGTCCTTGAACCAGGGCTCCGAGAAGGCCCGGGCGTCAGTGGACAGGACCTCGCGACAGGCGGACGCGGCGGCCTCATGCGCGGCGATGGCCTTGGCGCGACGAGTCTTCTCTCGCGTCGAGAAGGTGCATGCGGCGGACAATTTGTCCGCATGGGCGATGGCCTCACGGGCCGCCTTCGCGTTGGGCAGCGCGCCGGCTGGAAGTATCGAGGGCGCCGGATGCCGGAAGGCGCGCAGATGCGAGAACAGGGCGTTCTCGGTGTCGAACTGTTCCATCAAAGATGCCGCGGCACGAGACAGCGCCTCATAGTAGCTCTCCCGGGCGTGGCGTCCCTGGGCGAGGTACTGCGCCTGGCGCGGCATCGGGACGCCGGTGGCCCGCTCCACGAGCGCCGCCATGTCCACGGGCTCCCGCAGCAGGTTCTGCGACTGGTTGAAGAGACCGTACAGCACATGGGAGAGGAGGCGCTCGCTGTTCTGTCCGAGCACGCACAGCACTTGTCGGAGGCCGGCGTGGGGCGCACGTGACAGGAGCGTAAACAGCAAATGCTGGTTCACCTGCACCGTGCGCGTGGTCGTCGGGGAAGCCAGCCCGCACTGCAGCAGCACTGCGATGTCATGGGGCCCGAGGACGCCCTGCAGGATCCGGGCGGGATCGAGGCGCCATCCGGGGAGGTCGCGGTCCCTGGCGACCGTGAGGTCGCGGTCACGTGCGATCCAACGTAACGGGGGACGGTTGTGTGGAAGATCCGCGGCAGCGGCCTCGCCGAGGAAGAACGACAGCGCCCAGGGCTGGAAAAGGTGCCCCACGCCGCCGAAGTGCTCGGAGAAGGCCTCGATCCGTTCCTTCAGGTGGAGGATCAGGTGCACGCGGGCGCGATCGGCCGGATGCCAGGGGAGTGACGGTCTGGAGGCGAGGTGCCGTAGCTGGTTCAGCGTGAAGTAGTGGGCAAGGCCAGCGAAGATGGTCAACCGGTCTGCGGTGGGGGCGGAATCGGCCACTGCGACCAGATCGGCCGCGCAGGGGAGCTCGCGCAGGAAGGTGTGCTCGATGGACAGGGCCAGCGGCTGCACCTCGGTCTCGCGGGGGGGAGGAACCGGCTCGGTGGGCGCCAGCAGCAGCGCCGCGATGCGCAGCATGCGGTCGATCTCGAAGTGGAGTTGGTGCTCCGGCAAGACGCGGTCGAGCAGGCGGCGCAGGTGGGGTACGTCGAGCCCTCGGCCGGAGACGACCTGCAGCGTAAGCTCGTGCCACTCGGGTTCCATTTCCTCGGATTCGCATGCCAGGCGTGAGGCAAAGGTGGCCAGCCGGTGAGCCGGCAGGAAGTCCCCGGGTTTCTTCACGCCCATGTCATCGAGGATGTCGCGGGCCCGCAGCGCGAGTTTCCGCATGCGGTCGAGCGCCTTGGCTCCCTCGGCATGGAACAGGCCCAGGGAGCGGACCACCTTGTCCATGGCGTCGTCGTCGAGGAAGATCTCCATCCATCGCGCGGGCTCCGCGCCCGGGTTGAGGAGAGCATTCCAGAAGTGTGCGTCGTACAGACCGCCGGCGTGGCGGCCGGAGTGCACTCCGGACACCTCAAGGTGCCCCATGGGGTCAAGGTCCAGCCGGATGCGGCCGCTCCATAGTTCCGGCACGAGCACCTCCACGCGGTCGGCGCCAGACGAGAGTACGGGGGAGAATCCGTTCATGGACCAACCAAGGCCTGCCTGGGTGCTGCCGCGGCCGGTGGCGTCGATCTCCATGCGGTCGACCTCCATGGAAAGATCGAGCCCCTCGGGGAACTCGAACCCATAACCAGATGCCCAAAGACCCAGATCGGTGATCTTCGCGTCGAAACGGGATCCATCGAAGGCCATCCTTGCCGGCTCCGTGTCGTGCACGGCGGTGTGCAAGTCGAACCGGACCGTCCCGGCGACCTTCGCGTCGAGAAATCCGTCGTCGAGTCCGAGCTCTGGAAAGGCGTCGATCTCGACACGGGCGCCCACCTGAAAGGCGCAGTCTCCCTCGAGTCGCGCATGGAGGCCGCCTTCCGGAAGGACCCCGGCCGAGGCGGACAGGACACCCTGCAGGGTCTCGGGTTCAACGCGTGAGCGACCGTCATTGATCGATGCCGCCGCGGTGACTTCGAAGGTGGAACGGGAGGAGGCGCTCAACTGGGACAGGACCCAGGGCTCGCCGGATCCGCCAGAGGTCAGTTCGAGGTCAAGGGAGACCACGCCCTCGTCGAGACGGACGGGAAACTCCGATCCGCCCCGGATGTACGGATGAAAGTAGCGTACGAGCAGGTCCACGGCGCCCAGCGTGGACTCCGGATGCAGGTGCAGCCCCAGGCGCAGGTCGGCATCGGCGCTCCCGCAGCCTGCATTTGCTCCGCTGGCGCCCCCACCGCCGAACAGCCGCAGGACGCCGGCCTCGCAGGGCAGCATGCCCGGCGTCCTGGCGCCGATCTCCAGGGTCAGGTCACAGGAGAGTTTCCGGTCCTTCTGCTCGATCTCGATGTCGCGGGCCTCCGCGGTGAAACGCTCGGGTCCCTGGGTGCCCTGCAGCATCCCGGAGATCGTGAGGTCGGCAAGCTCGGCCTCGACCTGCACCCGCGCGTGATCGTGCAGCCGGGCCTCGAAGAGCGCCTGGGGGCGCGTGATCTGGATCTTCCAGGCGCCCTCGACCGAGTCGAGCATGCGTGCCGCGCTGCGTGCCATGGACAGGCCCGCGATCTGCTCCAGGTGCAGGTAGGCCGAGGACATCGGCTCCGCGGTCAGCAGGTCAGCAAGCTCGCCGTGCAGCGAGGGGATGAGTGTCTTGGGCAGCACCACCTCATGGAACCTGTGGAGGATCCGGCCGGGCCAGCCGATCTCACCGGTGAAGGCGAAGTCGATCTCGCGGTGTCCCTGCCGGTTCTTCGGTAGGCCGCAGACGCGCGTCAGGAACACGCAAGGCAGGTTGGGATCCCTCCCGCGCAGGCGGTCGGACAACTGTTCGAACATGCCGCCCACGGATTTCGCCGCGGTTTTCAGTTTTTCCTGCAGGACCGGATCGCCGAGCTCGTCCACGCCCTCCCTGACGTGCCTGCCCAAGTTCTTCGTGAAACGGGAGAAGGCCGACTGGATCTCGCCCAGTCCCATCTGTCGGGCGGCCCCGCGCCACGCCGACCAGTCGTGATCATCGAACAGTTTCGGCAGCACGAAGAGCGTCGGAAGAACGTTGTCCAGCAACAGCGGACGGTTGAACACGATCTCCAGCGAGGTGACCACAGGCGTGTCCGCTCCGTCCACGCGGGCGCAGGCGACGTGAATCTCGGCGGAGAAGTCTTCGGGCACGCGCACCAGCAGAGGGTCCTCACGCTGCAGCGCGAAGGCATACTCGCCGGGTGTGAAGCGGCACATCAGATGGGCGCTTGCCCGCTCCACGGCCGCCGCCGCGGTCCGCGGCTCGAGGAACACCGCGTCCACCACCGTCGGCAGCGTCAGGGGACAGAAGGAGCCGTCGGAGAAGTCATGACGGGGTTTCAGGCGGATGGTGATATGGGGAGATTTCTTCCTGGGTCCGGACAAGGGTCACCTCTAGAGTGTGAAAAATATCGAAAAATGGGCACCAAATGCAATAGAATCCCCCTGCGGATCGTCGAATCCTCCTTCAAGGGAGTTCATGACATGAGAAATTGGTCGCTTTTCATCCTTGTTTTCCTTGTTTCCCTGGGATTTCCCGGGCCGGCTTTGGCCGACTCGCCGATCACCAGCACCGGGTTTCACCAGCACTATGCCCAGGCGGGAGTGGTGGCCGCCCGCAGCGGTCGCCTCTCAACGCCCGTGCTTAACTTCCTGCTCGGAAGGGCGCCCACGGATCAGAAGGCGGCCTGCGTGAACGCGCTCTCGTGGCAAAAGGACCCCACCGGCAACGCCCAGTCCTTCGTCAAGGCACTCGAGGGAAAATACCGCAAGCAGGGGAAGGCCCTGTCGTCAGGAGATCTCGCGGCAGACGAACTGATGACGCTGGGCTACCTGCTGGCGATGCATGACTACTTCAAGTTCGAGCCGCTGGAGAAGGCCCGCGGCGGTTTGTGGGCGGCGCAGCCCAAGGTGCTGCTGGCGGAGGCCGTCCTGCGCTCGCCGGCGGACTTCACGATCGCCATGATCGCCGCGCTGATCACCGTGCAGAACACGCCGGACAAGGACTGGTGCCAGGTGTACAGCCTGGTGCAGGCGGTCCTCGACCGCTTCCCGGAGTCCGGTCGCAACCTCAAACCCGAGGCTGTGAAGTCGATCATGGAGTACATCGGCGCGTACAAGAAATATTGTCCCCTGCCGGCAGGCCAACTGGATCCGGGCTTTCTGCAGGCCACCGAGATGGTCTCCCATTTTGGCCAGCTCGCGGTGGCTTCCCAGGCCGGTGTGGCCTTCTGGGATTTGAAGACGCACCAGATCATGTCCGTGCACAAGCGTGGCCTCACGGGGTCGCTGGTGTCATATTCGGGCCGGCTTTGGGCCGGATCATCGGGGTCCCTGGCTCGCTGGGACGGCACGGTCTGGAAGGAATATCTGAAGTTTGACCCAGCCAAGCACGCCGGTACCTACCGCGTCTTCCTGGACAACCGGGGGAGACTGCATGTGATGTGGAGGCGTCAACACTGGGAGTACGATGCCGCCACGGACCGGTTCGTCGAGCAGGTGTCGCCGGGTTGGGACCCCTTTCAGACGGTGTTCTCGCCGACGGGGGAGCTCTGGGCGGTCGACCTCCTCAGGGGGCTCCGGAGGCGTGCCGGCGGCGGCTGGGTGAAATACGCCCGGAAGAGCGCCGGCTATCCCGGCTCGGATCCCCGACGCCTGGTCGTGGATGCCCAAAAGCGTCTCTGGGTGATGGACTTCGCCGACGGCTTCTTCCGGTTCGACCCCGCGGCGGATCGCTTCGTACCAGCGGGACCTGCGATGGACAAGGCGTCCGACCTGCGTGTGGACAAGTCCAGGGGTCGCACCTGGTACCTGCACTACAACAAGGGCGTGACGCTGGAGGAAAACGGAAAGACCAGGTTCTTCGACCTTTCCGCCCAGAAGTTCCTGCGGTGCCTGTACCTGTCCACGGAAGGGGATCTCTATGTCGGCGGACAGACCGCCCTGTCCCGCATCACGAAGGAGAAGGGCGCCTGGGTGGTGAAGTCATACACGTCGGCGAAGGCTCCGTGAGACGAAGGCATCTGACCCGGCCAAAGCCGGCCATTTGAGGCGGCCGCAAAAGGGCGCGGGATCATCCTCCGAAACTACTGCAAAAGATCCATCTCGGTGGCGAGCCAGCCGTCACTGATGGTGTGGGCCGAGACGCGGGTGGCCGCCTCGCGCACGGCTTTCAGGGCGTCGCTGGGAGCGCTGGAGAAGCCTGCACTGCGCATCATCGGGATGTCGGTGATCCAGTCGCCGAAGGCGGCGGTGGATTCCTTCGAGAATCCGGCCGCGGCGATCATACGCTCGAGGGCGGTGCCCTTGTCGCTGCCGGTGGGACGGATGGAAAAGCCCACGTTTTGATGGGTGAATTCCTGGTTGTCGAAGACCTCCTGATCCCCCTCCGGCACTACGGAGAACCGTGCGATCAGGCTCACCGCGGCGGCCCGTTCGAGGATGAAGCGGACCCCGACCAGCGGCTCGCCGGCGAGGGCCTCCGGGAGCTTTGTCCAATCGGGCAGGGGATGCACCACCGGAGAGGTGATCGATGCCAGCCGGTATGTGATTTTTTCGGTGGTGCCCACGGCGATCACGCGCGTAGGGGTCAGCGCGAGGCCGGGTTGGTCCGCGGCGACCAGATGGGGAAGCAGGGTCTCTACCGACAGGGCCCGGGTCCAGGCCCATTCCAGGGTGCCGTCGGCGTTGAGGACGGCCAGCACCGCGCCGTCGCCGCCGCCGATGAGCGTCCCGGCCGGCAACTCCAGCAGGCGTGCGGGCTCGAGCATGCCGCAGGGCAGCCGGCCCGAGAGCAGCGCGACGGTGCCACCCCGCTCCCGGTAGGCGCGTACACGATCCACGACCCGGGGGTGGTAGGTGTTAAACCCATTGGTCAGGGTGCCGTCAATATCAAGTACACAAAAAGAATAGCGCATGGGAATTCCTGGGTGCCGACGACCGGGGATCGTCCGCGGTCGACAGCTTTCATATCAGACAGTCCCCGGAGTTGTCAATGAACTCGGGGAAGGCGTAAAAGTACATAAATGAAACATAAAGGGCGTTATAAAGTACATAAGCGTTTGAATATATGGGCGGCATGGGTGTTTTATTACGTTTTTGATACAAAAGTGTACAAATAAACCAAAAAACACCCGGTTTTTGTCCGACGTGATACGCGAAAAGCAGGGAAAGGGCATTCATTTGCAATAGCCACTAACTCCTGTCCATAAAGTTCCAGGGCAAAAAAATACCGTCACAACAGGGAAATGAAATTTCTGACACTAAAATCGGGATTTGGCACGGATTTCGCTTACAAAGCCCCCCGTCCAGTCCGGAGGTACTCCATGATTGCCCTGATTCAGTCCCTGCGACGATCGCCAAGTCCAGAACATGCCTTGATTCTCGAACACCTTCCCCATGTCCGCCGGCTGGTGCGACGTCATGGTCAGCACCTTTCCCTCGAAGATCGCCAGGAGATCCTCTCCGCAGCCATGATCGGCCTGATTGAGTCGGCCTCACGGTTCGACTCCATTGAAAAAAACCACTTTTGGCCCTATGCAAAGAATCGCGTACAGGGCGCCATTCTTGATGAACTGCGGCAGAAGGACCCGCTGACCCGGACGCAGCGCCGGCAGGTCAGGCTCGTTGAAAAGTCGGTGGCCACCCACCTCTCCGAGAACGGGGAGACCCCCCAACTGGATACCCTCTGCTCCCTGACCGGCATGACCGAGTCGATGGTCCTCAAAACCCAGAGAATCCGCGCTGCCGGCCACACGATCCACTTCTCCCGTCTGGAAAACGATGAGGACGGCAGCCTCCTCGACTTCATCGCCGACGAGAGCGTCCCCCTGCCCGAAGAGGCCTGCCTTCATCATGAAGAGCGGCTGCTGGTGTCCGGATGGGTCGAACTCCTGCCCGACAGGGAGCGCCGCGTGATTGAGGGTATTTATTACCTACAAATGAGTCCACGCGCCCTGGCCGATGAGATGTCCCTCACGGAAGGCCGGATCTCTCAGATCCATCACCATGGCCTCCAACTTTTGCGGCAGCGCGCCAGAACTATCCAGTCCGCCGCCTGAACCTGCTCATTTTTCCCTGGTCGAGACGTTGACTTTTTCACAGAGATCTGTATTTATCACACCCGTTTGTCGGACCTGCGGGTCTCTTTGGGCCGTCGACAAGTGGCAAGTCACGGGGCTTTGGTCCCCGCATTCGAAGGTTCGAATCCTTCCGGCCCAGCTTCCGGGCGACATCCGCAAGGTGCGGGTGCCCTCAGTATTCACTCCTTTCCTGAGGTGTTGCTGCCATGCTCAAATCCTTGGCTGTCTTTTCCGGAACCTCCAACACTGCGCTGACGGCGGAAATCTGCCGCTACCTTGAGATCGTCCCGGGCTCGATCACCGTCAGCAAGTTCTCCGACGGGGAGACCTTCGTCACCATCAACGAAAACGTCCGCGGCGTGAACTGCTTCGTCATCCAGCCGACATCCATGCCTGTGAACGAGCATCTGATGGATCTGCTCATCATCATTGACGCGCTTCGGAGGGCCTCGGCCGGCTCCATCATCGGAATCCTGCCGTATTACGGATATGCCCGGCAGGACCGCAAGGTGCGGCCCCGCACGCCGATCTCCGCCAAGCTGGTGGCGAACCTGATCACCACCGCCGGCGCGTCCCGTGTCATGATGATGGATCTCCACGCCGGCCAGATCCAGGGATTCTTCGACATTCCGGTCGATCATTTGACCGGCCTTCCCGTGCTGCTCGATGCGATCCGCAATGAGTTCCGCAACGAGGAATTGGTGATCGTGAGCCCGGACGCCGGAGGCACCGAGCGCGCCCGCGGCTACTCCATGCGTCTGGGTTGTCCGCTGGCCATCATCGACAAGCGGCGTCCCCAGGCGAACCAGTGCGAGGTGATGAACATCGTTGGCGACGTCGCCGGCAAGAAAGCCGTGATCGTCGATGACATGATCGACACCGCCGGCACGCTGAGCAAGGCGGCCCAGGCCGTCATCGACCAGGGCGCCATCGAGGTCTATGCGGCGGCCTCCCATGGCGTCTTTTCCGGAAAAGCCGTCGAGAACATCATCAAGTCCCCGCTGAAAAAGGTGTGGGTGACCAACACCATCGCCCTGTCCCAGGAGGCCGCCGAGAGCGGACGAATCCACCAGTTATCGGTGGGTCGGCTCCTTGGCGAGGCCATCAAACGCATTCATCATGGAGATTCCATCAGTTCACTCTTTACTTGAGAAGAATTTTCAGCTATATGTGTTCGTCCCGCGCACCGGCAACGCGACCGAGGAGCGGGGTTGCTTTTGAAATGAGGTATGAGTAATGGAACCCGTAAAACTGTCCGTCGAAATGAGAACTGCCACTGGGAAGAACGAAAACCACCGTCTGCGCGCCAGCGCCATGATCCCGGCGGTGCTGTACGGCAAGAAGCTGCCGTCGGTCTCCCTTAAACTGAATCCCCGGGATCTGATCAAGACCATGGATCCCGAGAAGAAGCGCAACACGTACTTCCTGCTGGACATCGAAGGCAAGGAAGAAGTGCCCGTGTTCATCCGTGACGTCCAGTTCGACACGATGACCGGCGCGATCAAGCACGTGGACTTCCTGCGCACCGCGCCCAACGATCTGGTTCCGGCCACGGTCAACTTCCGCATCACCGGTCGCTCCGAGGGCGTGAAGCTGGGCGGCTCCATCCGCCTGACCATGAGCCATCTTCCGGTCCGATGCGCCGCCTCCGAAGTGCCCGCCTTCATCGAGCAGGATGTGACCTCGATGGGCCTGGGTTCGGTTCTGCGCGTCGAAAACCTGAAGCTGCCCGAAGGCATCAACATCCGGCTTTCCCCCCGCCAGGCGCTCGTCATCGTGTCCGGCGGCAAGGACGATCGTCCTGAGGAAGGCGCTGTCGCCGCCACTCCTGCCGCCGCTCCCGCGAAGGCCGCAGCCCCCGCGAAGGCCGCTCCTGCGAAGCCTGCTCCCGGCAAGAAATAATCCGTTGAGCCACAGGTTGACCGACAGGTGACCTTTCAAGGCTTTCTCATCGCCGGACTGGGAAATCCAGGACCGGAATATGCCCGCACCCGCCACAACCTCGGTGCGCGTGCCCTTTTTCTTTGCGCCCAGAAATGGTGTGCCCCCCCCTTCCGCAAACGCTTCGAGGGCGAGTATGTGCAGACCGTCGTGGATGGCTGCGACGTGGCCCTTCTGTTTCCTCACACGTACATGAACATCTCCGGGCGATCGATCGCAGCGGCCATGCGGCATCTCGGGGTGGATCGCGACCGGCTGATCGTGCTGCACGACGACGTGGACCTGGCCTTCGGGCGGCTGCGCGTGAAGCTCGGCGGCGGAAACGGCGGCCACAACGGCCTGAAATCCATCTCCGGTACGGTGGGCGGTCCCGAATATGCCCGAGTCCGTCTGGGGGTGGGGCGCCCTCCCGGCGACATGGTGGAATATGTTCTTTCGGCTTTCACAGCTGACGAGCGTCCCGTGATTCCCGACATGCTCGAAAATTGCGTGAATATCGTGGAAACGATCTTGAAGAAGGACGTGACTTATGCCATGAATGCCTTCAATGGGCAATCCTGATTTTGTATCATGTCCCTACCGCTGCCGGACCCGGTATCCGGAAAGGGACGGCGTTCCCGAATTTTCCAGCAGTTCTCGGCTGAAACCCAACCACAACCAACCAAGGAGGTAACAGAATGAACAATCTTTTCTATGTCGTGCCGGCGTTCGGCCTGGCAGCCCTGTTGTTCGCGTTCTGGAAGACGCAGTGGATCAAGAAGCAGGATACCGGTACCGATCGGATGAGAGAGATTTCCGGTTATGTGCGCGAAGGCGCCATGGCGTTCCTCAACGCAGAATACCGCGTCCTGATCTGGTTCGTGCTCGGCGTGGCCGCGCTCCTGATCATCTCCAACATGCTCGGCAAGAGCACCCCTGAAAACTTCAAGCATCCCCTGATGGCGTTCTCGTTCATCATCGGTGCGCTGTGCTCGGTCCTCTCCGGGTACTTCGGCATGAAGGTGGCCACCCTGGCCAACGTCCGCACCACAGCGGCCGCCCGCACCAGCCTGAACAAGGCGCTGCGCGTCGCGTTCTCCGGCGGCACCGTCATGGGCATGAGCGTCGTCGGTCTGGCCCTGCTGGGCCTGGGCACCCTGCTCATCATCTATTACATGCTCGGCATCGTCGGCACCGGTGAAGTCGGCCTCCGCAACTCGATCACCGTCGTCTCCGGCTACAGCCTGGGCGCCTCCTCGATCGCGCTGTTCGCCCGCGTGGGCGGCGGCATCTACACCAAGGCCGCCGACGTCGGCGCTGACCTGGTCGGCAAGATCGAAGCCGGCATTCCCGAGGACGACCCGCGCAACCCCGCCACCATCGCCGACAACGTCGGTGACAACGTCGGCGACGTGGCCGGCATGGGCGCGGACCTGTTCGAATCGTATGTCGGCGCCATCGTCGGCACCATGGTCCTGTCGTTCGGCGCGGGCTGGGTCGGCAACTACGAGGGTTCCCCCGAGCTGCGCCTGGTCCTGCTTCCCCTGATGCTCGCCGGTGTCGGTGTCATCGCCTCGATCCTGGGCACGTTCATGGTGTCCACCAAGGAAGGCGGCAGCCCCCAGACTGCGCTCAATATCGGCACCTTCGGCGCTGCGATCCTCATGCTGTTCGCCACCGCCGGCATCTGCTACTGGATGGTCCCGGTTGAAGTGAAGATGCACGTGCTCGGCTACGGCATCGTGAAGGCCACCTGGCTGAAGCTCTTCGGCGCCACGGTCATCGGTCTGCTCGCGGGCATCGCCGTCGGCGTGACCACCGAATACTACTGCTCCAAGGATCGCGCCCCGGTCCACAAGATCGCCATGGCCTCCCAGACCGGCGCTGCCACCAACATCATCGCCGGCCTGGCCAACGGCATGGTCTCCACCGCACTTCCGATCATCTGGATCTGCATCGCGATCATGGTCTCCTTCAAGCTCGCCGGCCTCTACGGCATCGCCGTGGCCGCCCTGGGCATGCTGTCCACCACGGGCATCCAGCTGGCCGTTGACGCCTACGGTCCCATCGCCGACAACGCCGGTGGTCTGGCCGAGATGGCCGAACTTCCCCCCGAGGTGCGCGAGCGCACCGACAAACTTGACGCCGTGGGCAACACCACCGCCGCGATCGGCAAGGGCTTCGCCATCGGCTCCGCCGCCCTGACCGCCCTGGCCCTGTTCTCTGCGTTCCAGATTCAGGCCAAGGTACCGACCATCGATGTCTCCAACCCCGTGGTCATGGCCGGCCTGTTCTTCGGCGCCATGCTGCCGTTCCTGTTCTCCGCGATGTGCATGACCGCCGTCGGTGAAGCCGCCAACGAAATGATCATCGAGGTCCGCCGCCAGTTCAAGGAGATCCCCGGTCTGCTCGAAGGCACCGCCAAGGCCGACTACGCCAAGTGCGTGGAGATCTCCACCAAGGCCGCGATCCGCAAGATGATCGTCCCGGGCCTGCTGGCCGTGTCCGTTCCCGTCATCGTCGGTTTCTGGAACAAGTTCGCGCTGGGCGGCATGCTCGCCGGCGTCACCGTCTCGGGCGTCCTGCTGGCCATCTTCCAGGCCAACGCAGGCGGCTCCTGGGACAATGCCAAGAAATACATTGAAGACGGCAATTTCGGTGGCAAGAAGTCCGACGCCCACAAGGCCGCCGTCACCGGCGACACCGTCGGCGATCCGTTCAAAGACACGTCCGGCCCCTCGCTGAACATCCTGATCAAGCTCATGAGCGTCGTGGCGCTGGTCATCGCTCCCCTCATCGTCGGCGCCGAGTCGAAGGCCGATCCCAAGACCAACGCTCTGGTCGTGGCCGCCCCCGCCCCGGCTCCGCAGGTGGCTCCGGCTCCGGCTCCGGTTCCCGGTCCGCGTCCCATGGGTCCCCGCATGATGCCCCGTCAGCCCCGGCCGATGGGTCCCGCGTCCGGCCCCGGCCCGATTCCGCGTCCGGCCCCGGCCCCGGCTCCCGCTCCGGTAACTCCGTAATTTTCGCATTCCATTCCACCTGCCAACTCAGATGAGAAGAAGACAGGCTCCCAGGAGCCTGCAAGGAAAAACCCCCGGTCGCCCCGCGGGCTACGAAACCCTGTCTATTTCGTTGTTTTTCGGTCGAATATTAACTAGAACGATTTTCCGCACGGGTCTCCTCGATATACACACCATCCGACAGGAAGTGCACTAACTCTGAATCATCCGCATCATCCCACTGGTCCCTCTGCTGTTGCTTGAGCTTCCGCTTGGGATCGCGGTACAGGCAGAATGGCTCGAGGGTGGAATCCTCGTCGCGTTCCCGGACGCTGCCGTGGAGGATCGGATCCAGAGGGGCGAAGTGCTCCCGGCAGACGGCCTTCTTCTGCTCGTCGTCGGAGATCTCGGAGAGCGAGGCGTGGATCTTGTGGAGCGGCAGGCCGACGATGTCGTCGCAGGATTCAAACCGGCACCTCTTCACGCGGGCGCCGGTCCATGATGCACCCTTGAAACGGCAGTATTCGAACACCGCATCCTTGATGATCGCATCTGCTCAGGTCCAGGTCGTTGAAGTTCTTCGACAGGTTCTTCGTCAGAGCTTCGATTTGGGGCCGGGAGATCGCGGACATCTTCATTTCCTTTCCTTGGGTGACGCACGCAATCTATCATTTTTTCCCCGAAGTTGTACAGTGTGTGAAAATGCCGTTCCCTGCATCCGTCCAACTCGAGTTTTCCCCGCATTTTCATGAGCCGGGCGCTCCGGACCAAACCCGGATCGGGTGCCGGATCGATCAGTCCGCTGACCAATGCAGCGTCACTGTTTCCGGTCCGGTCACAGGACAGCCTCCTCCGCCGGGCCCCGCCGGCCGCTTCGAGGAACTTTGGCGGCATGACGTGATCGAGGTCTTCCTGCTTGGGGCAGGGGAGCGCTACCTCGAGCTGGAGCTGGGGCCCCATGGTCACTACTGGCTGCTGATGCTTCACGGCTGCCGGAACATCGTCTCCGAGTTCGAGCCGCTTGGGCATACGTGGCGGTGCGGGGAAGATCGCTGGGAGGTGTGCGTGCGCATTCCCTGTGCGGTGCTTCCTGCCGGACTGTGCGCGTTCAACGTCACCACCATCCTCGGCCCGCAGCGTTTCCACGGTTCCTACGTTCCCCTGCCCGGGGATAAGCCGGATTTCCACCAGTTGGATTGCTTCCATTTTCCGGGTTGAACTCGGCAGGACAATCGGGGTAGGGTGGGCCGGTCCATTCTTTTCCGGAGGTCATTGCCATGTTCGAACCCCAAGTGTACCAGAGTCGTCGCGCCAGGCTGCGGGCCGCCATGCCCGGTACCGTCATCCTGATTCCCGGCCATGTCGATTCCCCGCGCAACTACCTTGCCAATACGTACGACTTCCGCCAGAACAGTTCGTACCTCTATCTGGCCGGTCATGCCCTGCCGGACCTGGCGTTGCTGATGCTTCCCGACGGGGAGGAGATCCTCTTCGGAATCCCGGCCACCATCGACGACATCGTGTGGACCGGCCCGGTGCCCTCCCTCGAGGAGCTGGCAGCCGCGGCAGGCATCGCCCGGGTGGAGCCGCTGCCCCGGCTCGAGGATTGGCTGGCCCGTCACAGGGCCGCACACTATCCCCGGCCGTTTCGCGGGGAACTGGAGATGCGCCTGGCCCGCTGGCTGGGCAAGACTCCCTCCTCTGTGCGTCCGGAGGCCAGCGCCGAACTCATGAGCGCCCTGGCGACCTTGCGCCTGTGCAAGGAGCCGCGTGAGGTCGAGCAGATAGAGCTTGCCCTTGAGGCGTCGGCCGACATGTATGAGGCCGCGCTGGGGGCCATGATGCCCGGGGCGCGGGAGCAGGATGTGGTCGCGGCCATGACCGGCGCGGCGCTCTTTCACGGGTGCGCGCAGTCGTTCACGCCCATCGTGACGATCCATGGTGAGGTGCTGCACAACCACGCCTACCACAACACCCTGCACGAGGGGGGACTGCTGTTGGTGGATTCCGGGGCCGAGACTGCCGAGGGTTACGCATCGGACATCACCCGCACGTTCCCGGTCTCGGGCCACTTCTCGGCCAGGCAGAAGGACATCTACGAGGTGGTCCTGCGCGGCCAGCTCGACGCGATTGCCGCCTGCGCGCCGGGCGTCGGCTTCGCTGACGTCCACAAAGTCGCCTGCCGTTCCATGGCCGAGGGCCTCGTGGCGCTGGGCCTGCTGCGGGGCGATGTTGGGGAACTCGTGGCCGCCGGGGCCCACGCGATGCTTTTTCCGCATGGACTCGGGCACCTGCTCGGGCTCGATGTCCACGACATGGAAGATTATGGCGATCTCGCGGGCTATGAGCCGGGAACCAGCCGATCCGAACAGTTCGGGTTGAACTTCCTGCGAATGAACCGCACCCTGCGCCCGGGCATGGTGTTCACGGTGGAGCCGGGGATCTATTTCATCCCGGAACTGATCCGGCAGTGGCGGGAGCGCAACCACCTGGCAGAATTCATCAATTACGAGCGTGTGGGAGAATTCCTGGATTTCGGTGGCATCCGCATCGAGGACGACATCCTGGTCACCGACACCGGGTGCCGGGTGCTCGGGGCGCGGCCCATCCCGAAGTCCGTCGACGAGGTCATGGCCGCCTGTACCCGCCTGTGAAAATGACCGTTGCGCCTGCATTTCGGCGTGCTACAATACCTGCGGTCTTCCACAAGGAGTCTTCCCATGAAATCCAAATATTTTAGCCTACGTCCAGTTTCTTCCGTTCAAACCCCAAAATATCCAGTCAAATCAAGCCTGGTTTCCACGCCCGGCAGGCTGGCTGTCGGAGCCGCCGTGGCCTCGGGCCTCGGGCTGCTCCTGGGCGCCGGCTGCACCGTGCCCCTCGAGGAGAACCCCGATGTCTGCACGACCGGCGACGCCATGTGCCGCGACGTCGATACCCTCGTCTTCTGTGACGAGAATCACGTCCGGCAGGTCGTCGACTGCAACGACTACTGCGTGGCCAACTACGGGGTCGACTGGACCAGCCACGGCTGCAGCGCCGAGAACGCCGACAACCGCTGCCAGTGCGACTATGATCAGATCGACGGCATGATCGCCCAGTGCTATCCCGACGAAATCTACTGCCAGGACGACGAGTACATCACGTACTGCGACATGACCCAGGGCTACGGGGATTTCACCGGCACCCCGGCCACCCTCACCTGCGACCAGTACTGCAAGACCACCCTCGGTCCGGATTACTCGTCCTACCTGGGCTGCACCGCCGACAACACCGAGAACCTGTGCAACTGCGAATATGACATGATCGACGGCGACATCGCCGAGTGCGTGCCCTCCGACATCCTGTGCATGGATGGTGGTCAGGTGGCGATCTGCAATGATTCCTACTACTACGACTACTTCAACTGCGCCGACAAGTGCGTCACCGACCAGGGCGAGGGGGCGATTTCCCTGGGCTGCGACCCCGCCATCACTGAAGATCCCTGCCAGTGCGTGATTCCCGAGTAACCTCTCCAGACTGCCTCAAAAACACCCAAATTCCATTGACAGGACGGCTTTTTTTCGATACAAATCGACCCGCCTGAACAAGTGTTTTTCATTTTTTTCACAAGTAAGGAGTTTCTCATGACGGAATCTGTGATCGGATCGAAGAAGGGCTGGATCGTCACCCTGGCGGGCACCGGCATCAACCTGGCGCTGGGTGTCCTGTACACCTGGAGCGTCATCTCCAAGAGCATCCCGGCGAGCTGGGGTTGGGACGAGGCTGACAAGGCCTGGCCCTACACCGTCGCCTGCCTGGTGTTCGCGTTCATGATGGTCCCGGCCGGCCGCCTTCAGGACAAGCTCTCCCCGCGGCTGGTCGCCACCATCGGCGGCGTGCTCATCGGGGCCGGGCTGATCCTCGCCAGTTTCTTCAGTTCCGTGCTGATGTACATCATCGCCTTCGGCGTCATCGCCGGCACGGGCATCGGCTTCGGCTACGCCGCGGCCACCCCGCCCGCTGTGAAATGGTTCCCGCCGGCCAAGACCGGCATGATCGCCGGCATCGTGGTGGCCGGCTTTGGCCTAGCGTCGGTCTACATCTCCCCCCTGGCCAAGACCATGATCGGCGCGTACGGTGTTCCCCGGACCCTGTTGATCCTGGGCATCGCGTTCCTCATCGTCGTCGTCGGGCTCGCCCAGTTGCTCGTGAATCCTCCGGTGGTAGCGGCAGCGGCCGGCACCAAGGTCAACACCGCCAATGATTTCACCGTCAAGGAAGTCCTCTCGACCCCGCATTTCTATCTGCTGTGGCTCATGTACGCCTTCAACGCCGGTGCAGGCCTCATGGTCATCGGCAAGCTCGCCGTCGTGGTGCAGGCCCAGGCAGGCTACAAGGGCGGCTTCATCCTTGTGGCCCTGCTGGCCATCGGCAACGCAGGTGGTCGCCTGATCGCCGGATCCTTCTCGGACAAGCTCGGACGCATCCGCACCATGCAGATCTTCACGGCGCTTCAGATGATCCTGATGTTCCTGATGCCCATGATGGACAGCGTGTCCCTGCTGATTCCGGCGGCGATCCTGATCGGTGCCTGCTACGGCTCCAACCTGGCCCTGTTCCCCTCGATCACCAAGGATTTCTTCGGTCTGAAGAACTTCGGCGTGAACTACGGCCTGGTCTTCACCGCCTGGGGCGTGGGCTCCATCATGGCCGTGGGCGCCGGCATCATCCAGAAGCGGACGGGCTCGTTCAAGTACGCCTTCTACCTGGCCGGTGCCCTGCTGATCGTCTCGATCCTGATCACCTTCTTCGTCAAGAAGCCCGTCAAAAAGGAAGCCGCAGCGGCCTAGCCTCCCGGCTTCTCCGGTGCCCCTCCGACGTCCCCTCGTTTTCTCTTCAAATACCGGTCAATTCTCCAACACCAGCGCGGGCAGCTCACTGACATTCGAGACAAAGATGATCTCCATCTCACGGCGGGCTTCCTCAGGGATCTCCTCGAGGTCCTTGCGGTTCTCGGCGGGCAGGATCAGACGGCGTGCGCCGGCGCGATGGGCCGCCAGGGCCTTCTCCTTGATGCCGCCCACGGGCAGCACGCGGCCGCGCAGCGTGATCTCGCCGGTCATGGCGACGTCGTGGAGCACCTTGCGGCCCGTGAACGACGACAGCAGCGAGGAGAACATGGTCACGCCCGCGGAGGGGCCGTCCTTGGGCACCGCGCCGGCCGGAACATGGATGTGCACGTCCACCTGCTCGAGCAGGTCCCCGGAGATGCCGTAGATCGCCGAGTCCGCGCGCAGAAGCGACAGGGCCGCCTGGGCGCTCTCCTTCATCACGTCGCCGAGCTGGCCGGTGAGCGTGAGGATCCCCTTGCCCTTCATGCGGCGGCTCTCGACGTAGATCACGTCCCCGCCCACGGGGGTCCAGGCCAGTCCGGTGGCCACGCCGGGCTCGTGGTTCTCGACGTGCTGCATGTCCATGAACTTCTGCGGTCCGAGCAGCTCCTGCAGCGCCTCGGGCGGCACCCGCAAGTTGGACAACTCCTCCCCCTCGGCGACGCGCACGGCCACCGAACGGCAGACGCCCTCGATGGTCCGCTCCAGGTTGCGCACGCCGCTCTCGCGGGTGTAATTGTCAATCATTTTGTAAACCGTCTCATCGGGCAGCTCCAGGCCGATTTCCATGATGCCGTTCTCGCGCAGCTGCCTCGGGATCAAATAGTTGCGCGCGATGTGGAACTTCTCGGTGCGCGTGTAGCCGGCCAGATCCAGGATCTCCATGCGGTCGCGCAGGGCCGCCGGGATCGTGTCCACCATGTTGGCCGTGGCGATGAACATCACCGAGGAGAGGTCGAACTGGACCTCAAGATAGTGGTCCGAAAACGTGTTGTTCTGTTCGGGATCGAGCACCTCCAGCAGCGCCGAGGCCGGATCTCCGCGGAAGTCGTTGCCGAGCTTGTCGATCTCGTCGAGCATGAACACCGGGTTGTTCACCTTCACCTTGCGGATGCCCTGGATGATGCGCCCGGGAAGGGCTCCGACGTAGGTGCGGCGGTGGCCGCGAATCTCGGCCTCGTCGCGCACGCCGCCCAGGGAGATTCGCCAGAACTCGCGCCCCATGGCCCGCGCGATGCTCTTGCCCAGGGAGGTCTTGCCCACGCCCGGAGGTCCCACCAGGCACAGGATCGGTCCCTTCTTGTCCGGGTTGAGCTTGCGCACGGCCAGGTACTCCACGATGCGCTTCTTGACCTTCTGGAGGTCGTAGTGGTCCTCGTCGAGGATCTTGCGCACCAGCGGGATGTCCAGCTGGTCTTCGGTGGCCTCGTCCCAGGGCAGCTCCACGAGCCAGTCCAGATAGGAGTGCACGACCGTGTACTCGGCTGAGGCCGGATTCATCATCTTCAGGCGATCGAGCTGCTTGAGGGCCACGGCCTCAGCCTCCTCGGGCATCTGGCAGAGCTCGATCTTCGCTTTGATCTCCTCGACCTCGGACCCGGGCTCGTCGAGCTCCCCTAGCTCCTCGCGGATGGCCTTGAGCTGCTGGCGCAGGATGTATTCGCGCTGGCTCTTGCCCATCTCCTCCTGGACCTGCGAGTTGATTTGTTCGCGTACCTTGAGCAGCTCCAGCTGGCGGTTGAGCGTGACCAGGATGCGGTACATGCGATCACGGATGCCGGGGGTCTCCAGGATGGCCTGCTTTTCCTCGATGGGCAGATCCAGGTTGGCGCCGATCAGATCCGACAGGGCGCCGGGCTCGGTGACTGAATCAATCAGGGCGGCGGCCTCGTTGGGAACCTCGGGCATCAACTTGATGACCTTTCGGGCGGTCTCGCGGAGGTTGAGCATGAGGGCCTCGAGGTCGGCCAGACCCAGGTCGTCTTCCGGGCCGTCCCCGTGGCCGTCTTTGGCGTTGTCTCCGTCGGCTGCGTCCTTCAGGGCATCCTGCCCTTCCGGGGTTTTCTCGTCGGTCGACAGCGTCGCGGGCACAGTGTCGGGGCCCTCGGACAGGTCGTCGGGCAGGGTGCGGATGCGCGCCGTGATGTAGGGCTCCCTTCCGATGAAGCCCAGCACCTCCACACGGGCCAGGCCCTGGATGATCACGCTGAAGTTCTCGACGCCGAGCTTGATGACCTTGAGCACGCGGGCGGCGCAGCCCACGGTGTACAGGTCATCCTCCTGCGGGTTTTCAACCTGGGGATCCTTCTGTGTGAGGATGCCAATGATGGGTTTTTCACGGGACAGCGCGTCCTCGATGAGCTTGACGCTTTTTTTCCGCCCCACGTCGATCGGGATGATGGACCCCGGAAACAGGACCGCGTTTCTCAGGGGCAATATCGGGATGACTTCCGGTATCTCCACGGTGGCGTGCCTGAATTTTTGAGACATGTCATGAACCTCCGGCGGGCAATATAATCTTGAATTCGGTTCTGCAAAGGGGCACGGGATAAAATCAGCGACAGTGGGGCTGGTTGTCCGGGCAGGCGATGCGCACGTGGAAGTGGTCGCCGTGGGCTGTGTCCACGCTCAAGGCAGCCCGCGCGCGGCGGAGAACGTCAGCAGGACGTGCCACGGCATCGGCATACTGCAGGAGTAGATCACGCAGCTGGGAACTGATGAAGATTTTCTGGACGTGCACGGTCTTGTGCGACACCAGCGCCTCGACGAACTCCCAGTTGCGCTCGAGATCGAACATCAGGTGCGCGTACTTGCCAGACCCGCGCGCGGACTCGTTGAAGTGCACGAATTCCGTGGTCACGATCTGGTAGCGCGAGCGGCCGTCCACGATGTAAAAACCCAGGTCCACGTCGCGCCCGCTCTGGTGCGAGCGGTGTCCGGGCGCGTAGCCTCCGCCGCGGGGGCTCAAATCTCCCACGGTGAGGATGGACTTCGGGTACAGGCGGGCCACGCGGGCGGCCGAGGAGGTGAGCAGCTCGACGAGCTCAGGGAGCGCCCAGCCGTGATTGCGTTCCTGGGTGCGGGCCAGCAGCAGGAAGCCCTTGCCCGAGACCGGCATGGCCGCCGGACGGTGCAGACGGCCCGCGAAGGGAAGGCCCACCGAGAGCGGCGATCTGGATTTCCGGATTTGATCCATGGGGAAGGTCGTGGCGTCAAACTTCTGAAGGGCTCGTCCGCGCGTGGTGCCCTGCAGGGAGCACTGGAGACGGCCTTCACGGTTGACTTTGCATTGGCGGGGCAGGGGATCCGCGAGCGCCAATGGGGTGATCAGTAAAAGAAAAATGAATAGAAGGAATGAACGCAGCATCGATTGCTGGTGTAGCAGGCAAACCGCACCCAATCAAATTTTCGACTGAAAAAATCAGTCCAGAATGATGTGGGGGGCGACGATTTCCTTCAGTTTTTCAGACGTGATCCCCATCGCGGATGCGCAGCGAAGGAGGATGTCCCTTTCCGAGCCGGTGGTGTGGCCGTCGGCCGAGATCGCCTGGGCCAGCTGGACCAGCGCCTCGATCTTTCCGTCCTCCCCCTGGATCGCCTGGGCCATCGCGCTGACATCATCGTCGAGGTTTCGCGCGACGATGATCTTCTTTTCTGCCGGCGTGATCTCGAAGTGCGAAAGCAGCCGGTCGAACATCTGCATTTCGTTGTCGGTGAGCTGGCCATCGATGAAGATGGCCTGTGCCACCAGTTTGCACACCTGAATCTGATCTTCGCGGGTCATGGGTACCTCCATCACAGGGAAAACGGGTTGATCCTGATCGTGTCCTTCTTGTCGATCAGGAATTCGGTCTCGTCGCCCAGATCGAACCTCAGCCGGAACTGGACGGGCAGCCCCGTGGCCAGTTTGGGGAGCCAGGTGGCACCCCGGGCGATGGGCCAGGACACCGGGATCGTCACCTTCTGCATGTTCTCGGGGCCGCGGGTCAGCGGGAAGCGCCCGTCGGCGATGGTGTGGTTCTCGATGCGCAGCAGGTATTCGACCTGGGTCGTGTCCATGAGTTGTTTCTTCGGGCGGGGAACCAGGATGATCATGTCGAGCTTGAGGGTGCCCAGGGGCCCGCCCTCGAGGCGGACGTTCTTCAGGCCGGCGAGTCCGCCACCGGGCAGCAGCGGCAGCTCGAGCTCGCCTTCGCGCAGCACCCGGCGGCTCTCCTGGCCGAGGATGGTCTTCATCTTCATGTCGGAGACGAGCCGGTAGCGCACGGTCCTGCCGGTCAGCAGGTCCTTGGCCGGAGTCAACATCGGCAGAAAGGGCACCTTGAGCAGGACGTTCAGTTGCTCGCTCTTTTTGGCCGGGATCGAGACCGGCTTCTCAAGCTGGCCGCGGGCCGCGACGGTGTTGGACAACTCCAGGGTCTGGTCGACCTCGAGCACCGAGATCGACACCGGGTGCGGATTGTGCACCTGGTAGCGAACCTCCAGCAGCATGTATTCAAGTGAGATCTGGCGGATGACGATGCGCTGCGCCTGGACGGTGACCTTCGGCCGGGGGGAGCATGCGGCCAGCAGCAGGACAAATCCGAGGATCCACTTATTTTTTTTCATTGGGATCTCCATGGCTGGAGCGGAAGAAGAGCCGCAGCGGCGTGCCCGGGAAGGTGAACACCTCGCGCAGGTGGTTGGACAGGTAGCGTTGGTAGCTCTCGGGCACGTCCTTGCGGTTGCCGTGGACGACGAACATCGGTGGCCGTGTCTGGGGCTGCGTCATGTAATAGAACTTCAGGGGACGCCGACCGGACATGGGAGGATGATGTGCCTCCACAGCCTCCTGCAGGAAGCGGTTGAGCTCGGAGGTCGAGACCCGGTGGTTCCAGCGCTTGTGAGCATCCACCACCTGGTCGAAGAGCTGGCCCAGTCCATGGCCGTTGATCGTCGAGGTCGGCACCACGGCCGCCCAGGGGACGAAGCGCAGCTGATCCTTCACCTGCTGCTTGATCTTGGCCTGCTCGGCGCGGCCCTTGACGAGATCCCACTTGTTGAGCGCGATCACCAGCCCCTTGCCGCGGTCAACCGCCAGTTGGGCCAGCCGGGCGTCCTGCTCGTGCACGCCGAGGTTGGAGTCGAGCACGAGCACCACGATGTGCGAACGCTCCATGGCGTTGATCGCGTGCATGCCGGCGAGCTTCTCGAGCCCGACCTCGACGGCCTTCTTCCGGCGCAGGCCGGCCGTGTCGACGAGCACGAAGTTGTGCTGCTGGCGGGAGAACGGGACCTCGACGGCGTCCATCGTGGTGCCGGCCACGGAGTCCACGAGCAGACGCTTCTCCTTGAGGATGCTGTTGACCATGGAGCTCTTGCCGGCGTTGGGCCGGCCGACGAACGTGATGCGCACGGGCTCGTCGACGCCTTCCTCGGAGGGCGGCGGGTCGTCGAACTCCACGTCCTTGACGATCAGGTCGATCAGGTCGCCGACGCCGCGTCCGTGGGAGGCGCTCACGGGAATGACGTGGTTGACGCCGAAGGAGAAGAATTCGCCCCCGGAGAGCTCCTGCTTGGCGTTGTCGGCCTTGTTGGCCACCAGGTAGTAGGGCTTCCCCAACGGCCGCACCAGGTTGATGATGTCGGCGTCGAGGGGGGTGGGGCCCGAGCGGATGTCGACGACCACGAGGATGATGTCGGCCTCGCGCATGGCGACCTGGACCTGCTGGCGGATCGACTGCTTGAGCGACGAGGGATCCTGGATGTCCAGTCCGCCGGTGTCGATGACGTCGAAGGTGCGACCGTCCCAGTCGAAGGAGCCGTAGATGCGGTCCCGGGTCACGCCGGGGACGTCCTCGACGAGGGCCTTGCGGTTGCGCAGGAAGCGGTTGAAGAGGGTGGACTTGCCCACGTTCGGGCGGCCCACGATGGCGATGACGGGTCGGGATTTCATGGTTTGTACCCCAGTTCACGCAGGGATGCGGGATCGTCGGTCCATCCCGGATGCACCTTGACCTCCAGGAAGAGCTGGGTCTCCACGCCGAAACGTGCGATCAACTGCTCCCGGGCGGTCTGTCCGATGTGACGGATCATGGATCCCCGCTTGCCGATGACGATGGCCTTCTGGCTATCCCGCTCCACCCAGATGATGCCGGAAATGGAGCGGCGCGCCGCGGTCTCGGAGAACCGCTCGATGGTGACGGCCGTGGCGTACGGCAATTCTTCGCGCAGGCAGAGGATGCAGGTCTCGCGGACGATTTCGGCCGTGATCGCCCGCTCGGTCTGGTCGGTCAGATCGTCCTCCGGATAGAGGGCGGGGCCCTCGGGGAGGTAGCCGTAGATCTCGACGAGCAGTTCACTGATGCCGGAGCCCTTCGCGGCGCTCAGGGGAATCACGTTCTTGACCGCCGGGGAGAAGCTCGCCCAGCGCTCGATGATGGGAAGGAGCGCCTTCTTGTCGCGCACGCGGTCGATCTTGTTGAGCATGACGAAGACCGGGCGGCCGATCTCCTCGCAACGGCGGACGAGCACGCCGGCGCCGTGGGGATCGGAGAACTCGTCGGTGGGGTCCGACGCGTCGACGAGCACCAGCACCAGATCCGCGTCGCCGATGGCCGACAAAGCGGCTTCGACCATGGCCTGGTTCAGTTTTTTCTTGAACTGATGGTATCCCGGGGTGTCGATGAAGATCGCCTGGTACCCCGGTCCCGGAACGATTCCCAGGATTCGCTGGCGCGTCGTCTGCGGTTTGGGGGTCACGATGGACACCTTCTCCGTCAGGATGGAGTTCAGCAGGGTGCTTTTTCCCACATTGGGGCGCCCCAGAATGGCAATGGTTCCACATCGGAAAATCGGAGTCGTCGGCATAGTTGGTTCACCTGGTTCATCCACGCCTACGAACTACCACAAACCCGTCCGGGAAACAATCGGTACCTTGTGGAAATTTCGAAGCAGCACAGTCCGGTCCGGGCGTAAGCCGCTCTTGGAGGTCACAAGGAGACTAGCTGATTTACCAGGTTGTTATTTATTTGTAGGGAAAACCAAAGGATTCAGATCAAACGAGGGAAATGCGAATTTAGTTCGCAGCGCGGGCGGGAACGCAGAAGCCCAGGCGGGAGGGGCTAGATTCCACTTTCGGCGGAGTAGAGTCATCTCTGGGCAGCTCGCCGTCGGCGGTGAAGAAGCGGGAGGTCGTCGCGCAGACGTAGGGACCATTGGTATCGGTGAGATCGGCGCAGGCTTCATTGGCGGTGGCGTCGGTGATGGAGCCGTTGGCGGGCGCTTCACAGATGCGGCGGCAGGCCAGCGTGGAGCCGTCGGTGTTGAACGGATCGGCGATGAAGCACTGCAGGCCGGCGTCGCAAGCTTGCGGTTGGCCATCGGCGATGACGCATTCGGCGCCTTCAGTTGCCGGGGTGGCGGCCACGTCATAGCAGAATCCCATCAGGGAGCCCAGGCCGAAGTAGTTGCAGGTCTGGCCATCGGGGCAGGCGCTGCCCGGGGTGGGTCCGTTGATCTGGAGGCCGGTCAGCAGGTCGCAGGAATAAAAGGGCTCGGCTTCTTCGTAGATATAGCAAACGCTCATGTCGGGGTCACGGAACAGGAATGACGGGTTCGGGGTGGTGGTGCCTTCAAAAAACTCGTCCAGAACGATGGAGGAGAAGTTGAGGCAGGTGGAGCCAGCGGGGCAAGTGTCCGTCGCATCTCCATTATAAATCGCCACAGCGTCGCAGACGCTGAAGCAGTTGCCTTCGGTCGCGGCGGCCGGGCCGAAGCAGAAGCCGTTTTCACACTGCGTGTCGGGGTCGACGTTGAGCATGCCCATCGTGTCTTCGCCCAGCGGGCAGACTTCGCCGTGTCCCAGCGTGCCGTTTTCGAAGCAGATGCCGGCGCCATCCATGGCACGCCACAGGGGATAGCAGGTGCCCAAACGACCGGCGGAAAGCGTGCAGGGTTCGGTCATATCGGGGCTCGCGGAATCCGCGCCGCAATAAGCATAATAGCAACCGGTCAACTGGGCGTTGCAGACCATGGAGAATCCGCACTCCACGTCATTATCACAGCTCTGGATGCACAGCGGGGTCGTAAACATAGAGGAGCAGATCGAGGGCCTGCCATTGACAGGGCAGCACTCGCTGTTTCCTCCCATCGGATTGCAGTCTTCAAAGGATCCTTCGACCACGCAGTCGACGTCGCACGCGGAGGTGTCCCAGGTGCAGGAATCGGTGCAGCCAAGCGTGCCGCCGTCGAAGCCGGTACGGTCGCTGCAGGTCTCGCCGCCGAGGTCGGTGCCATCGCACTCTTCGGTGCCTTCGCGGGCGTCGTTGCCACAGAACGGGGCCGTGCAGCCGACGGTGTCGAAGGAGCAGGTCGCGGTGCAGGCCAGGGTGCCGCCCGGACGGGTGGGCACGACCAGGGAGCAGGTCTGCTCGTCGAGGTTGGTGCCGTCGCACTCCTCACCGGGATCCAGCACGCCGTTTCCGCAGGGGTTGGTTTTCTTTTCACCGTCGTCGCAGGCGGCGAAGGCAAAGGACAGGGTGACGATCACTGACAAGAGGAAGAGGTTTCTGAGTTTCATCGCTATCTCCTATGATGGGTTACAGAAATCGAAAAGGAATATCCTTTCGGTTAAAAACTCGCGAATTGCCTATACCAGAGGCGATCCGTTTCCGCAAGTCTTAATTAGCATCAAAATTTCGAAAGTGCACGCGGAAGAATTGCCGTTCACCACCCCAAATTTCGACAAAGGAAGCATCCTGCCTATACTGGACGCTGGAGTTGGGATGAAATCCCTTTGATATATAAGGAAAAGCATGATCGACGCAACTGAAGTGACCCAGGACACAATTGAAAACGAACCCAAGCCGTCGGCCGAGGCCCCGGCATGGCGCTGGGCCGCACGTTTGGGGGTCGCCCTCGCATTTTCCCTCGTCGTGGGTGCACTTCCGGTCTTCGTGCACCGGGAAATCCGGGAGCTTGCGACCCTCCGGGCCGAGCTCAAGGAGATACAGGGGCTCAACGACACCATGTACGGCCGGCTCGAGGACTCCGTGGCCCGGCTTCGGGCCCTCAAGACCCCGGAGGGAGCGGCCAGGATCATGCGGGAGAAGGGTTTTCTTCCTCCCGGAGCCAGGGTCTATCAACTGGAAATCATGGACCAGACCACATCGCGATCGCGTGACAGGATGGAACGATGAACGTACGAGCCTTGGCCGGATCCGGAACTGGAGTCAAACTGGGCTGGAGCGCCTTCCTTATCACAGGTATCGCCGGGATGCTGTCCCTGGGGCTGTTCCGTCCCCAGGGCGAGCGCGGGCTCTGGGTGACCCTGGCGGGCGCGGCCCTGGGCGTCACGCTGCTGGGTCGCGTTTTGACGCGACTGTTCCTTCGCCCGGTACGTACCGACGTCATTCCCGAAAAGACGCGCTTTCTGGCGGAGCTGGAGATCGTCCTCCTGATGGTGCTCTCGGTGTCGGTGTTCCTTCAGGCCACCGGCGGTGCGATCTCGCCCTGGCACGCGCTTTCCTATTGGTTGATGCTGGTGCTGGCGGCCTTCGTGCGGCCATCGGTTTCAATGCTGGCGGCCGCGTTGCTGTTCGGGCTGGAATGGATGCATGCGCGGCAGGGACTGCCCGGCGTCTCCGCGCGGTTGCTGGCCTCCCACGCCCTGTTCCTGGGACTGTTCGGCGGCACCGGCCTGCTGGTGCGCACCGCAGAGATCATGATGACCCGGCGGGACGAGCGCCGGCGTCGGAGCCAGAAGGTCCGCCAGGATCAGGAGGAACTGCGTGACTTCCGGCTGATGGGCCCGGTGACCGCCCGCAACGAGCGGGATCGCGCCGAACAGGACGAATTGCTCGGAAAGGCGTCGCTGCTGGAGATTCATGATCATATATTATATGAACTACGACTCCTGCGGGAGAGCCTGCAGGTGACCTCGGCGGTGCTGCTGTGGATGGACACCGCCGGCCAGCGCCTCAAGGTGGTCGAGGCCGCCTCCCTCAGCGATGCGATCAATGGCCGTTTTCTGGAGTCCGGGGTCCATTTCAGCGCGCTCAAGGGGACGATTGGTAATATTGTGCGCAACCAATTAACAATGAATATAGCCCCTTTTCCCTTCGCTGCCAACGCCCTGGCCTATTACACCGGCAACCAGCCTGTGGGTTCCTTCCTCGGCCTGCCGATCTTCGAACAGGGGCGCATGATCGGAGTGCTCTGCTGTGACCGCGCGGATCCGACGCCGTTTTCCGAGGCCCAGGTCACCCTCGCCCAGAAGGGGGCCGAGCAGATGCTCCGGACGGTGGCCACCGAGCGGGTGTTCTCGCAGATGGCGCGCAGCAAGTTCGAACAGGAAAAACTGTACCAAGCCCTTGCCTATATGAACCGCGCGCTGGATCTGCAATCGGTCGTCGACGCGGCGTTTTCGGCCATCGGTTCGATCTGCCCCCTCGACGAGATCGCCATCGTCCACTGGGAGGACACCGAGAAGAAGGCCAGGATTCTGGGCGCCCAGGGGGAACTTTTCACTGGGCGCGTGGGCGAGCTGCTGTCGGTCAACCGCAGCCTGCTGACGCTGGCCATGGACAACCGTCACTTCCTGCCGGTCAACGGCGAGCTCCGTGACGCCCGGCAGATCGTCGTGCATGAGTCGATCAGTTATGCGGAAATGAACTCGGTGCTGGTGCAGCCGCTGATCGAGGGCGACCGGGCCATCGGCGGCCTGGTGTTCGCCTCCCGCGAGCGCGGGGTCTTCACGCCCCAGCGCCGCGACATGCTCGGCGCGCTGGCCAACCAGGTCGCCATCGGGCTGCAGAAGGCGCTGATGTACCAGCGCCTCGAGGAGATGGCGACCACCGACGGCCTGACGGGCCTGACGAACCACCGCACGTTCCAGGAGCGGTTCTCGCAGATGCTGGCCCGTGCCGAGCGTTCGGGCGCGCCTCTGACGATGTTGATCACGGACATCGACAAGTTCAAGCGCGTCAATGACACCTACGGGCACCCCATCGGGGACGTGGTGATCAAGCGCGTGGCGGCGATCCTGAAGAAGCAGGCCCGCAACATCGATCTCGTGGCACGCTACGGCGGCGAGGAGTTCGGCATCGTGCTCGAGGCGACCGACGCCGAGGGCGCGCGCAACGCGGCCGAGCGAATCCGTGCGGAGGTGGAGGCCCAGGTGTTCGACTCCCCGCAGGGACAGTTCAAGGCCACGCTGAGCATCGGCTATGCGACCTTCCCGGCCGACGGTGCCCACAAGCAGGTGCTCATCGACAAGGCCGACAAGGCCCTCTACTACGCCAAGGAACACGGCCGCAACCAGGTCGTGTATTTCGGCGGAATCTGAACGTTTTCAGTCACAGCACTGATCAGGTTGGATGATACCGTCTGAAACCCAAGCAGAGTGCGATACAAGGACTTGGGTCATTTCCTTTTTTTGATGTTTTCCCATGGTCGTGCGACCGAACCCGGTCGCCCAACCATGGGCTACAGTCGGTCAACCGCCCGATGCGGGCGGTAAATGGGATCATCGAGCCTGACGAGCGCTGTCAGACAGGGGGTGGTGAAGGACTCCGGTTCGGGGGAAGGTTGCCGATCGGCGTGGTCGCCAGGGGGACCGGCTGGTAGGTTCCTTACTCCAGTTTTTTTCCGTATTCGTTGAGGAACACGCGCGAAGGATCCCACTTGTCCTTGGGCTGGTCCTCGCCAGTGGGATGCCCCACGGGGATCACGGCCAGCGGCACCAGGTGTTCTGCTGTCACGCCGAGGACCTCCCGCACCGCCGTGACGCGTTCGGGATCCGGATAGGCCGCGGTCCACACCGCTCCCAGGCCGATGGCCTCGGCTGCCAGCAGGATGTTCTGGATCGCAGCGCTGCAGTCCGTGATCCAGAAATCGGCGTCAGGCCCCTTGTGCTGCCGGAGCTTGTCTCCGAGCACGATGATCGCCGATCCGGCCTTCGCGGTCATCTTGGCGTGGGGCAGCCGCTGGGTCAGCAGTTCGAGCTTGGCGGGATCGGTGACGATGATGAACTCCCATGGCTGCTTGTTCACGGCCGTCGGGGCTGCCATGCCGGCCTTCACCAGCAGGGTGAGTTGTTCGACGGTCGGGGCCGTGCCGGTGTATCGGCGCACGCTTTTGCGGGAGAAGATGGTCTTCAGGGTCGGGTGATCCTGCATGGCGGTTCCTTTCATGGTGGTCCCGGCCGCAGGCGCCGGGGGTTGGGGACACGTGCGACCGCACGAGGAAAATAATACAAAAATAGATAAAATAGCAAATGTAAAGAAATTATGCATGGTGTACCTCTTGGAATCTACCGATCAGTTCGACCGGTCAAACAGGTTCAGGGTTCCCGCCAGCAGCGGAATTTCTGTCCCGCTCCGGCGTCCCGCCAGGGTGGAGGTTCTGCTTCGCAGCGCTCCAGCACAACCCTGCATCGGTTGGAAAACGGACAGCCCGCAGGACGCATTCCCGGAGGCGGCACCTGCCCGGAAATCGAGCCGGGGCGCTTTCCCTTCTTGGGGAGGGTGTCCAGCAGCGCGGCGGTGTATGGATGTGCCGGATGATCCAGCACCTCCCGGATCGGGCCGCGCTCGACGATCTGTCCGGCGTACATCACGACGATCCGTCCCCGCATGCGCGAGACGGCATGAAAATCATGGGTGATCAGCACCACGCCGATGCCCTCGTCGCCTGACGTTCCATCGTCGCCCGACGTTCCGGCGACGGCTGTCAAGGCCTGGATCTGGGCAAGGATCTGCGCCCCGACCGTCGGATCCAGCGCCGTGGTTGGCTCGTCGCACAGCAAAAGCCGGGGTTCACCGGCCAGCGCCATGGAGATCATCGCGCGCTGCTTCATGCCGCCGGACAACTGGTGCGGATAGGACGCGGCCGTCGCGGGCGGCAGGCCGACCCTGTCGAGCAGTTCGTCGATGCGCGCCTTGCGCCGGGCGCGGGACAGCGCCGGCAGCATCTCCCCGATCTGGAAGCCGATGGTGTATACCGGGTTGAGCGCGGTCGCGGGCTCCTGGAAGATCATGCCCACGGCCCGTCCGCGAAGCTTCCGGCGCGCTTCGGCGGGCAGCACATCCTTCCCCTCGAAACGGATGCCTCCGCCGGTGATCGACAGTCCGGGCGGCAGCAGGTCCAGCACCGCCAGCGCGCTCAGGCTCTTGCCGCACCCGGACTCGCCCACCACGCAGACGATCTCCCCGGCGGCCACCGAGAAACCGACATCGGACACGACCGCTCCAGCGGCCCCCCGGATCTCCAGGTGTTCGATTTCAAGCAGGGGTGTTTGCTGCATCGACGGCTACCCCGGGGGCCAGGTGAGTTTGCGTCCTCCGATGAGGTGGTAGTGCATGTGCATGACCACCTGTCCGGCGTCGGGACCGGTGGAGACGGCCAGGCGGAAGTTGCGGTTCAGTTCGGGGACGGTCTTCCCCAGATGCCCCGCCACGAGGAGGATCTCGGCGAGGATGGCCTGGTCTTCTTGCGTCGCATCCAGCAATGATGGTATATGTTTTTTCGGGATGATCAGGTAATGGACTGGCGCCGCGGGTGAAATATCCTTGAACACCAGCACATTGGCCGTTTCGTGGACCTTGTCGCAGGGAATCAACCCGGCGACGATCTTGCAGAAAATGCACTCTGATGACATGGGACGCTCCTGACTTCCGATGAAATGATCTATTGCATTTGGGCGTTCTCGGCAACAGGTAATTCCGGCGGCCGTGACGTCAGCGAGGCATGGAATTGATTTTTCGACAAATAATAAAGAAATTTCGCAAGCGAAAAGTGAGCCACCGCAAGGGCCAATCCGGAGCAGGCAAGAGCGGTGGTGTGCCATGGAAGCGGATCCTGGCCTGGGGTCTCGGCATCGGCTTCGGCCTGGCTGCCCTGGGAATGCTCCTGCTGATGAGCCTGTTCCTGTACTATTCCTACGGTCCGGATCTTCCCTCTGTCGAGGCGCTGAAGAACTACAAGCCCCAGCAGAGCGTGCGCGTGCTCGATCGTCACGGCGGCCTGATCGCCATCGTCGGCAGGCAGCGTCGCACCGTGGTGCCCTACGAGAAGATCCCGAAGGTCATGGTCCAGGCGGTGCTGGCTGCGGAGGACGCGCAGTTCTTCCGGCACACGGGCCTCAATTACACGGGCATGATCCGGGCCTTCTGGGTGAACCTGGCGGCCGGCCGGTTCAAGCAGGGCGGCTCCACGATCACCCAGCAGGTGGTCAAGGGGCTGTTGCTCACCCCGGAGCGCAGCCTGCGCCGCAAGTTCCAGGAGGTCATCCTCGCCCGCCGCGTGGAGGGCGCCCTCTCCAAGGAGCAGATCCTGGCGATCTATCTGAATGAGATCTACTTCGGCCACGGTCGTTACGGCGTGGAGGAGGCCGCGCGCTTCTATTTCAGGAAGCCCATCTCCGGGATCAACGTCGCCGAGGCCGCCCTGCTGGCCGCTCTCCCGCAGGGGCCGGAGGTGAACTCCCCGATCAAGCACCCGGAGAAGGCCCGGGAGCGGCAGAAGTATGTGCTTTGGCAGATGGCACGGCACGGCTTCATCACGGAACAGGCCGTCGAGGCCGCGCTGGCGGCACCGCTGCTGCCGGGCGAGCCCGAGATCCCCGACACGATGGTGGCGCCGGAGCTGGTCACGCACCTGACCGAGCAGTACGCCGACACGATCCGGTCGGCTGCCGGGCGGGAAATCGTCACCACGCTGGACCTGAAGCTGCAGACCGCAGCCCGTGAGGCGCTCGCCCTTGAGTTGCGCGAGCTGGACCGGAGGCAGCGGGTGACCCGGCTGACCCTGCTCGAAGGCAGGAAGAAGGCCGATCATATGGAGAAACTCAGGAAGATCCAGGTTCATCACGCCGGTCCGATCTACGAGGGCGTGGTTGTGGACCGGGAGGACGGCAAGCTCGTCGTCAGCGTGGGCAACGAGCAGGGCGTGGTCGTGGAACAGATGGAACGCTACTATCCGGCGGGCTTCACATGGGGCCCGCCCCCGCCTCCTGAGAAGCCCGCGCCGAGGAAGAAGGGCGACAAGAAGACGCCCGATAAACCGGCCCCACCGCCCTCGGTGCAGCCGGGGCACCTTTTCCGCGTGCGCGTGCTGCCCGGGAAGTCCGGGTCTGCCAAGTCGCCGCTGCGGCTTCGCGCCGAGCTGGGCCCGCAGGGGGCTGTGGTCGTGATGCACGCGGCCACCCGTGAGGTGCTGGCCATCGTCGGGGGCGACGCGCAGGGACCGGGGGACTTCAACCGAGCGCTGGCGGGCCTGCGGCAGCCAGGTTCTTCGTTCAAGCCCTTCTTCTACGCGTCGGCGATCATGCAGAAGAAGCTCACTCCAGCTTCGATCCTGCGCGACGATCCCGAGGTGTACCAGAAGTGGATTCCCCGCAGCGGACACGACTTCCAGGGCCGCATCACCCTGCGTCGGGCCCTGAACATGTCGCTCAACACCGTGGCCGTGCAGGTGCTGCGGGAGGCCGGCCTGGATGCTGCCGTGGCGTTCGCGGAATCCACAGGCATCACGACGATCCTGCGCAAGGACCTGAGCCTTGCGCTGGGCTCCTCCGAGGTGCGGCTGATCGACATGGTCGGCGCCTACGGCGTGTTTCCGTCGGGCGGGCTTGCGCTGCCTCCCCAATGGATCGTCCGTGTCGGCGACCAGGGCGTGGCCCGTCCCGAGTTCAAGCGCGTCATGGACCCGGCCTCGGCCTGGCTGATGACCTCCCTGCTGCGCACGGTGGTGACCGAAGGTACCGCAAAACGCGCGGCGGTGCTGAAGTTTCCGGTGGCCGGCAAGACGGGGACGACCAACAACAACAAGGACGCCTGGTTCATCGGCTTCTCGCCGGAGATCGTATGCGGCGTGTGGATAGGCTATGACGATCTGAAGCCGCTGGGTTCACGCGAGGAGGGCGGTCGTTCCGCGGTTCCCGTGTTCGTGCGCGTCATGAAGGAGGCCCACAAGTCTCGCGAGGCCAGGGACTTCTTCATCCCGCCGGGGATCGTCTCCCGCGAGATTGATCCCGGGACCGGGGAGGCCGTGCTGCCATCGGCCGCAGTGCGCCTCACCGAGTATTTCCTCGAGGGCACCGAGCCCGAGCCCGCTTCGGTGGCGCCCGACCCGCTGGTGGCACCTGATCCCGACGCCCCCTCGGCCGGAGACCTGTTGACGCAGTAGCGGGCCGCCTCCGACGGGCGGGGTCCTAACCGGATCCTAACCGAGTTCCATCTTGACATCAGGCATGTTCGCAGGAATACTCCGCGCCGGAGGCAGGCTCGTGGATGGTGCTTACTGTCCGCTGTGTTGCTCCATCCGACCCTTTGCCTTTTGTTTGATGTGAAGTTCTGTCCACTCGCCATGACGACCGGTTCCTTCCCGTCGCGCGAGTAGAGGAGCCCCATGCCCGTCTGGCTTTCCAACCTAGCCCCCATCCTGATCCTGCTCGCGGCCGTGGCCGTCGTGCTCGGCCGCCTCCCCAAGGTGGACGTGGGCCACACCGAGGCCTTCCGGCACCGCAGGATTCTCAACTGGCTGCCGCTGGGCCTCCTGTATGCCTTTTTGTACATGGGAAGGTACAACCTCGAGGTGGCCAAGAACGCCTTCTCGACCATCTCCGGAGTCGACGGATCGCCCGTCATGGGCAACACGGATTTCGGGATCATCTTCGGCATCGGTACCGTGGTCTATGGTTTTTCGTTCATCATTAACGGGCCGCTCACTGATCGCATCGGCGGCCGGATTTCGATCCTGCTCGGCGCCGGCGGCACGATCTTCGCCAACCTGATGATGGGTTTTGCCTCGCTCTCCCTGCTGAATCAGGGACCCGGCCATGAGTTCCTCTCCAGGCACTTCGTGGCGGTCCTTGCCGCGCTCTACGCTTTCAACATGTATTTCCAGAGCTTCGGCGCCGTCTCGATCGTGAAGGTAAACGCCGCCTGGTTTCACGTTCGCGAGCGTGGTGTGTTCGGTGCGATCTTCGGAATCCTCATCAGCCTGGGCCTCTATTTCGCGTTCGACTGGAGCCGGCTGATCCTCCAGGCGTTTTCGTCCAAGAGCGACCCGACCGGCGGCATCCCCTGGGTCTTCTTCGTGCCCACGATGCTGCTGGGGTTGTTCTTTGTGCTCAACGTGCTGTTTGTCCGGGACACGCCGGGGCATGCCGGGCACAGGGACTTCGATACGGGTGACGCCAGCTCCGGTGACACCGGACCCCGGATCCCGGTGGTCGCGGTCTTCAAGAAGATGCTCACCAATCCGGTGGTCGTGACCATCGCGCTGATCGAGTTCTGCAGTGGCTTCCTGCGCCAGGCCATCATGCAGTGGTTCCGCACCTTCGCCAAGCAGACCAACGGCACGCTGGGCCTGATGGATGGTTTCGTCTTCAAGAACTGGGGGCTGCTCCTGTGCGTGGCGGGCATCCTCGGCGGCGTCGTGGCCGGCGTGATCTCGGACCATGTGTTCAAGTCCCGGCGCGGCCCGGTGGCGGTGTTCCTGTACGGTGTGATGCTGCTCGGTGCCGTTGCGCTCAGTTTCCTCTATGCAGGACCGGCCGTGGGCGCCCTCGTCGTGGTCATGTCCATGGCCGTGATCGGCGTCCACGGGATGCTCTCGGGCACCGCGAGCATGGACTTCGGCGGCAAGCGGAACGTCGGTGTCGCCGTGGGCATCATCGACGGCTTCGTCTATCTCGGCACGGCCACCATGAGCCTGACCTATGCTTTCACCCTGCCCAAGGAGCAGCTCACCAACGGCAAGCTGGTGGGGCCCGCCACGGACCCCTCGAACTGGCTGGCCTGGCCTGTAGCGATGATCCCGATCGCCCTGATCGGGCTGGTCCTGGCGCTGCGCGTCTGGCATGCCTACCCCGAGCCCACGAAGAAAACAGCCGAACCCGCCCCCGAACTGATCCAGGACTGACGAGCTCCATGTGAAGGTGGAGAGTAGAAAATAGACTGCGGAAAAGACGGACGGGGCAGACGCGTGTGGAGTGGGACCAGAAGAGATCACTCTTGCTCACCCCTCCGTTTTTTCAGCAGTCTTTTCTTGTCATCCGGGTTCGAAGAAGGCGCTGGCGCCGTGACAGTCATTGGCCACGACCACGGGAAAGTCCCTCACGACCAGGCGGCAGATGGCTTCGGGACCGAGATCCTCGAAGGCGATGAGGTGGTTTTCGGAGACGCAGGAAGCGTAGAAGGCGCCACAGCCGCCGTAGGCGTAGAAGTAGACGGCCCGGTGCCGGACCAGGGCCTCGACGACCTGGGCCGAGCGCTGGCCCTTGCCGATCATGCCGGCCAGGCCGTGGGCCAGCAGTGCCGGCGCGAAAGGGTCCATGCGGGACGCGGTGGTGGGGCCACATGAGCCGATGACTTCGCCCGCAGGTGTGGGCGTGGGACCCATGTAATAGATCACCGCTCCTTGCAGGGGAAATGGCAGTGGCTGACCAGCGTCGAGCAAGGCCACGAGCCGGGCGTGGGCTGCGTCGCGGGCGACGAAGAGCTCACCGGACAAGGCCACGGGCTCACCGGCGTGCAGGGTCTCGATGGTTTCCGGAGTCAGGGGCAGGGAAATGGAGCGCATGGGAGGCGACTTTCCGGCCACATCGTGGCCTCGGCGTGGGGTGGTCCCTCACAATTCGATGACGGCCTTTCGGTCGGCCCAGCAGTTGACGGTGACGGCCACCGGCATTCCGGCGATATGCGTGGGCATGCTCGCGATCTTCACGCCCAGGCAGGTGGTGAGGCCGCCGAGGCCGCCGGCGCCGATGCCCAGGGCGTTGAGGCGCGACAGAAGCTCGCGCTCCATGGCGGCGTACTCGGCCTGCGGATGAACGTCGTCGAGCTCCCTCACCAGGGCTTTCTTGGAGAGCAGGGCGGCAGCGTCCATGGTGCCCCCGAGGCCCACGCCGATGACCGTGGGCGGGCAGGGCGCCCCTCTGGCGTTTCGCACGATCTCGACGATGGCGTTCATGACGTCGTCAGGCGTGGCCGTGGGAAGAAGCATGCGCAGGCCGCTCTTGTTTTCCGAGCCGAAGCCCTTGGTCATGATCGCCACCGTGACGCGGTCGCCTGGCACGAACTCAACATGGAGCACGGGAGGCAGGTTGGTATTGGTGTTGGTCCGCGGAAACAGCGGATCGGCGACCACCGATTTCCGGAAGAGCCCCTCGGTATAGGCCGCCTCCACTGCACGGTGGATGACCTTGCGCACGGGCTCCCCGGTTAGGACCACCTCTTCGCCGAGGCGGAGCAGCAACCAGACCATTCCCGTGTCCTGGCACAGCGGCAGGCGCTTGTGTCTGGCGATGCCGATGTTCTTCACGATCGTGGAGAGCACCTCGCGCGCGGCCGGACCGGTCTCCTTCTCGGCTGCGGACATCAGCGCACGCACGACGTCGTCCGGAAGATCGACGTTGATGCGCAGCAGGGCATCACGCAGGGGTTCGAAAAACTGGGAAGTATCCAGTTCACGCATGGGGGCCTTCTCCTAGACTTCCCTGGATGTCTCGTACCGCAGCACGTTGTGCGAGAAGACCTCGAGCCGGGAGATGATGTTGGGCGGATAGGGCTGTCCGTCGTTCTCCAGCGCGACCACCGGATAGCCGTGGGCCTTGGCCCAGGGTGCATAGACACCCTCGATCACGCGTCCAGGAAGACAGCCGAAGGGTGCGATGATGGCGACGCCCGAGTAGCCATGCTGCATCGCCGCGGCGGCCACGGCCGGGCTGATCGTGGCCTCGCTCTCCATCTCGGGGCTGACGAACTCGCGTGCGCCCTGCTCGAGCGCGGCGTCCATGTCCTCGAACACCTCGGCGATGAAGCCCGTGGGCATCATCGCCTGCTTGACCTGATGATCCACCCGGTGCTTGTACCAGCTCTCGAGGCCGAGCCAGGCGCGTTCGCCGAGCCAGCCATTGAGCACCGAGCGCACGAGGCCGTCGCGTTTGAGCTGGTCGCGCAGCAGGAAGCGCTGGCTCCAATCCATGTAATAGATCCACTCCGTGACGCCGGCGAGCTTGGGATAGATGCCCTGCGAGATCAGATGGCTGACCAGCTCCTCGACGGAGAAGTTGTCGCGGCGCACATAGATTTCACCCACGACCATGACCTTCTTGACCTCGTCCATGGTCATCTTCTTCGGGATTGCCGAGAGCGCGCTGGTGCATCGCTGCAGGCACTTCTTGTACTCTCCGCCGCCCTTGACCACCGAGGACATGACGTCCTTCCAGCAGGCGTCGAACACGCGCATGCCCTCGTCGACGTCGCGCGCGAGCAGCCGGATGCCGTGACGGACGTCGGTGAAGTAGTCCGACAGGACGACCGCCTGCCAGAGATCCCTGGTGAAGCCGGGGCCGAATTCGCGGTACGAGTTTTCGCCTTCGCCGACGAACAGGACCACGTTCTCGAAGCCCATGTCATGCAGCAGGTGATCGTAAAAGACGTAATACTGGCCTGTGCGGCATGGTCCGAGGGTGGAGGGTACGTAGATGAGGATGATCTCGTCGGGGCGCGACGGACGATGCGCGTCCAAAAACTGCAGCATGCTGCCGAGCACGAGCAGGGCCGGGATGCACTCCTTGCCGGAGGCCACGTTGCGGGCGAGCTGGGTGCTGCGCACGTCGGGTACGGCCAGGTGCTCGGTGCGGATGCCCTGCTTGCGTGAGGCCGCGGCCACGAGCTCGGTGGCCAGGTCACCCATGGGCGGCCACACCAGCAGCACGCGAGGATCGCGGATGTCGATGCGCTCGCCGGTGGCGGTGTCCTCGACGTCGGCGTATTCCTTCTTCAGGTGCACACGGAAGCGGCGCTCCATGTCGTGGTGCGTCGTGGGCTTCATGTGCCGGCGATAGCTCTCCACGATGTCCAGGAAGGCCTCGATGCGCGTGTCCAGGCCCGCGTCCGCGGTGTGGCTGTCCATCTCCAGCACGAGGTACGGCTTCTCCCCCATCATCCAGCGCAGGTAGTGCAGCATGAAGGAGTCGGGCGCACAGGAGAAGTTGCTCACCCAGGTGAGCACGAGGTTGGGGATGTCCCGCACGCGGCGCACGGCCTTCATGTCCTGCTGTCCGTAATACCAGTACATGTTCGGGAAAATCCCCACCGTCTCGTCGTAGATCATGTCAAACGGAACGACCGTGACGCCGCGGGAGGTGAACTTGCGAGGGATGCCCATGTTCGCGTCGCGGGTGAAGGCGTTGTAGGGACGCCCCAGCAGCGCCACGTACTGCCGTTCAGGATGCGCCTCCATCTCGGCGAGCAGCGCCTGACCGCGCTCGCGGTAGGCCTGCAGGAACTGCTGGAAGTGGTGGATCGCCGCGTCGTAGGCGAAGCCGCCGAGCTCGGAGGTCCTGCCGAGCCGCACCGCCAGCGCCTCGAATTCGGCGCGGGAGGCGTTCCATCCGTGCTTGAACGAGACGATCGGCGCGAGCACCTGCTCGTCGGTCAGTTGAAAGGCATGCCGGGCGTAGTAGGGCAGGCCCTGAGTGAGCGGGCAGACGCAGGCGTGCACGCGGCCCTCCTCCATCGAGGGCATGTCCCGGAAGTGCGGCAGGAAGAGGTAGTCGACGCCGCGGTCGAGGAGATCCTGGATCGCCCCGTGGGCGATCTCGACAGGGAAGCAGTAGTTGCTCTCCTGGCGGGCGACGCCATGAGGCACGACCTTCTCGGACATCTGCACGCGCAGCCCCATCTCGGAGAACCAGCGGGAGTAGAACGGCCAGAGGCTGTGAATCGAAAAGGCCAGGGGGACGCCGACCACCGGGGATGCGGCGGGCTCCGGAGCGCCCTCGAAGGTCGACCATTCCTCGAACATCATGGTGGTGCGCGCGGCCACGTGATCGACGGCCACGGACTGGTCGGCGTTCTTGCGGCGACGCGCGCCGGTGTACTTGGAGCAGCGCCCGCCGAAGGGGTACCGATGGCCGCCCACCTCGAGGTTGCGGATCGGGCAGAGGTTGTCGCAGGCCTTGCAGATGAACTCGCCGTGCTGGATGATCTCCTTGTTCAGGATGGTCTCCAGATCATAGTCGCCCTCGGGCAGCAGGCCCTCGTCGAACTTCATCTTGGCGAGGCGGGCCACGCCGAAGCAGCCCATCAGTTCGGGATCCGGAGGCACCGAGATGGGTTTTCCCACCAACTGGGCGAACGCCAGAGGCACGGCCGGGTTCTTGGCCACGCCGCCCTGAAGCGCGATGTGGTCGCCGATGGTGCGGTTGCCCACGACACGGTTGAGGTAGTTCGACACGATCGAGAAGATCAGGCCAGCCACGATGTCCGAGGATGCGGCGCCGCCCGTGATCGCCTTGCGGATGTCGGAATTGATGAACGCCGAGCAGTGCTCGCCGAACTTCAGCGGGGATTCGGCCGCCAGCGCGACCGGGCCGATGTGCTCGGCGCAGTGGATGTCCAGATCCGAAGCGGCGCTCTCCTCGAGGAAGGAGCCGGTGCCGGCCGAGCAGGCTTCGTTCATCGCGTAGTCGATGGGGACGCCGTTGTTGAGCAGGACGTACTTGGCGTCCTGCCCGCCGATCTCGAAGATGGTGTCGACGTCAGGCTCGAAGAAGGTCGTGCCCACGGTGTGCGCGATGATCTCGTTGTAGACGCCGTCGGTCTCGGCGAACACGCCTAGAAGCTCGCGGGAGCTGCCGGTGGTGGCGGCCCAGCGGATCTTCGGCTTCACGCCGTCGAGCTGGCCGAGCACCTCGCGGATGCAGTTCTTCAGCGCGGCCACTGGATCCCCGTGGGTGCGGCCGTAGTGTGCCGCGGCGACCTCCATGGTCCTGGCGTCCACGAGGGCGATCTTGGTGGTCGTGGAGCCGCCGTCGATGCCCAGGATGTACTCGGCGTCGGCGGACACCTTGGTGCGCCTGGAGGGATGCAATGTGACCATGTCCTCGACCGAGGGAAGCGCCTTGAACAGGCCGTAGTCCATCGCCGAGCGCGGCTTGAGCAGGATGTCGCGCGGGGGCAGCGGACCTCCGGTGGTGCAGGCCAGGAGGGCGGCGCCGAAGCTCTCGAAGGTCTGGGCCATCTCCGGCACGATGAACTCGATCCGGGGCCAGCTCGCGCGCAGGAACTCCACGAAGTGACGGTTTTTCGTCACGCCGCCGGTGAGCACCACGCGGCCGGACTGGACCTTCGCCTTCACGAGGAACTCGCCGACCTTGTCGGACATCACGCGTGACAGCGACAGCGCGATGTCCTGGCGTGTGGCCTCGCCCTTGTTGAGGCGGTGCGTGCAGTCGGACTTCATGAACACCGAACAGCGGGCGGAGAGCTTCAGCAGCTTGGCGGAGTCGGAGGCGAAGTCGAGATCGTCGAGGGTCATGTCCATGCGGCCGAGCTGCTGGCGGAAGAACTCGCCTGTGCCGGAGGCGCACTTGTTGCCCGCGTAGGTGTTCTGGATGCGACCGTCCTCGCCGAGGGTGAAGACCACCAGGTCCTCTCCGCCGACGGAGACGACGGCGCGCACCGAGAGGTTCAGGTGGGCCAGGGCTGCCTCGATGGCGCTCGGGGCGATGACGTCGGGCACGGCCACGCGAAGGCGTCCGGCGCCGCCGGTCACCACGGCACGCACGTCGTGGCCGTCCTCGGGAAGGTCCAGCGCATCGAGGGCGTTGCGCAGGGCGCCCTGGATGTGCCCCTCGTGGGCGATGATGACGCTACGAGGTTCGGTGTCGTGCCACTGGGTCACCTTGACGTTGACCGAACCGATGTCAATCCCTATATATTTTACGGTGTTGTTCTGGGTCATGGAGTCACCTGACAAAGGCTGTATTGCCGACTTGTCCTTTCAGCTACAGCTAACCTGCATCGTATTGGACGGAAAGTCAAGTGAGGAGTCCGGCCCCGCAGGGTGGTCGCAAGCTGTTTGGCGTGACCTCTCAGTCCGGAACCAATGTCGGGGTCATCACACTCAATTTGCGATCCCAATCGAAATCGAAATCGAAATCGAAATCGAAATTGCCGGCTTCAAATGTCATTTTGCTGCTTTCAAATCGGATTATTCCTGACGCCAGCCGAGGTGGTTCCCTATTCGGGTTCCCGTTCGAGGAAATACATGGCGCGACGGGCGGCATAGCCGACCTTCTTGCGGGAATCCTTGCGGTGTCTGGAGAGGACCGGGAGCGCATCACGTCCGCCGACGACACCCAGGGAGAGGGCAGCCTGGGCCCGGATCTCATCCTCAAGCCGGCGGTTGCCCAGCAGGCGCACGAGCAGCTCCGTCGCCGCGGCCTTGTCCATGCGCTTCTGTCCGTGCAGCAGCTCCACTGCCGTGGCCAGCTCCGGCGGGATCCGGACCAGCCGCTTCTGGGTCCGGGTGAGGTCCTCGAAGTGCGCGGCGAGGGTCTCCATCACTTCCCGGGCCCTGGCGTTGGAGGTTCGTGCGATGGCCAGCGCGCAGGATCCGGCCTCCGGGCGCAGCTGCCTGATGCACTCCGAGAGCGCCTCCAGGTCGGTCAGGTGCACGGCCTCGATCTCGAGGGCGGCGGCCCGCACCAGGGGCACGGGATCCTCCTTGAGCGATTCCAGAAACGGCAGGGGCAGGTGCGCATAGTTCATGCGCAGGGCCCAGATCATGCTCTGCTTGACCTCGCGGGGCAGGTTTCCGAAGTGACGGCAGAAGGCCGTCGCCGCCTGTCCCGTGTCCTGCAGCAGCAGCAGAATCGCGGCCATCTTCAGCACGGCCGCGTCGGTGGAGGCAGACATCAGTTGCTCAAGTCGCGGCAGCAGGTCGGTGCGGTGCCTGTGCGGATACAGCCGGGTCAGGGCGTAGGACTGCACCGGCGCCGTGGAATGATCCAGGAGCTGCTTGAGCAGGGCGAACCGCTCTTGCCGAGGCATCGCCCGCAGCGCCTGATCCATGTCGTTGATGGGCTTGCAGGGCGTCGAGTCGCGCGGACACTGGTCCAGCAGGGGAATCATGCGCAAGGGATCGGGGCGGGGGGTCGCGGCCACCTCGGGAGCGGGCGTCTTGTCGGGGTCGCTCACCGGCTCCGGCGCCGGGTCGGGCGTCCTGCAGGCGAAGAGGAAGGAAAATAGGGCGGTGAGTAAAACTTTGCGCATGGAATGGTTCCCGCGGTCCGGGGTCATCTTGTCCCGGGTTGTGCCGAACCGCAAGAAATCGACAGGAAAAACCCCATGTCCCGTCGTGTGTTTTTCGGGATTCATGCTTTTTGGTGGCTTCATCGTACGGTTTTGATTAACATAACCCCCGCTGGTGGCCGATCGATCCGATCGGGATCCCTGGTCTTCCTGCCCCGTCGGGTCATGAAGACTTGGCGGGTCACGACGACCCGTTTGATCCTCCCGGAGCCGGCATGTACCACGAGGGCTGCATGAATTCGAAACTCATATCCTGGCTTGGGTATTTTCTGCTGATCGGTGGCATGGGGGTGGTGACGCTGGCCATGGGCTGGATCACCGGATACCATGGATTGGGAACCCTGCTGTCGGTCGCCCTGATTCCCCTGTTCCTGGCCGGCCTGCTGTCCCTGTTCATTGTGAGCATCAACCACCCGCGTCCCAACCGCGAGATGGAGAGCCTGCTGGCGCTCCGGACGGCCCAACTGCAGGACGCCAACGCCACGATCAAGCGCATGTCCACCAAGGACCGCCTCACGGGGCTGTTCAACCGCCGCGGCTTCCGCGACCTGCTCAAGCGCGAGATCCTGCGCAGCCGCCGCATCGACAAGCCGCTGGTCATCATGGCCATCAAGTTCCTGTTCGGCCCGAACCTGGACACCGCGCGGCAGACCTCGATGATGTCGGTGTTCGGCAAGAACCTGGCGCGCTGGATCCGCGGCACCGACGTGTCCGCCCGCATCGGCGAGGACACCATGGCCTTCCTGCTGCTGGACACCGATCTCGAGGGCGCCCGCATCTTCTACGACCGGATCTGCGAGCACCTGGCCAACAGCGAGTTCCAGTTTCCGCCCTTCCGCGCCTCGGTCGTGCTGCATCCCGAGCACGGCTCGGCCTCCGACGGCCTGATCGAACTGGCGCTGTCCACCGTCGAGAGCGCCTCCCTGACGGAGCTCATGGTGGCCTCCCCGGCCGCCCCCGTGAGCAACACCGCCGAACCCGAGACCATGGCCTGAGAAAAAATCAAGAAAAATCGATGACGTAGTCGCAGTCCTGCAGCAGGGGCACGTTGCGATCCGGAAGGATCAGCGTGCAGTGGACGCGCGGGATCTTCGGCTGCATGCGGGGGACGTACACGCGGTCGATGTGCACGACCGCCTCGGGGGAGGAGAAGTGGGCGGCCCCGACCTGGCCGCCGAAGTGATCCGACCGGCCGAACGCGATGTGCAGCCCGAGCTTCTCGTCGAGGAGCACCTCCCCGGTGGGCTCCACGCCGAAGGCGTCGAGCACGCCCAGCCCCAGTTCGGCGAGGTTGCCGTAGGCCGGCTCGGCCAGGAGCCTGGCGCGCTCGGCCTCGGACACGGGACCCTCGCTTTGCACCTCCACGGCGCGGTTTTCGCGGATGACGTAGCGCACGACCTCGCCGTCGAGCTCCACGGGCAGGACACCCGCTGTGCGGCTGGGATCCCCGGAGAGCTCGCCTTCGTACGGTACCATGTAGGCCTCGCCCGAGGGCAGGTTGCCGGCGAGGCCGTTCTCGCGCAGCACGCCGCCGGAGGCGTGGGCGGTGCGGTGGCGCAGATCCAGGTGCAGCCGGCAGACCGGGCCGCCGGTGATGTGGAACTCGAGGTCGGCGCCGGTGGCGGGATCGAGCAGATCCTTGAGCACGAAGACCCGGCGGTTGATCTCGTCGTAGGGAAGGCGCAGCGCAGGAATCATGGCTGAATTGAAGCCCGGCATCGTCGCGGCTCGGAAGTCGCCCCGGGCCCGGGCGGCCAGCTTCAGCGGCGCGGTCGCCGAGAACTCCGTGGGCGCCACCCACATCGACCAGCGGGAGAACGCCTCGGAGAACGAGATCGGCGCGGCCCTGGCGAGATCCCGCACGTGCCCGGGGGGGACCGGCAGGGTCCACAAATAGCCCGTGGCGGGCAGATCGGCGTTGTTGCGATGGACGTTGGGCACCGCGACGATCGCGACATCCCAGCCGTGCTCGGCGCGGGCCAGCCGCAGGGATTCGGCCCAGTCCACGGTCATGTCCCGGCGGTCCTTCCAGTCGGGGTTGTCCGGCACGACGTCGTCGGGCACGTCGATCAGGAACGCCACTCCCCGATCCATCGGAGAATCCGGTGCGAACACGTTGCGAATCAGGGGAATCCAGTCGATAGCGGTCAGTTGTTCCATCTGCTTCTCTCCTGCGGGCCCGCGGGCCATGAGTATCGCCGAGGCTACCCGATCCACGCGCGGAGGAAAACCCCGCAGATGGATTTTTTGGGATTTTTCGGCTGGGAAAAACCTGCTACATTGGTTTTCCTCTCAAAGGAGGTGTTCGATGTCGGTTCCGTTCATAGGTAACGAAGTCCTTCTGCTGATGCCCGAGGGGCGGCACCTGACCACGGTCCGGGCGCTGCTGGTGGACGAGGGTTTTGTGGTTTCGCACACCACCGATCCCGAGCGGGCCATCGACCTGATCTCTGAGAAGTTCTACGTGTGTGCCATCTTCGATCTCGACACCCCCAAGCGCCACAAGGGGGTCAAGTGGATGAAGAAGGCCCGCCAGGCCAGCCCCCAGACGCACTGTTTCATCCTGAGCCTCGAGAAGTGCTCGGCCGCCGCGATCTCGGCCTACCGAGGTGGCGCGCATGACGTGTTCATCTTCAAGCCCGAGGACCTCGAGAACATCGCCTCCCGCATCAACGCTGCGGCCATGGAGACGGTCCGCCGCACCGAGCACGACCGCCTGATGCTGCAGGTCCAGAGCACCCACGAGCAGTTTTTCCGTCGCATGCTGCAGATGTACCTCGAGCTGCTCGAGGCCCGCGAGCCGGATGTCTCGGAGTTGTATGACAACGAGCTGCCGCAGTGCCGCATCCTGATCGTCGATTCCGAGCCCGCGCTGTCGGCAGGCCTGACCCTGTCGTCCGATGATGGCTGGGTGGTCGACGTCGTCCCACTGGGCTCGATTGCCCTGGAGAAGGCAGACGAATACCATGTGGTGCTCGTGGCACGGTCTCTGCCGGATCTGCCCGGTTCCATGGTGGCGACCTCCGTGCGCCAGGAGGAGAAGTCCCGCGAGAAGCACGAGATCTTCGTGTACACCTACGATCCGGCCACTCCCGCCCGCGTCACCCTGTTCGAGGTCAGCGGCAACCTGGGATCCTCCGTGTCGGATCCGCAGCCGCAGCACCATGCCTTCACCGAGAAGGACGCCCGGCTCGTGGACGTGCTGGGCAAGCCCATGAACCTGCCGTTCCCGAACATGCTCGTGGAGCGCCTGCGCCAGTTCCGGCGTGAGGCCGCCCGCCGCGATCGCAAGAAGCACTACCTCTCCTCGTTCAAGGCCGCCAACTACGACTTCATCGAGCAATACGAACGTCAGAAGAAGTCCATCGATGCCTGGCTGGCCGGCAACAACTAGCGACAGGTTGAATCTGGGTTTTCATGATGCCCCGGGGGGGCGGCAGGCTAGGGCGCGTCCAGGATCGGTCGCAGGGCGTCGGCCCAGATCTGGTAGCCCCGTGCCGAGAGGTGCAGGCTGTCGGGCATCAGGGCTCCGGGGATGCTTCCGTCGGGCGACAAAAATTGCGGCCCGAGATCCAGGTAGCGGACCGACGTGCCGTTGTCCAGTCTGGCCAGCATTTCGTTGATGCGGCGGATCGAGCCCATGAAGGAGGCGGGCTCCCGGGGTAGGATGCCCATGAGGATGATCCGTGTCGACGGACACTGGTCCAGCATATGGTACACGATGGCTGCGACGCCCTCGAAGATGTCCGCATCGGAGTCGGAATCACCCAGGTTGTTGGTTCCGGCCATCACCACCGCCCAGCGCAGGCCCGAGCACTCCATGGGGGTGTTTTTCAGGCGCCACAGGATGTTCTGGGTCCGGTCCCCGCCCACACCGAGGTTGATCGCACGGTGGGAGAAGTGCCTGCGCCAGATGACCTCGCCGGACTCGGCCCACTCCTCGGTGATGGAATCTCCCACGAACAGAATCTCCACAGAACTCATCGATGCCACCTTCCTGCTCAGTTGGTCGAAGCGCCGCATCCACCAGCGCACCTTGGGACGAGGTTGCGGGTCGGTGGTGTGGAGCACCGGCACCAGGGGGGTCGTGCGCTCGTTCCATGCCGCCGCGGGAGGTGCAGCGGGCACCGAGAGGCTCAGGGCGCGGGCCTGTGGCGGGGGACTGGGGGACTGGGGCTGGGCGCAGCCGGGCCTGAAGTGGTCGGAGCGGCAGCCGCATGAGAGCGGAAACTGAAAAAACATCCACAGAATAAAGAGGCGTCGTCCAAACATGCTCCGAAGTATAAACCCTGAGTCCAAACGCGCAAAATTTGGTTCAACTTCGAGTCAAATTTTGTTAGTACGGGAGTGTTGCTGGAAGAGGTGTCTAGATGATCTGCGGAAACCGGAAGAAATCCATTGAGGCCAATGGCCTGACCCAGGCGCTGGAAGACTACCTGCTGACGATCTACCAGTTCGCACAGAGCCATGGCTTCGTGCGGGTCAAGGACATCGTGCGGGCGCGCAACGTGAAGGCGGGTTCGGTCTCTCCGGCCATGCGGCGCCTCTCCGAGCTCGGGCTGGTCGAATACGTCCAGCGCGAGTACATCAAGCTCACCGAGACCGGGGAGACCGAGGCGCGCAAGATCTTCTCGCGTCATGAGCTGCTGTCGCGCTTCTTTCATGAGATCCTCAAGATGGAGCACGAGGGCAGCGAAGAGGAGGCCTGCGCGATGGAGCACAGCCTCTCGGAGACGGCCATGGACCGCCTGGTGAGCTTCTTCGAGTTCCTGCATGTCTGTCCGCACTCCTTCCTCACTTACTGGGAGCGGTACCAGACCTGCCGCGGTTCCCATCCGCTGGATCATCAGTGCGAGCGCTGCTCCGACGCAGATCCCCCCCGCGCCCAGAGCGGCTGCTGCAATCCGCAGCCCAGGACCCTGGCGGGCCTCACGCCGGGGAGCCCGTCCCGGATCATCAAGATCGGGGGCACGCCCGAGATGCGCCGGAGCCTTCTGGACCGGGGCATCCTCCCCGAAAGCGAGGTGGAGATCGACCACTTCCTGTCCGACGGCGCGCTGGTACACCTGGACGGCTTCGTCTGCAAACTGACGCTTCCCGAGTGCGAGGCGATATTCGTGGCCTGATGGTTCAGGCTGAACAGGGAGACGCCATGAAAAATTTTTTTCTATTGATGTTCATTCTGTCCTGGACCGCCTGCGACGGCAACGACCGGGCTCCGCTGGGCTCGGCCTGCACGGAGAAGAGCGTCTGCGAGGGCGTATGCAACCTCGGCCTGCCCGGCGGCATGTGCACGCAGGCGTGCTCGGCGACTGAGCCGTGCGACTCGGGTGTATGTGTGTTCTTCGGGGAGGGCTCCTACTGCCTTCCGGAGTGCGAGACCAACGCCGACTGCCGCGAAGGCTACGGCTGCATTGACTTCTTCTGCGCACCTCAGCAGCCCGTGGGTGCGCGCTGCGACGACACCCCCGACTGCCTGCCCTGCGACGGACAGCAGACCTGCCCGCCCGAGTCCGACCTGGCCTGCATGGAGAACGTCTGCTCGATTCCGTGCGGCGACCAGACCGACTGCGTGGAAGGCACCATGTGCGCGGAGTCCTCCGAGGTGTTCTGGTGCGTCGGCGTCGACTTCGAGACCGGCCCGGGGACGCTTGGCGCGGACTGCAGCGTCGCCGACTGCATCGACGGCCTGACCTGCCGCCAGCTCTTCTCCTTGTCCGGCGAGCTTTCGATGTGCACGCACGAGTGCAATCTGGACCGCGAGTGTCCTCCCACCATGGGGTGTCGCCTCGACGAGACCGGGGCGAAGTGGTGCCATCCCCGCCAGTTCTGCGAGACCTGCCAGCTCGACAGCCAGTGCGGCTATGCGGGCGATCTGTGCCTCTTTTCAGCGGACGGTTCCGCGAAGTATTGTTCCATGGAGTGTGACCCGGGTCTGGCCGGCACCTGTCCGGCGGACACCGCGTGCGAGGCGGTGGTGCGCTGTGCCGACGACAACGGTTGGGTGAGCACGTGCGACGCCTGCTCGGGAGGCTGTGACGAGGGCACGGTGCGGTACCAGTGTGTGCACCAGCAGGGCGCCTGCCTCGGCGACGGGAGCACCTGCACCGGGTGCCTGGTCGACGGACAATGCAGCGAGGGTCTCTCCTGTGTGCGCGGTCCCGACGCGTGGCAGTCGACCTGCGCCCAGCCCTGCGTCGATCTCGGGGACTGCCCTGACGGCCTGATCTGCGACCCACTGTCCGGCAACGGCTTTTGTGTGCCCAGGACCGGCTCCTGCACGGCGCCCTCGGGTGATCAGGACTTCTGCGAGGTGTGCACCAAGCCCGCGGATTGCCTGCGCGGCCTCTGCGCCCAGCTGGAAGGCGACACCAGCGGCTTCTCCTACTGCCTCGATGTCCCCGGCGACGACAACGACTGTGGTTTCTTTGCGGAGGTGACGACCGTTGCCACCCAGAGCGGCGTGTTCATGTTGTGTACGCCCGTCGCCCTGGTGGACACCTGTCCCCACTACCGTGACTGCCTCGCCCAGTGTCCCAACGGCCCCGGCGACTGCGCCGCGGGTCCCTCCTACTGCCAGTGATCCTCACGCACCCTGCCTGGTTTTCAACGCGGAGATCAAGCCCGCGGCGCCACTGCCCCAACTCCCGATACCGGTCTGTCTTTCTTCCCGATTTCGATTTCGATTTCGATTTCGACCTGGACTAGGACCGGGGAGAGCTTCAAGGGAAAAAAGGGCTGAATGGGTTGGCCCGCTAGAGGTTGCCCACGTCGGAGGTGATGCACAGGCCGTAGGTGGCCCAGTACGGAGTCATACGGCACTCGAATGAAACCGGTCCGATGTCGAGGCAGTCTTCGGGCTCCTTGCAGACGCGGAAGCACTGCTTGCGCGTGCCGTCGGGAGACTGGGCGCACTTGTGCTTGGGAAAACAGTCGGAGTCGGACTCGCAGATCATGCCGTGGCCGCCTTCGCCTGCACGGGCGCAGTAGCCTTGTCCGAGCATGTCGTCGGCCGGATAGCAGGTCTGCATCTCGGTCATGCAGGCCAGCGGATCGAGGCCGAGCACCTGGCAGACGGGGGTGTCACAGTTGAACACCTTGACCTCGCGGACCGGTCCGCCGAACGTGTCGTCGAAGATCGGCTCCATGCGGTGGAAGCACTCCATGTGGGGCGGGCAGCCCGGCGAGATCAGGTTCGAGCACAGGGGCAGGCACACGCTGTCGCCGGGCTCCTCGTTCCCGATCGAGGTCGCCTCGCTGCGGGCGCAGACGTGCCCCATGGGGCACTCCAGATCGTTGTAGCAGGGGAAGCCGGTCCCTCCGTTGTAGACGAGCTCGGGGTAGACGCAGCGGGGCACCCCCCCGGTGCGGTAGTCGATGCGGCACTGCATGGCGGGATCGTTGCAGGAAAACGGGCTGGACTCGTACACGTTGAAGTACATCCAGATCTCTTCCTCGTTGCCCATCAGTTCGTTGCACAGTTCGAAATCCTGGATGCAGGCTTGGTCCGATGCGCACAGGAAGTCCTCGCAGTCGATGGCGTCGTCGCCGTTGTCATCGACCCGGTTGTCGCAGATCTCGAACAGGTTGTTGCACGCGGGGGTCTCCCAGCAGTCCTGGTCGTTGCAGTCGACGTAGCCGTCGCCGTCGTCATCGATTTGGTTGAGGCAGTCCTCGGGGGTCCCCTGCTCGTCGAAGTCGACCATGAACGTGCAGGAGAGTGGCGATAGGGCGAGCAGCAGGAAGGTCAGGATCAGGGTGCGCATGGCGGGGACTCCGGGTGATTATTTGCAGTAGCCGAACTTTTGCCGCGAATCGTCCTTCTGGCACTCACCGGTGTTGATGCCTGTGCAGTCGTCGTGGATGACACACAACTTGTGGCAGACATCAGCGGACAAGGTTGCGCTCCAGCGGCAGATGTTTCCGGGGATGCAATCCGTGTCCCCGTCCGGACATGGCAGGCCAGGGGCGGTGAGGCCAGCGTTCGGATGACAGACGGCGTTGCCGAACAGATTGGTCTCGGGATAGCAGGCGGCCGTGGAGGGGGTGCAGCCGCTGTTTCCCGGATTCATGGGATTGCAGTCGGGCTTTTCGCAGAGCCAGAGCTCGATATCCTTGTCGATGAAAAAGTCGTAATTGTTGACCCACTGGATGAAGCACACCCCCTGGTTGTTGACGCACTCGGAGTTGTAGCCGGGGGCGCACAGGGGTAGGCACTTGGGGGTCATGGGGTTGATATCCGTTTCCGTGCAGACGAGTCCTGTGCCGCAGACGGTGTTCTGGTCGCAGGGGGCGAAGGCGGGGGCCACGGTGGACGTCGCCAGTGGATAGCAGTGGGGGACCATGGAGTGCTCGGGCTTGATCCCGCAGTAGGAGTTGTTATCGTTACCGCAGTCCGGGGATGTGCCCAACTGATAGATGTCGGTGTAATAGGTTACTACGTCTCCATTGGTGGTTTCGAAGTCGATGAACTCGGTGCAGGGAGGATAATCTCCTGTGCAGAGGAAGGCATCGAGGCAGTCTGGATCGTCGCAGTCGGTGTCGCCGTCGCCGTCGTCGTCGTAAGCGTTGCCGCAGTCGATCTCGCCGGGGTTGTTGCAGCCCTCGACGCTGAAGCAGTCGGGATCCGCACAGTCGATGTCGCCGTCGCCGTCGTCATCGATGCGGTTGTCGCAGATCTCGGGGCCGAATACGTTGTTCATGTTGTTGACGTTGGGGCCGGTGCACTCCTCGGCGTTCCAGCAGTCCTGATCTTCGCAGTCGGTCCGGCCGTCGCCGTCGTTGTCGAGGTTGTCATCGCAGATTTTTTCCTTGAGCGACTGGTCGTCGTCGAAGTCGACGAGCAGGGAGCAGGAGCCGAGCAGGAGCGTGAGCGGAAGTAAAAGATTAAGCCATTTCATGGAAATCCCTCCAGAATCGAAATACTATCCCACCGAACCTGACCCCTGTCAAACCCGGATGATTCTCACAGATCATAATAGTCGGGGGTGCGATCGTCGAAGATGTGGTTGCGGCTGTTCAGGTTTTTGCTGCGCGCCCGATGGATGTCGATCTCGATGACGGCGACGTGGTCCTCGGCCTTGGGGGCGCTGGCCAGGATGTTCCCGCGAGGTCCGTAGATCACCGATTCGCCGGTGAACCGCAGCTCGCGCTGGTGCATCTCCATGCCGCAGCGGTTGGCGGTGATCGTGTAGACCGAGTTCTCCAGCGCCCGGGTGAACATGGCGCGCTGGCAGTAGGGCATCACGAGGTTGGTCGGGTGCGCGATGATGTCGGCGCCCCGCAGGGCGAGGGTGCGGCAGGACTCGGGGAAGAACCAGTCGAAGCAGATCATGACGCCCACGGTGAAGTCCCTCACCCGGAACACCTCGAAGCCCGTGCGGCCGGGCAGGAACATGTCCTTCTCGGTGCCGAACAGGTGGGTCTTCTGGTAGTTGCCCAGCAGGCCGTCGGGGCCTGCGAGCATCGCGCTGTTGAAGAAGCCATCGCCGGTCCACTCGGGGTAGCCCAGCACCACGGCGGCGCCGCCGAAGAGGTGCGAGAGCCGCACGGCCGTGTCCAGCGTGCGCTGGGTGTTCTCGGGGGTGGTGATGCGCCCCAGCTCCTCGCGGTTGCGGAAGGCGTAGCCGGTCAGGGCCATCTCGGGCAGCACCAGCAGGTCCGCGGGTTCGGCGAGGGGCTTCACCAGGGTGAACAGGCGCTCGATGTTGATCTCCAGCGCGCCCAGGATGGGCGTGAACTGGACGAAGCCGATGCGATGGGTGGGCTCACTCATGCGTCCGAACCGGCCTCGAGCAGCTCGGCCTGCCGGAAGGCGCGCAGGCTCGAGACGATCTCCTCGAGCTCGCCGTCGAGGATGCCCTGCAGGTTGTGCCGGGTCAATCCGATGCGGTGATCGGTGACGCGGTCCTGCGGGTAGTTGTACGTGCGGATCTTCTCGGAGCGGTCGCCGGAGCCGACCATGGTGCGGCGCTCGTCGCGGATCTGGGCATCCTGCTTCTCCCGCTCCTGCTCGAGCAGACGGGACTTGAGGATCTTCAAAGCCTTGGCCTTGTTCTTCAACTGGCTCTTCTCGTCCTGGCAGATCACGACCAGTTGCGAGGGCAGATGGGTGATGCGCACGGCGCTGTCGGTGGTGTTCACGCTCTGGCCGCCGGGGCCGCCGGCCCGCATCACGTCGATGCGCAGGTCCTTGTCCTCGATCTTCACGTCGATGTCCTCGGCCTCGGGCAGCACGGCCACGGTCGCCGCCGAGGTGTGGATGCGTCCGGCGGCCTCGGTGGCCGGCACGCGCTGCACGCGGTGCACGCCGGACTCGTAGCGCAGGCGCGAGTACACCTCGTTGCCGGTGATGAGGGCCACGACCTCCTTGAGGCCGTTGCCCGAGCCGCTCTCGGACATGGACAGGATCTCGAGCTTCCAGCGGTTGCGCTCGGCGTAGCGCGTGTACATGCGGAAAAGTTCGCCCGCGAACAGGCTGGCCTCCTCGCCGCCGGTGCCGGCGCGGATCTCGAGGATGGTGTTCTTCTCGTCGAGGGGGTCCTTGGGCAGCAGGAGGATCTTCATCTCCTCCTCGATCTCGCCCATGCGGGCCTCGCACCCGGTGATCTCCTCGTCGGCCATCTGCGCCATCTCGGGGTCGGGATCGCGGGCGAGCTCGCGGGCGTCGCTGCAGCGGCGTTCGCAGTCGAGCCACTCGCGATAGGCGATCACCAGCGGCTCGAGCTCGGCGCGCTCCTTGCCGAGCTTGACCATCTTGCCGCGATCAGTGGAGGATTCCGGATCCGCGAGGGCCTGCTCGAGGTGCTCGAACCGCTCGCAGATCGCGACGACCTTGGAGAAAAAGTTGGGCTTTGCCATGGTTACGCCTCGGGGACTTCGGAGAGATCCTTGAACAGCACGCCCTCCGTGGTGGAGGGATCATCCAGGTGGGCCTCACGCCAGAGGGTGCGGCGCAGGCTCGCCAGCGCGACCTCGAGCATCGCGTCGTCGGGCTCGCGCGTGGTCAGGCGCTGCAGCCACAGGCCGGGCCAGATCACGGGCCGCAGCAGCGGGTTGTTGTGGTACTTGCCGGACAACCGGATCAGTTCGTAGGCGATGCCCGCGACCGGCAGCATCATGGGGATCTTGATGAAGACCTTCAGGAGGTTGTCGGCCCAGCCCCAGGGCAGGATCCGGAACTGCAGGGTCAGGGAGAACACGATGATGCTGATGGCCAGCACCAGGAACAGGAACGACGTGCCGCAGCGCGGATGGAACCGCGTGAATTTCCGGGCGTTGTCGACGGTCAGGGGCAGGCCCGCCTCGTGGGCGAAGATGGACTTGTGCTCGGCGCCGTGGTAGGCGAACACCCGCTTGATGTCGGGCAGAAAGCCGATCGCGCCCATGTAGGCCAGCAGCACGACCAGCTTGATCACGCCGTCGACGAGGTGGAACGAGAGCGAGGAGGCGTCGAGGCCCAGCAGCATCGTCGCGAAGTGCGGCAGGGCCACGAACAGCCCCATGGCGAACAGAAGCGAGATGGTGATCGCCAGGGCCGCGCCGCCGCCGGAGAGCTCCTCCTCCTTCTTGCCGTCGGGGCCCGCGGGGGTGTGGCGGATCTGCATGTTGGCGCTCCAGGTGAGCGCCGAGAAGCCGTTGACCAGCGCCTCGCCGAGGGTGACGATGCCGCGGAAGAACGGCCAGCGCAAAAAGCGCATGCGATCCCACACGGACTGCCACTTCTGTTCCTTGATCAGGATTTCGCCGGTGGGGATGCGGCACGCCACGGCGAACGAGTGCGCCGAGCGCATCATCACGCCTTCCATGACGGCCTGTCCCCCGACGGCGATGCACGAAGGCCCTTTGGGGTCTGGTTTCATCGGATACCCTGCCGGTCAGAGATCATTTCAGGTGGGAAAAAGGAGGCGAAGGGATCGCCCATGAACCGGAAAATTACGCGTTTTCCTTGGTTTCCTTGGCTTCCTTGGGGACGGCGACGCCGGCATTGGTGCCGTACTTACGGTTGAACTTCTCGACGCGGCCCGTGGCGCTGACGACCTTCACCTTGCCGGTGTAGAACGGGTGGCAGGCGCCGCAGATGTCCACCTTGAAGGATCCCTTGGAGCTATAGGTGTGAACCACGCTGCCGCAGGCGCATTCGATGGTGGCTTCGGGATACAGGGGATGGGTTTCTTTTTTCATCATTCACCTTCTTCTGCCCGTTCCATGGGGCAGGCGCTTGTATATAGTGGCTTTGGGCCGCAAACGCAACTGAAAAAGTAAGCGAATCGGGCGGGCCGGGGGCGGGGGCTACAGCAGGTTCTGCAGGGTCATGATCGCGATGATCACGCCCAGGGGCAGGCCGAAGATCCACATGAACAGTTTCATGGGGGACTGGGACGACGGTTCTTCGCGCTCGGGCTGCATTTCGATGATATTTTTCGGCTTGGCTACCATGATGGACCTCTTTTCCCCTTCGGGGGCCGCCGTCGACGATCCCTTTCCCTCCCGGGAGGATCTGCAGCGACGGTGGCGTGTTGTAAATTATAAAATATAAATTTACGAACGTTCAGGGATCAGGCGAGGGGCGGGCCCCGGGGGGACCGGAGGGCCAGGGACCGGCGGGCGCCGGTGTCGGGGATTGCCTCCGTGGGTTCGGAGGCCAAAGGCAGATCGTCCGCGGAAAAGATCTCCGGGATCATGGCCGCGCCCGGGGCCGGGATCTTCCACACGGCGCGGAAGTCGCCCTTCTTGGGCCGGATCGCGGAAAACGGCGCGGGATCGATCTCGCGCAGGGTGGCCTGACGGGGCTCGCGGGAGTCGGTCGACCAGGTCAGTTCAGGCGCGGGTTCGGCCGTCCGCGGCGTGCGCAGGCGCGCGGCGCCCCCGGCCCCGGCAGGTCCCAGCATCAGCAGCGCCAGCAGCACGCGCAAAAACGCGCTGTTTCTGGGACGGCTTCGATGCAGGGCGGAGGTGGTGGTCACGGACGTGCTCCCGCCTGTAAGATAGCAACCCCCTGGAAAGAAACAAGAGGGGAACATGGAGATTTTCCCTGCGCCCGCCCTGCGGACTCAGGATGAGTCCGCTTCGCCACCTGAGGCCGGCGACCCGAAGACGGGTCGCGAAATGGCCGGCGACCCGAAGACGGGTCGCGAAATGGCCGGCGACCCGAAGACGGGTCGCGAAATGGCCGGAACGTCCCTCCAGGTTCTTCCTCTTGAGCCTTTCGTTCAAACCCGGGAAAAAATTTTCACTCCAATGAACGACTTGGTCGGACTTTGCGCCCGAGTTTCGCTCCCATGAACCCGGCCAGCGGACCTGGCGTGAAAGTTTCATCCCCAGCGGTCAGGGCGCATGGACCGGACGCCTGAATTTTGACTCCTCGATGCAGGCGTCCGGACTTCGCGCAAAAACTGAGGTCCGGCGAACCTGGCGGACGCACTTTTCTTGCAGGCGCGGCTCCGCCGAACCTGGCGTCCGGGCTATGCGCCCGATTTTCCCGCCGCGGCGCGAGGCGGCCCGATGGCGCCGGAAAAAGTCGAGCTCGCCGCCCACGGCTGGCGGACTTTTTCGTCCGGTCCGGCGCCGGCGACGGGGGACGCGGGTCTTCGGAAAAAAGTTCGGAGTCCAAGAACATGGCGAGCCCGTTGTGGGGGCAAAACCGGTGGACTCGGGCAGGCCATTTTCTCGTTGACACGGCATTTTTACTTCGTTAAAAAATCATCGCGCGCGTCAGGCAGCGGACCGTCAATTCTCCATCGGGAAAGGCGGTTTCCCCACAGGATCCACAGGACAGGCTGTCCTCGTGGTCCTTCAACCCTGCGCTGCCGAACCTGCGCTGAAAGGACCAGCCCCATGAGTTTTCCGTTTTCCGAAATCCACCCCGAACCCAAGGCCAACGCAGCCCTGCTCGTGGCCGAGGCCGTCGACCGCAAGCGGCCCGATGACGCCACCGCAAAGACCCTGACAGGGCTGGTCCGACAGGACGCCGGCCAGGTCTCCGGGTCGACCGTGCCGAAGAACGAAAAGGAATACACCGCCGAAATGGAGCGCCATGACAGGGACCGCGACGCGACCTATACCGCGCTGAGCCTGATTGCCCAGGGATATGCCGTGCTGCCCGGCGATCCCGGGCGGCAGGACAAGGCCGCCAGGCTCCATGACAAGCTCGTCCCGGACACGCTGGCGTTCCTGTACGGCTCCATGCACACCGAGAGCACGATCCTCAACGAGCGCCTGGCGTACCTCGAGTCGGACGAAGGCGCCGCGGCGGTGTCCGCGCTGGGCCTGGGCCCCATCGTGGCCACCCTCAAGGAGAAGATGGCCGCGTTCGAAGCCGCGCTGGCCGCCCGCGTCGAGAAACGCGAAGCCCGCCCCACCCCGATCTACAAGGCCGGCGCCCGCCTCGATCGCAGCCTGCGCACCCTGTACTCCTACCTCGTCTCCGTGGAGTCCCCCGACTACGCCCGCGAGTGCTTCGCCGACCTCGCTCCGTTGCTGGCCTCCGCCCGCGCCAACGCCACCCGCCGCGCGCCCTCGCCTAAGACCCCGGCCCAGTAGAAAACGTCGGACCGAATACGGGAGACCGCCGCCGATGACCCCGGTGTTTGCGCGGCGGGATATGCGCACATAAATAAATAATTGGCATTCTTTGTCCGTGCGGATTTCCGCCTGACCCGACGAAATACAAAGTTCGCCCGATTCCGAGGTGAGAAATCGTCCATTCTTTTCCCGCTCCCGGAAAAAGAATTCAATGGACATGCGCACCTATAGAAAATACATCGTCCATCTCACCCAGAGACAACAGACGTTGCCGCTGGGCATGGAATGACAGGAAAACAAAGGTATATAAGCACATTTGAAAAGATTGGTTGTTTTTTGCGGATTGATCTTTTTGCTTGCCACTCTTTCCTGTTGCGCATTATGATTCCAATATGCGCACAACCGCTGCTGCCCGTCACTCCCAGCATCCATCCGTCCGAGCGGCTTGTCCGGTCGGAATTTCCGTGGTAAACCCACAAGGAGGAAGGCGATGATCCCGCGAAACGTCATGGTGAAAAAACTCTCTCTTCTCTTCTCTTCTCTTCTCTTCGGGGTTCTGATGTGGCCCGGGGGCGCGCGAGCTGACACCTGCACGGCCGCCTCGAACAGTTACTTCAGTTGGTTGAACTATGGCGGGGGATGGTGGTATGCGGATGGTTACGATTACGTGCGACCGCGCACCGGGGATTCCCAGGGCCTCTGCCGTCTCAGCGTGGCCTACGCGCTCACGCAGGCGGCCGAGATCGGGTACCGGATGCACTTCTCCGCTTTCACTTCGTTCACAGGATACGACTTCGTCAATGGTGTCTACAATCCTCCGGTGGAGTCCGCGCTTCGGATCGATTTCTCCGAGGAGGCGATGCGCAGCGCGTATTTTCAGGCCACACTCACAGAGCCATCCTGTGACGGTGCCTTCGATCCCACGACCGTTCTGGAGGCCATCGACGAATACGATGAGTATGGCCTGATCACGGAGTTCCACCCCTTGGTCGGGCAGTGGCGTTCGCCTCCGCGTACCACCGGGATCCTTACCGCCACGGAATTCGTCCAACCCCACCGGTGGTACCATCAGCCCTATTCCAACGGCGGCGTCACCATCGATGCGCCCACGTTCGCCGTGCGCAGTGCGATTCATGTGGAGGGCGTGGGCTACACCGAGCAGACCATGAAGGATCACATCGCGTGCCAGCAGACGGTGCTTGGTGAAAACGTTCGCGGCGTGCCGGTGGCGAGCATCTACATCAACGAGTCAGGGGCCTATGTCCCCGTGAATGACCCGGGAACGAAGTTCTCCCACCAGGTGGTCGTCATCGGGTGGCAAGGCAGTCCGGCGGAATTCTACATCCTGGATAATCGGTACCCGGAGGTGCAGCTCGTTTCCGGTGACTATCTCATCGGTCACCCTGATGGCTTTCACCTGGTCAAGTTCGATTGGAACGACCTTCCCGACGGAGTCGACAACGAGGACGGCGACAACGTCCCGGATATCATCGATAATTGTCCTGGTGTCGCCAATGACGCAGTCCTCGGTGAGCAACTCGACACCGACGGGGACGGCACCGGAGATCCCTGCGACACGGATCGCGACGGCGACGGTGTCCCCAACACTGGAACGCCCATGGCGGATCTGGCGCCCGACGAGCACTGGCGTTCGCTGGATCTGAACGGGAACACGATCCTCGAGCGCAGCACCGTGGCCACGCAGGTGGGCCACCGGTTCCGCACCGACGGGTGCTATGACGAATGCGGCGGCGTCGGCAGTTGCATGGCCGGCTGCGAGACCCTCGGGATCCCGACCGAGCTGCCGCTGGAGAACGATCCGGTGTGCAGCCACCGCAACTATTTCCACCCGGAGTGCCAGATCGCGGTCCAGGCCGAAGCCATCGCGGCGGGCAGGTCGTTGCCCGACTACCTGCGCGCCACCCACCCGTGTGCGCTGGTGCACCAGATCAAACTGGATAGCTATCAGGAGATCGCGGACGCCTTCGCGGCGGTCTCCGCGAGCCTGGGCTGGGTGTCCCCGCAGCCTGCTTTTTCGACCTGGATCGCCGATCGGCAGACCGAATGCGCGGCCCTCATGAACCCCGCGCTGTGGACGGCCGAGCGGGCCATCTCCCTGGGGTTCGTCGGCGAGGGCAAGACCAAGTTCATCAGCCCGGGCTATTACCATGTAATGGGGTGCACAGCTACCTCATTCCTGACTGAATACACCAAGAACACCCTCGCTCCGGCCTGGGACACCTCGCTGTGGGATTGGGGGTGGGTGCAGATCGACGACGATCACACGATGATCGCGGGGTGCCCGTGTCAGCGGGAGCCAGACTATCCGAATTTATGTCAGAACCGCTGCCTCCAGAACACCTCCGGACTGGAACCACAGGCACTGAATTTCGATAATGAATATACCAACGCCTGGGATCCCCTCTACAGTACCGATCGCCGCACCGGTTTCAGTGAGGATCCGACCGACGCCCTGCCGCCGAACTCCGCATTCAGTACCAATCTCAGCGTCAGCGCGACCACGAACTATCTGACCCAGCGCCGGCAGGAGTTCTACGACTACGACTACTGGATCGAGCAGACCGGGGATCTTTCGGACTTCCAGGAGCTGGACCCGTCGATAGCAGGGCCCTTTTGGGTCCGCTACTCCAAGCATTACGCCTTCGAATACGGCATCCCGGCCCAACTGAACGGGTATGGGAACGAAATTCAGTCGGCCGTCTTCTCCTCGCCGTCGGACATCCCCGTGGGGGACGGCTGCACGAACCGCTTCGCCATCGCCGACTGGGTGGCGGCCAACGTCCGCACGATCCCGGCCGCCTCGGCCCTGGGCGGTCCCCAGTGGGCCCTGTGGAAGGTGGCCCCCGAGGGACAGATGGTGATGGGTTTTGACGCCACGGGCACGCGGACCCACCGCATGGCCCTGATTCCGAGCGACGTCACAGCCATGCGCGTGCTGTCCACGACCGACCCCGAGAACGCCACGTTCCTGGCCGCCCGCACCGTCGGCGGGGTACTCAACAACTTCCGCCAATACAAGTATTCCGACTTCACGATGGCGGATAAAGGCGCGGTCACGGTGTCGGGGATCCCCTCCCTGACCTCGGTCTCCCTGGTCCCGCTTAATGACACGACCACCCTGGTGGTGGGAAAAAGCGCGTTTACGACATGGAAAGTGTATCAATTGGTGGTGACGTGGGACAAGGGCTCCCTGACCTATCTGACCAGTTTTGGCCTGACCTCCTCGTTGCAGGCCATCTATGATCCGGGAGAAGACAACATACCCAGGGCCACCATCGTGACCAACGCCTACTATTCCGTGCGAAGGTACACCCTTTCCGGCAGCACGCTCACGCTGGTGTATTCCATCAACCAGAACAAAGGGGTCCGGTCGCTGGCGCGCACCGACCAGGGCCTCGTGGCCATCCTGGACAACGCGGTGACGCTCTTGGGCGAGACGAGCCCGACGACCACCGTGCTGGGGGCGTATCCGGATCTGCCGTCGAACCTGGTCGGGCACACACTGGTGCCGCGGACCTCGCTGCGGCTCTGGGGCCTGGGGGGCGAAGGTCAACTCGAAGGGTATCAGTATTATCCACAACTGGACAGTTGGGAGAAAGTGCAATGCCTGCAAAACCTGTAGTGGTATGGGTCGCGCTGGTCATGGGAATCTGGTTGGCGCTGGCGTGTGAGTCGGCGGTGAAGCCGCGTCCGGACGCGACGCCGGACGCCGGTCCGGACGGCACCGCGGACATCCCGTCAGACGTGCCCTCGGACGCGGACGCGGACGCCAGTTGGCCGCCTCAGAGCCCGGACCAGGTGGACGTCAACTCGGAGGATTCAGTGGCGTTCACCGCCTACTACCCATACATCTACTACCAAATCGTTCATTACGACCCAATCGAAGACTGTCATGAAACAACGGTCTACTCCTATCACGTCAAGACTGGAGAGCGACAACTGGTGGCCCAATACAGGGGCAGCCCGCAGAGGGAGTTTCTTTCTCTTCATGAAGAGACGCATTCTATTTTTTGGGTGGTGAACAGGTTCTACCGGACGGGACTGGCTAATCCAGAGTTCCGCAGCACCTACCATCTGATGCGGCTATCCCTGACGACCCACGAATTATCGGAGGAGCCGACGGTCCGTCCGTTTTATACCCGCAACTGCGAGCGGAACAACGGCCTGATGCACCTGTACGATTATAATCCGCGCACCGGCTGGATGGTGCTGGCCTGCATCTACATCGACGAGATGCTCCAGCGGGTGGACACGTGGAAGGCCAACGTGTACACGGGAGAGTTGGAGTTCATCGTCAACGGAGAGGACCGGTTCGCGTTTTTCGGCGACATTCCCTACACCATGGAAACGGAGACGCTGACCGGCATGACCACCGCCTGGGAGCAGCGGGAAGGATGGATTGCACAGGTCCCGCCCTTCCAGTACGAGGTGTGGGACGTGGGCCGGGAGCCGACCCTCCTGTTTCAGATCGAGTACCCTCCCAACACCATGTCTTCTGCAAATCCCCTGAACAAGGGCGGCTGGTTCACGTACAGCGTGCTCGACGAGGCCCGCCAGCTGCTGGTGACCCTCGGGATCAACCTCTGGACGATGGAGGAGTTGGCGTTCCCGCTGGTGGATTACAACCAGTTCCAGGCCCGTCAGGTGCATCCCAGGATCCCCCATCTGTGGTTTTGGCGTGACGCGGGTACGAGGCTCAAATTCATGGGGAACGTCGTGATGCCCTCCATGGCGACCAGCGACATTGTCTTATGGGACCAGGAGCTGGACCTCCAGCGGCTGGTGACGTCGGGGGATCGGTTGTACAGCGTGCCGTTTCTGCTGCCGGGGGAGGATCCGCCTCGGACCCTGGTGTACCGCTCCTCGGGTTCCCACACCGAGGGAATCCGCCTGCATATGCGCGATCTCATCGCTGCGGGCATCCTCGACGAAACCGGCCACCTGCTCCCGGAGCCTGAGGGAGTGAAATGAGCAAAGCCGGGACTCGGGGTCTTTCCCCTTCGCGTTCATCCGGGTCTTTCCTCTTGTTTCCCCGGGAAGCGTCGCGAGGCTCCGCTGCCCGGGGCTAGCTTCCGTATATGGATGGTCCGACGCAGGGGCCAGCCTCCTACGGACGCTCGAAGAGGGTGACGCCGACGCGGCGGATGTGGTCGAGCAGGGCAGGGTTGTCGATCATGGCGTGCAGGGAGAGATCAATCTCGTAGGGTAGCAGCAGGTCGTCGAGGTCGTCGGCGATGCGGCCCAGCTCGGCGACGGTGAGGTCATCTCCCAGGAGCGTCAGGTCGATGTCCGAGCCGGGGCGGTGGGTGCCCCGGGCCCGGGAGCCGTAGAGCACGGCCTTCCGGACGTGGGGCGCGCGAATCAGGACGCCGGCGATCCGCGCGACGGTGTCGGGGGACAGGCCGTGGTTCATGAGCCCGGCGCCTCCCGGTCACGAAGCTTCAGGAAGGTCGCCTCCAACTCCAAAAAGGCTGGGAAGAAGCGCGTGAGGATGTCCGAGGCGATGGCCCTGGCGACGTCCAGATTGTAGGTGTGGGTGGTGAGGTTGCGGGCCCGGATCATCTCCATCCACACCTCGCCGTCGGTCAACATCCCGTTCTTGAAGGCCGCCCGCGTGGCGTTTCTGGATCCGATCAACTCCATCACGCCCTGCTCGGTGAGGTAGTCCTTGAGCAGGTTCCAGGAGAGCTCGTGGGTGAACTCGAACCCCTGGATCAGCCCCTGCATCTCCAGCTCGGTCAGGGGCCTCGTCCCGGAGAGCGCCACGGCCCGCTTGAGGGACTCCAGAGCCTGGAGGTAATTTGAAAATCTCTGCATCCAGCGGACGTCCTGCATGATCAAGCCTCCGGATCAGAACGACGAGTAGCCGATGAACTCGCGAAGAATCGAGTTGGGGGGGACCAGCTGCTTGGAGATGGGCATCACCAGGCGCAGGAAGCGAAGGAGGCGGTAGGCCTCGACGAAGGCCTCGTCGTCGGGGGGCACCTCGAGGAGGGCGCGCTCGCAGACGGACTTGAGCACACCGGGCTCGTAGACCAGCGCGGAGTTGAACATCACGTCGGCGTGCTCCTGGAACGGGAAGATGTTCTTGAGCTCGCCCTTGCGCACCGAGGGCCAGCGCTTGATCGTCTCGGCGGCGCCGTAGCCGCGGAAGTTGCGGTCGCGCACGATGCGGCGGATCAGGCGTGAGTCCGAGGTGAAGATGCGGTTGTGGTCGTCGATGCACAACTGGGTCAGGGCGCTGATGTAGATCTTGTACTTGCGGTGGGACAGCACGCCCTGGGTCAGGCGGTCGTTGAGGCCGTGGATGCCCTCGATGATCAGGATCTGGTCCTGGGCCATGCGGTGGGGCACCCACTCCTCCCTGGGGCGCTTGCAGCCGGTCTTGAAGTCGAAGATCGGGACCAGGGCCTCGTCGCCGTCGAGGAGCTTGACGAGGACGTCGTTGAACAGGTCGATATCGATGGCCTCGATGCTCTCGAAGTCGAAGTCGCCGCGCTCGTCGCGGGGGGTCTGGTCGCGCTCGACGAAGAAGTTGTCCATCTCGATGGTGACCGGGCGCAGCCCCAGCACCTGCAGCTGGACGCCCAGGCGCTTGGAGAAGGTGGTCTTGCCCGAGGACGACGGGCCCGCGATCATGACCAACTGGACGTCGGGGCGGCGGGTGGCGATGGCATCGGCGATGAGCGCGATCTTCTTCTCGTGGAGGCCCTCGGCGACCTGCACGATGGTCTTGATGTCGCCGCCGAGGGTGACCTCGTTGAGCTGGCCGAGGTTCTCGACGCCGAGCATCCTGTTCCAGGCGCGGGTCTCGGTGTAGCTCTGGAACAGGCGCGGCAGCTGGGCGATCTTGCCGCGGATGACCTTGGCGCCCCGCGACGGCAGACGCAGGACCATGCCGGGCCAGTACGGCGTGATCTCGAAGGTGTCGATGTACGACGTCGAGGGCGCGTAGGGCTCGTGGAACAGGTCGAAGGAGGAGGCGCAGCGCACGATGCGCACCTGGGGCTCCCAGTGGATGCGCAGCAGGTTCACCTTCTCGGGCTGGTCCACCTCGAGGAGCATCTTCTTGACGTCGGGGACGCTGAGGCTCTCGACGACGAACGGGTGGTTCTCGTCGCAGATCCGGCGCATCTCCTCGTTGATCCGGGCGATGATCTCCTTGGTCATGCCCTCGGGCAGCCCGGTGAGGTTGTACAGGTAGCCGTCCTGGATGCTCTGGCCCACGATCAGTTTGGTGCCCGGCGGGCACACGCGCTTGACGGCCTCGAGGAGCATCAGGCTGGCGCTGCGCCGGTACACCGACGCGCCGTGGCGGTCGGCCACCGTGATCGGGGACACGCGGCAGTCCGCGCGCAGCGGGAAGGTCAGCCCGTAGGTGCGGTTCTCGACGATCGCGGCGATGCTCTCCTTGAACTCCTCGGGCGAGAGGAACAGGGTGAACAACTGATGCACGCTGGTGCCGTAGAGGACCTCGACGGTGCGGTCCCCCAGCTGGACCTGGAGCATGCGTTCCTTGTCGGTGCGGGTCGTCATGGCTTCACCTCCGCGGGGGTATCGGTCATGGGGGGCTCTGGCACAGGGGGATCCATCCCATGCAGTTTCTTCTGAAGGTCGCTCATGGCGGCCTCGATGCAGCCGCGCAGGGCCGGGCACTGATCGCCGCGGTGCTGCTTCATGCAGGTCTCCATGGACTCCCAGCGCGCCTTGTCGGCCTCGCCGCGTCGTGCGGAGCATCCCTTGACACAGGCTGACAGCGCCGTGTTGCTGGTGGTCTTCTGGAGCATCTTCTGGTTGCAGTACGCCAGGTGGCCGCACATGGTGCCGCAGTTGAGCTCGTCGGTCGGCGTCAGCGCCGCGATCTTCGGGTTGTCCTTGACGTCCTTGCCCGACACCGACATCTGCGGCGCGTCCGTGGCGACGCCCGGGTCCGTGCCCGGATCGGGGGCCGTGGGTGGCTTCGGGGCCTCGCCGGACTTGCCGGAGCAGGAGAGGGTCAATGCCAGGATTCCAAGCGCGATGATTCTTTTCATGGGTCAACCTCAGCTAATCAAGTGCACCACAACCTGTGGTTTTTTGCCAGTCTCGGATTTGAAAAAACGCCGCACGAGCAGCTCGATGACGCGGGCCGGGTCGGGATCATGCAGGGAGGAGAAGCCCGCCAGCACGGACCGGATGCAGCCCTCGGCCAGATCGGGATGATCCTCGACGCGGCCGATGCCGCGGAGGGTCATCTGCACGGGGGATCTGGGGCGGCCCTTCCGGTCCAGCGCGCAGGCGACGAACACGACCCCGGTGGCGGCCATGCGCCGTCGCTGCTTGAGGCTCTCGTCGCAGATCGGCGTGTCCTGCGGGTTCTCCAGGTGCAGGACCTCGGAGATGGGCGCGGGCTCGACCCGCCAGGCGCCGTCCTCGAAGATCGAGCGGTTGCCGTCCCTGCACAGAAACGCCTCGGGCACGCCGCAGGCCAGCGCCAGATCACGGCCCGCGAGCAGGTACCGCAGGGAGCCGTGCACCGGGATCACCGTGTCCGGCCGCAGCGCCTCGTAGAGCAGGCGCAGTTCGGTGGCCGAGCCGTGCCCGGAGACATGGGTGGGCATCTCCTCGGTGTGCATCCGCACCCGGCATCCGGTCTCGAGGAAGCGGTCGATCATCTGGGACACCGGCAGCTCCCGGCCGGGGATCGTCGACACCGAGAAGATGACGGTGTCGTCGGGTCCCAGGTTGAAGCGTGGGTTCTGGCCCGCAGACAGCCGGTCCATGGCCGAGGACGTCTCGCCCTGGGAGCCCGAGATGAAGAACATCTGGCGGTGGGGCGGCAGGGCGGCGACCTCGTCGATGGTGGTGAAGTTCCATTCGGGCAGCAGGCCCAGCTCGCGGGCCGTGGCCGTGTAGCGCTCCATGGAGCGGCCCAGCGCGGCGGCGCTTCGCTGGTGTCTCTGCCCGTTCTGCAGGAAGTTGCGGATCCGGTCGATGTGCGACGAGAACACGGTCACGAAGACGCGTCCGGGGGCGGTCTCGAGGAGGTCGTCGATGCGGCCGGCCAGGTGGGCCTCGTCGGCGGTGGCTTCTCCGGTGCAGGCGCCGGTGGAGTCGGCCAGCATCAGGAACAGCGGGGGGGGCGCCAGCGCGGCGAGGGTGGCGGTGTCGAGGCTCCAGGAGGGGGCCCCGGCCAGCTTGAAGTCGCCGGTGTGCAGGACGCGGCCGGCCGGAAACTCGAGCAGCAGCACCACCGCCTGGGGGATGGAGTGCGCCACCGCCAGCGCGGTGAAGGCGATCCTCTCGGAGAGCTGGATGCGCTGTCCCGGGATCATCTCGATCAGCGGGCACGCGCGCCTCACCGACGGTGTGAGCGTCGCGTGGCGCTCGGCGATGAGCCCGAGGGTGAACGGCGTGCCGTACACGGGGGCGGGGGCCGTCGCGAGCAGGTGGCGCAGGGCGCCGACGTGATCCTCGTGGCCGTGGGTGAGCAGGTAGGCCAGCGGGCGGGGGACCTGCTCCCACAGCCGCTCCGGGTGCGGGATCATGCAGGAAACGTCGAAGGTGCCCTCGGACGGGAACTGGGAGCCGCAGTCGACCACCACGGACTCGCCGTCCTGGGAGAGGACCGCGCAGTTGCGGCCGAACGCGCCGCAGCCGCCGATCATGTGGACGGTGAAGGGGTCGCCATGTGAGGTCATTCGGGCAGGCGCTTTCCGCGGGAGACCAGATCGTCCCTGCGCTCGGCGAGCAGGGCGCGCAGCTTGGGGGAGAGGAACTCGCCGTCGAGGTCGAACATGCAGAGCGCTTCTGTGAACAGGAACCAGCGCTCGTCGAGGGAGGCCTTCTTGTCGATGAGCAGGACGAACGCGCCCTGGACCCGGCACAGCCCGCCCTTGCGCGGGTGCAGGCTGCGCAGCGTCTCCACACGGATCTCGACGCCGAGCTTCTCGGCCAGCGCTTCCATCTCCTGCAGTTGGGCTTCCTTCGGGTTCTTCTTCATGGTTTATCCGGGGAGCGGGAACCCTTGTCGAGGTCGATGATGGTCGCAGCCCCGACGTAGTTGCGGGTCTCGTAGCGGGTGAGGTTTCCGATCTTCTTGACGATTTCGGCCATGCGATCGGCCTCCTGGGCGATGGTGCGGATGCCCCGCTCGAGCTTCTCCGGGGGCAGGTTGGGCCGCTGCAGCAGCTCGGTGTAGCCGAGGATCGACATCAGGGGCTGGTTCAGTTCGTGGGCCATCGTGCCGGCCAGCGAGGAGAGCATGGCCTGCTTCTCGGTGTCCTCGAGCTTCTTCTGGTACTCGACGATGGTGGCCTCCATCGCCTTCTTGTCGCGCAGATCCGTGAAGAAGGCGACCACGGCGTCGCGCCCGGGCTGGTACTCGGGCACCAGGAAGGCGCTCATGACCGCGGGTGCCTCGTGGGAGCCGGCCATCTTGACATCGACGCTGAGCTGGTCCACGCGCCCGCCGCCACCGTTCTCCTCGACGTCGAGGAGGTTGCGGATGGTCTCCCAGGCGTCAAGCTCCGTGAACATGTCCGCCAGCGCGAGCTTGCCGAGCACGCCCTCGCTGGGGAAGCCGAACAGTTTCTCGGCGGCCGGGCTGAACAGGAAGATCGGTCCTTCGGTGTCGCCTGCGACGATGGCGACCGAGGAGTTCCGCACCAGGCGCGTCAGGAAGTCCGAGGTGTAGGAGAGCTGCTTCTGGACCTGGCGCGTCTCGGTGACATCCCAGAAACTCAGCACGATCAGGCCCTGCTCGGAGAGCAGCTGGCTGCGGGTCATGCGCAGCACCGCGGTCTCACAACTCAGGGTGATGGATTCGACCTCGAAGTTGGCGTCGGGTTCCAGGAGGTGCTCCTGGAAGACCTCGGCGTTGGAGGGGGTGATCAGATCGAAGACGCTGCGGTTGACGACCGCGCTCTGGGCGTAGCCGAGGATGTTCTCGGCCATGCGGTTGATGAACACGATCTTGAGGTGGTGATCGAGCACCAGGATGCCGTCGGTGGAGTTGTCGAACAGTTCGCGGTTGCCCTTGATCGCGCTCAGTTGGCTGTTTTTCTTGCGGTTGCCCGTGGGGTTGGTGCGCTCGCGCAGCTGCAGCAGGTAGTACGTGTCGCGCAGGAACAACTGGAACAGGCGGTTGAGGGTGAGAAGGTCGACCTGGGAGGCTTCGGGCTCCTCGGCGAACATCAGCAGCGCCACGCTGGAGTTGTGGGCGGCCAGGGGCGAGACGATGCCCTCGAGGTGCGGCTCGTCCATGAAGAGGTCAAGCTCCATGGCCGTGGCCAGCCGGGCGATCTCCACGGGGTCGTCGAGGGTGAAGGTGCCGGCCTCGGAGGGGAAGGGCATGGCGATGGGGAGCCCCTGGATGTTCTGCAACTGGGAGGTCGCCAGCAGCGTGGCGTGCGTGGCTTCGGCCTGCCACAGCAGCAGCGCGAAGCCGCCGGCCTGACAGGAGAACTCCAGATACTGGAGGGTCTCGAAGAGACTCTCGTCCATGGGCTTGGAAAGCAGCAGGCCCATCACCTGCTCATAGAAGGGCTGTCCCGGCATGAGGTCATCCTGATCAGGGCAGGGCGCAGCCTGCCAAGAAGGGTTGCGGGGATAGTTCCCCCTGGTTCTGGTAGACGATACAGTCGCGGATCGTGATGCGTCCCATGGCACCGCCGCCGCCGCCCGATCCGTCGTCGCCCTTGGAGGCGCTTCCCTGCTGGGGCGTCGAGCCGAGCTGGGCCCCGCCGTCGCCGCCGACGTTGCAGTCGCACTGGCCGCCCAAGGCAGGGCTCATGGTGAACTGACCGGCCTGCCCCTGGCCCGAGCCGCGACCGG